>NZ_JBFAYA010000018.1:0-144437 GCF_040681095.1 Streptomyces sp. NPDC051909 | reverse complement strand
GTACGAGGATGATCCTCCGCCTTGCGCCTGCACGCACCGGACGCCGCGCGCCCCGCCCTGCGGGCGGACGACGCTATTTGTCAGACACGGCCTAGACCGGGACGTAGGCGCAGCGGGTGACGAGCTCGTCCATCGAGATGTCCAGGACGCCGGCGAGGGCGGCGACCGTGAAGAAGGCGGGGGTGGGGGCGCGGCCGGTCTCGATCTTGCGGAGGGTCTCGGCGGAGAGGCCGGCGGCGGCGGCGATCTCGGCCATGGAGCGGTCGCCGCGGGCCTCGCGGAGCAGCCGGCCGAGCCGCTCGCCGCGCTCGCGTTCTTCGGGGGTGAGGGGTGTGCGCACCATGCGACCCATTCTAATACCGGTATAGTAATTGGCGTGATGGAGATCAAGACGGACGCGAACCTGCTGCTCATGCGCGAGGCGGGCCGTGTGGTGGCCCAGGCCCTCCAGGCGGTGCGGGACAAGGCGGCGCCCGGGGTGACCCCGGCCGAGCTCGACGGCGTGGCGCGGGAGGTGCTGGCGGTCGCCGGCGCGGGCTCGCCCTTCCTGGGTTACCGCCCGAACTGGGCGCCGGTGCCCTTCCCGGCGACCCTCTGCCTCTCGGTGAACGACGCGATCGTGCACGGCGTCCCGGACGGCACGCCCCTCGCCGACGGCGACCTGGTGAGCGCGGACTTCGGGGCGGTGCTCGACGGCTGGGTCGGCGACTCGGCGATCAGCTTCACGGTCGGCCGGGCACGCCCGGAGGACACCCGGCTGATCGACACGGCGTACGAGGCGCTGGAGGCGGGCATCGCGGCGGCCGTCGTCGGCAACCGGGTCGGGGACATCGGGCACGCCGTGGCCCGGGTCTGCCGCACGGCGGGCTACGGCATCCCGGACGGCATGGGCGGCCACGGCGTGGGCCGCACGATGCACGAGGGCCCGGACGTCCCCAACGAGGGCCGCCCGGGCCGGGGCGTGCCACTGCGCCACGGCATGGTGATCGCGATCGAGCCGATGCTGATCGGCGGCGGCCACGACCACCACTACACGGCCGCCGACGGCTGGACCATCCGCACCCTCGACGGCTCCCGCGCGGCCCACACCGAACACACCGTCGCCGTCACGGACTCGGGCCCGCGCATCCTGACGGCGCTGTAGTCCACCCGCTCTACGGCGCCGGGCGGACCACCATCGCCGAGCCGCCGCCGCGGCGGACGGGTTCGGCGGCGGCGAGCCAGCGGCCGTCGGGGAGGCGTTGGACGCCGGTGGCGGCGCCGATCTCGGGGTTCTGGCGGAAGGCGTGGCCGATCGCTTCGAGGTCGGCCCTCAGCGGGCTGTTCCAGAGGGCCGGTTCGAGTTCCGTGGTGGTCTGGTTGCGCTGGCTGGCGCGCGGGGCGGCGATGGCGTCGACCAGGGGGAGGCCGCGGTCGACGACGCCGGTGAGGGTCTGCAGGACCGTGGTGATGATGGTGGCGCCGCCCGGGGAGCCGAGGGCGAGGACGGGGCGGCCGGTGCGGTCGAGGACGATCGTCGGGGAGATCGAGGAGCGGGGGCGCTTGCCCGGGCCGGGCAGGTTGGGGTCGTGGACGGCCGGGTTCGCCGGGGCGAAGGAGAAGTCGGTCAGCTCGTTGTTGAGCAGGAAGCCGCGGCCCGGAACGGTGATGCCGCTGCCGCCCGTGGACTCGATGGTCAGGGTGTAGGCGACGACGTTGCCCCACTTGTCGGCGACCGTGAGGTGGGTGGTGTTCTCGCCCTCGTACGTGGTCGGGGCGGCGGTGCCGCCGGTCGCGCAGGCCGCCGGGTCGCGCGGGTCGCCCGGCGCGAGCGGGCTGCTCAGGACGGCGTCGTCGCGGACGAGGCAGGCCCGGGAGTCGGCGTACCGCTGCGAGAGCAGGCCGCGGACGGGCACGTCCTCGAAGGCGGGGTCGCCGACCCAGCGGCCCCGGTCGGCGAAGGCGATCCGGCTCGCCTCGATGAAGCGGTGCAGATACGCCGCCCGCGAGGCGCGCGAGAGGTCGGTGGACTCCAGGATGTTCAGCGCCTCGCCGACGCCGGTGCCGCCGGAGGACGAGGGCGCCATGCCGTACACGTCGAGGCCCCGGTAGGACACCTTGGTGGGCGCCCGCCGGATCGTCTCGTACCCGGCGAGGTCGGCCTCCGTCAGATCGCCCGAGCGGACCACCCGGGTCGCCCCGGCCCGTACCGGCGGGTGCTGCACCGTGTTGACGATGTCGCGGGCCAGCGGGCCCCGGTAGAGCGCGCCGACTCCCTCCCGGCCCAGCTTCTCGTACGTACGGGCCAGGTCGGGGTTCTTGAAGACCGAGCCGACCATCGGCAACTGCCCGCCGGGCAGGAAGAGTTCGGCGGAGGCCGGGAAGTCGCGGAAGCGTGCCTCGTTGCCCGCGGTCTGGGCGCGGAAGGTGGCGTCGACCGTGAAGCCGTCGCGGGCGAGCCGCTCGGCCGGTTCGAGGAGCCTGCCGAGCGGCTTGCTGCCCCAGGCGTCGAGCGCCGTCTCCCAGGTGGCGGGGGTGCCGGGGGTGCCGACGCCGCGACCGCTGGTCATGCCCTCCGCGAACGGGATCGGCACGCCGTTCTCCGTGAAGAGGTTCGCGTCGGCGGAGCCGGGCGCGGTCTCGCGGCCGTCGACGGTGTGCACCGTACGGGTCTTGGCGTCGTAGTAGACGAAGTAGCCGCCTCCGCCGATGCCCGCCGAGTACGGCTCGGTGACGCCGAGCGCGGCGGCCACGGCGACCGCCGCGTCCACGGCGTTGCCGCCCTTGCGCAGCACCTCGACGCCGGCGGCGGAGGCGTCCGCGTCGACGCTGGCGACGGCGCCGCCCCAGCCGGCGGCGACCGGCACCTTGGTGGGGGCCGGGCCAGGCGGCGCGGCGGCCGGCGGGGCGGCGGCGCCCACCGAGAGCACCGTGGCGGCGACGGCCACGACCGACCCGTTGCGTACGGCGAAGCGCCGCGTCCGAGACTGCATCCCAACCTCCAGTCAACGCCCGTTCGCGCAGCGTAACTTCTGCCCGCACCTCCCGTCAGGACCGCCTCTCGAACAGGCGGCCGGTCGCCCAGTAGCATGCGCGCCCATGAACGAAGACCTGCGCAACGTCGTCCTGGGCGTGCTCGCCACCGGCGTCAGCGGCTCCCTCGGCTGGCTGACCCGCACCTACTTCTGGCGGCGCCGGCTGCGCCGCAAGCAGGCCTTCTTCGGGCTGCCCTCCGGCTCGGAGTGCCTGCTGGTGGTGAACCGGCTGGCCGGCAGCGAGCGCGGGGTGCACGCCACCGACGTGTCGGCACTGCTCGAACTGTCCGCACTGATCAAGGACTGCGGGGCCCGGCCCCGGATCGTGCAGCACGACACCGCCCGCCAGGGCCTGGGCGAGATAGCCGAGTTCTGCATCGGGGGGCCGTTCTCGAATCGGCGCATGGCGGCGCATCTGCCGAATCTGCTGCCGGGGCTCACGATGAACGTGGAGCAGGAACCGCCCGAGGACCGGGGCATGTTCACCGTGGCGGGCGAGACCTACCGCCCGGAGTGGGGCGTCAGCGAGTACGTCGTCCTCGCCCGCCTCACCCGCGGCGAGGGCGCTCGCCCGGTGTTCCTGCTGTGCGGCCAGGCGGCCGTCACCAACCAGGCCGCCGCGCGCCATCTGGCGCGCAACTACCGGGCGCTGTCCGGCAAGTACGGCCTGGACGGCTCCTTCGTCCTGCTCCTGAGGGTCGTCAACTCCCAGGCGTACGGCCCCGACGTGGTCGAGCTCGTGGCCGACCTCACCCGTGTGGCGCGCACTCCTCAAGCCGCACCGGCAGCGACTTGATCCCGTTGATGAAGTTGGACACGAGCCGGCGCGGTGGCCCGGCGGGCGCGAGACCGGGCAGCGCGGCGCGCGCCTCCTCGTAGAGCACGCGCAGCTGGAGCCGGGCGAAGTGCGCGCCGAGGCAGACGTGCGGTCCGTCGCCGAAGGAGACGTGCGGATTGGGGGTACGGGACAGGTCGAGCCGGTGGGGGTCGGCGAAGGCCCGCTCGTCGCGGTTGGCGGAGGCGTGGAAGACGACGACCTTGTCCCCGGCGGCGATCCTCACCCCGGCGAGCTCGGTGTCCCGGGCAGCGGTGCGGCGGAAGGAGAGGACGGGCGGGTGCCACCGGAGCAGTTCGTCGACGGCGGTGTCCATCCCGACCTCGCCGCTCCACAACTTCCGTTGCTGCTCCGGGTGTTCGGCGAGGGCGAGCAGCCCGCCGGGGGCGGCGCCGCGCACGGTGTCGTTTCCGGCGACGGTGAGCAGGAAGAAGAACATCTCCAGTTCGGCGTCGCGGAGTCCGGATGTGGCGAGCGTGGTCATCACGTCGTCGGCGGGGTGCTTCCGCTTGTGCGCGGCGAGCTCCTGCGCGTACGCGAACATCTCGGCCAGCATGGCGGGTGAGCGGGGGTTGACCGGCCGGCCGTCGGGACCGAGGACGGGCGGTTCGTCGGGGTCCTGGTAGGCGATGACCCGCTCGGTCCAGGTGTGCAGCAGCCCCCGGTCGGCGGCCGGCACGCCGAGCAGGTCCGTGAGGTTGAGCAGGGCGAACTCGTCGGTGACGGCCCGTACGAGGTCGACCTCGCGGCCCGACTCCCGTGCCGTGAGCAGGAGTTCACGCGCCCGTGCGCGGGCGGTGCCGGCGAAGCGCTCGATCCGCCCGGGCGTGAAGGCACGGCTGACGAGGCGGCGCAGCCGGCCGTGGTGCATGGGGTCTCCCCCGCTCGAACGCGGTTCAGAGCGTGGGGAAGGGTCCTGGTTGAGCATCATCCGGCGGATGAACGGCAGGTCGGCCGGGTCGGGGTCGCGGATCTGGGTGGCCCCGAGGTACGAGGAGTACCCGGCGGCGTCCTTGAGGACCCGTACGACGTCGGCGTGCCGGGTCACGGCCCAGAACCCGGGCCCGGCGGGCCAGCCGAGGACTTCCGGTTCCGGTTGGCGGACCACGGGGTGGCGGTCACGGAGGAGACGGAAGCGGGCGTGCGGGACGCCGTCGGCGTAGATCCGCGGATCGAAGACGTCGGGAACATCGGGGACGCCGAAGACATCGGCACCATCGGGAATGTCGGGTACCTCGCTCGCGTCCCGCACCGGCCCGCCCTCCCATTCGGGGTGAAGACGTCACCATCATGACAGGTCAGCGGCCATTTTCGTAGGACGGAACGCACAGTTGGAGAGCCTTGTCCGGGGTGTCCTCCGACTCCCAGAATCTCCGTCGTGCATCACACGGAGAACAGGGGGCACATGGGGAAGATCGATCACGACGCAGTGCTGCGGGCGCGGGTACTGCTGCTCGGAAGCCGGCAACTGGGCGCGTGGGACGACATTTCGTGGGAGGAGGTCCTGGCGTACCGGGTGCTCGCGGAAGTGAGCCCGAAGGCGTATCTGCCGAAGCTGGTCGACGGACTGCTCCTGACGGTCAGCCGGAGTCAGGACCGGCAGGTGTGGCTGACCCTGGCCACCGAGGCGGTGGCGGCCGCGCGGCGGATTCCGGACGATGTGACCGGCCGGGAGGAACGGCTGCGACGCGCGCTGAACGCGCTGCGGGCCGCCACGGCCCGGTGAGCCGCGTCCCCGGCGGCTGCGCCGACGCGTACCGGCCAATCGTTACCCATGCGTAACTTACCGAGCAGTTACCTCGGGTAAGGCTTCGCGGTTACCGTCGGGTCACTTTCACTGCCCCCCATTCAGTGAACCAGTGAGGAGTGACCCCGTGCGCACAGCCCTGACCTTCGCCGTCTCGGCGGCTCTCGTCGCCGGGACGGCCCTCGGGCTCGCCCCCGCCGCCCATGCGGACTCCGCCGGCACCGTCCGCTTCGTCGACATCGCCGGGGACGGCGGCACCGTGCTCAAGGCCAATGTCGTCACCCCGGCCGGCGCCTCCGCCGGCACCCGCTACCCGGTGATCGTGCTGCCGACCAGCTGGGCGATGCCGCAGATCGAGTACCTCGCGCAGGCCCAGCAGCTCGCCGACTCCGGCTACGTCGTGGTGAGTTACAACTCGCGCGGCTTCTGGCAGTCCGGCGGCGAGATCGAGACCGCCGGTCCGAAGGACGTCGCCGACGCCTCTCTCGTCATCGACTGGGCGCTCGCCAACACCCCGGCCGATCCCGGCAGGGTGGGCATGGCCGGCGTCTCGTACGGCGCGGGCATCAGCCTGCTCGTGGCCGCGCACGACAAGCGGGTCAGGGCGGTCGCCGCGCTCAGCGGCTGGGCCGACCTCATCGACTCCATCTACAGCGGTCGCACCCAGCACCTCCAGGCCGCCGCCCTGCTCGGCGGCGCCGGCTACCTCACCGGCCGCCCCGGTCCCGAACTCCGGCAGACCCTCCAGGACTTCCTCTCCTCCGATCTCGACAAGGAGGACGAGATGATCGCGTGGGGCCGCAAGCGCTCCGCCGCGACCCATCTCGACGCGATCAACGCCAACCGGCCCGCGATCATGCTGGGCAACGCCTGGGGCGACACCATCTTCCCGCCCAACCAGTTCGCGAGCTTCTACGAGAAGCTGTCCGGCCCCAAGCGCCTGGAGTTCCGGCCCGGCGACCACGCCACCGCCGAGGCCACCGGACTGCTCGGGCTGCCCAACGACACCTGGACCAGCGCCCATCGCTGGTTCGACCACTACCTCAAGGGCGTCGACAACGGCGTCGACCGTGAGCAGCCGGTCCGGCTCAAGCCGCGCTCCGACGCCGGCTACGAGGGCTACCCGGACTGGAAGTCGGTCAACGCCCACCGGCGCGAGATCCCGCTCGGCGGCTCCGAGCACCTGTGGGCGAACGTCGACTCCGGCGCCGACGGCGGCGTCGTCCTGCTGTCCAACCTCCTGGACCAGTTCTTCCAGGCCCCGCCGACCGCCTCGATCCCGCTGCTCCCGCGCGCCTTCGCGGGCGTGTGGCAGACCGAGCGGTACGGCACGCCGCAGCGGGTGCGCGGCACGGCCCGGCTCCACACCACGGTCACCCCGACCGCGGAGAGCGGCACCTTCGTCGCGTACCTGTACGACGTGGGCCCGCTCGGGATCGGCAAGTTGGTCACCCACGCCCCGTACACCTTCCACGACCGGAAGCCGGGGCAGCCGTTCACCGTCGACCTGGATCTGTTCTCCACGGCCTACGACGTGCCGGCCGGCCACCGGCTCGCGCTGGTCGTCGACACGGTCGACCCGCTGTACATCGAGCACAACCCGACCGGCGCCCAGCTGACCTTCTCCTCGCCCGCGGCCGACCCGAGCCGTCTGTCGGTACCGCTGCGGTCGGAGTGATCACGGCTGACGGACCGCCGGGGTCAGAACTCGGCGGACTCGGCGTAGACCTGGGACAGTTCGGGGTTCCCGGTCGTGGCCCAGTCGAGGCCCGCCTCGACCACGTTGACCTCGCGACCCGAGGGCAGCCGCACCACGGGCTGTCCGTCGGGCCGCAGTCGCCAGCCGGCGCCCGGCACGGTCCGGACGATCACCGTGCCCAGATAGAGCCCCGCGTCGTTCCCGACCCAGGGCAGCTCCTCCGGGTCGTCCCGCCAGCGCGGCGGCAGCTGGTCGAGCGCGGCGAGCGAGCGCGGAGTGTCGTCGAGCGCCACTCCGGCCTCCTGGGCACGGGCGCGCAGCAGCTCGCACTCGGCGAGCAGCTCGGCCGCTCCCTCCGGGTCCCGGTCGAAGACGGAGACCAGGGGGGAGAGTGCCGTGTCGTGCTTCTTGCGCCAGTTGTCCAGGAAAGGAATGTTCATCCGAACAGCGTCGCATTCCACCCCTGGGGGGCACCACCCGGCGCGCGGAACGATCAGACGTCCAGGTCGACGACCACCGGGGCGTGGTCGGAGGCGCCCTTGCCCTTGCGCTCCTCGCGGTCCACGTAGCCGTCCTTGACGGCGTCCGCGAACGGCTTGTTGCCGTAGACCAGGTCGATGCGCATGCCCTTGTTCTTGGGGAAGCACAGCTGGCGGTAGTCCCAGTACGTGTACGGGTGCTCGTACTTCAGCGGGCGCGGCACGACGTCGCCGAGGCCGGCCTCGCGCAGCGCGGCGAGCGCGGCCCGCTCCGGCGCGGTGACATGGGTGAGGCCCTCGAACTCGGCGATGTCCCAGACGTCCTCGTCGGTCGGCGCGATGTTGTAGTCGCCGAGCACCGCGAAGGGGCGCTCCCCCGCCGCGTCCTCGGCGACGGCCGCCTTCAGGGCCTCCAGCCAGCGCAGCTTGTACGCGTAGTGGTCGTGGGCGACCTCCCGGCCGTTCGGCACGTAGACCGACCAGACGCGGACCGGGCCGCAGGTCGCGGAGATCGCCCGCGGCTCCTGCACGCCCTCGTAGTCGGGACCGCCGGGCAGTCCGGTGACCACGTCGTCGAGGCCGACCCGGGAGACCAGGGCGACCCCGTTCCACCGTCCGGTGGCGTTGACCACCGACTCGTACCCCAGCTCGCGCAGCTCGGCGGCGGGGAACTGCTCGGCGGTGCACTTGGTCTCCTGGATGCACAGCACATCGGTGACGGTGCTCTCCAGCCAGGCCAGGAGCCGGGGCAGCCGGGCGGTGATCGAATTGACGTTCCAGGTGGCGATGCGCATGAGCGCAAGCCTAGGGCCTGTCCGGCGGATCAGGGTCGGACAGGCCCTAGCCCTGGGGTCTGACAGACCGGGTCTCTCAGAGCTCGGCCGAGTCGCCCGGGGCGAGGCGGCGGTGGTCGGTGCCGCCGAGGGCGCCGATCTGGCGGTCGTAGATGGGGCGCGCGAGGTCGGTGAGGAGCGCGTCGTGGATGTCGTACGCGCGCACCGGCTTGACCTCGCGCACGTAATCGATCACCTCGGAGATCTTGTTCCACGGCGCCATGACCGGCAGGAACAGCGTCTCCACCGGCCGGTCGGGCACGGTGAGGGCGTCGCCGGGGTGGAAGACGGCGCCGTCGACGAGGAAGCCGACGTTGGTGACGCGCGGGATGTCGGGGTGGATCACCGCGTGCAGCTCGCCGTGCACCTGCACGTCGAATCCCGCCGCGCTGAAGGCGTCCCCGTGCCCGACGGTGTGCACCCGGCCGGGAAAGGCCGCGGCCAGCTGGTCGGCGACACTGCGCAGCGTCCACACCTCGGCGGCCGGGTTGCCGTCGAGCGCGGCCCGCAGCCGCGCCTCGTCGAAGTGGTCGGCGTGCTCGTGGGTGACGAGGAGGACGTCCGCGCCGAGCGCGGCGTCCTCCTCGGTGAACATCCCGGGATCGATGACGAGCGTCCGCCCGTCCTTCTCCAGGCGGACACAGGCGTGGGTGTTCTTCGTCAGCTTCACGCCGCGACCCTACGCCCGGGGCGTGGTGTCCTCCTCGATCACGCGGCGCACCACCCGCAGCGCGCTCTCGGCGGCCGGGAGGCCGCAGTAGACGGCGGTCTGGAGGAGGATCTCGCGGAGCTCGTCGGGGGTCAGGCCGTTGCGGAGGGCGGCCCGGGTGTGGTCGGCGAGGGCTTCGTGGTGGCCGCCGGAGATCAGGGCGGCGAGGGTGACGGCGCTGCGGGTGCGCCGGTCGAGGCCCTCGCGGCTCCACACCTCGCCCCAGGCGAAGCGGGTGACGAGCTGCTGGAAGTCCGTGCCGAAGGGGTCGGCGAGCGCCTCGTCGACATGCGCGTCGCCGAGCACCTCGCGGCGCAGCTTGAGCCCGCTCTCGTACGGGTCGGGGCGGGTGTCCTCGGACTCGGCGGGGGCCACGGGGGCGAGCTCGCCGGCCGGGACGACGGGCGCGGAGACCGGCGGCATGCCGGGCACGGCGAGCGGGCCGGTGGACTCCTGGGCGAGCGGTTCGAAGTGGCCGGTGAGCAGTTCGGTGACGGCGGCGGGCTGCTCGACGGGCGCGAGGTGGGAGGCGCCGGGGACGACGGCGAGCCGGGCGTCGGCTATCCCGGCGACGAGGGTGCGGGCCTCGGCGGGTCCGGTGATCCGGTCGTCGGCACCGACCAGGACGAGCACGGGGACGCCGATCCGCTCAAGCGCCTCGCGGACGTCGAAGACGGCGAGCGCCTCGCAGGCGGCGATGTAGCAGCCGGGGTCGGTGGTGCGGACCATCTGCACGGCCCAGTCGACGATGGCGGGCTGGGCGCCGGCGAAGGCGGGGGTGAACCACTGCTCGGGGGCGGTGCGGGCCATCGGTTCGAGGCCGTTGGTGCGGACGATCACGCCGCGCTGGCGGAACTCGTCGGGGGTGCCGAAGCGGGGCGAGGTGGCGACCAGGGCGAGCGAGGCGACCCGGTGCGGGGCGCGCAGCGCGAGGTCGAGGCCGATGGCGCCGGCGAGGGCGCAGCCCGCGTAGCCGAAGCGCTGGATGCCGAGTTCGTCGAGGGTGGCGAGCAGCCGGTCGCCGAGCTCGGCGACGGAGCTCGCGGGCTGGGCGGGGGCGCCGCCGTGTCCGGGCAGGTCGAAGCGGACGACGCGCCAGGAGCGGGTCAGTTCGGGGATCTGGCGGTCCCACATGTGCCAGGTGGTGCCGAGCGAGGGGCCGAGCACCAGGACCGGTGCGTCGTCCCGCCCGTCGATGCGGTACTGCAGGGTGTTCGTCGGATTCTCACTCACGCCCTGCACGCTCTCACATTCCGCGCCGTCCTCCGTGCCCGGGTCGGAGGCCCGCGCAGGCCGTCCCGCGTTGTGGCGGCCTCGTGAAGATCTCAGGCGGCTTCACGCCAGGTCCCCCCGCTCGCGGGCGAGGGCAGCGGGAACACCGCGGCGGCCGGCTCGCCGAGGCGGGCGGCGGCCTCCCGCCAGGCGGCCGTGACCGCGCGGTGCGCCTGGGCGGTACGGGTCGGGGCGTCGCCGGTGAGGGCGAGCGGGCGGCCGATGTGGACGTGGAGGTCCGGGCGGCGCAGCGGGGCGGTCGCGAGGCCGGCGAGCTGCTTCGCCGTACCGCCGGAGATCAGGCGGCGGGCGCCGGCCTGGCCGACGGGGACGAGCGGGGCGCCGGTGCGCAGCGAGAGCCGGGCGATGCCGCTGCGGAAGTCCTCCGGCGGCGCCTCTGCGGCGTCCTTGCGGCTCGGCAGCCCGCCCTCCGGGTAGATGAGGACCAGGCGTCCCGCGGCGAGCGCGTCGGCCGCGAGGTCGAGCGCCTCGGCGGCGCGGGCGCTGCCCCGGTGCACCGGGATGTGGCCCTCGCGGGCCAGGGCGCGGCCGAGCCCGGGCACGCGCCAGAGGCCGGCGGTGGCGGCGACGACGGGTTCGACGCCGAGCCGGCGCAGGGCGGCGAGGACGACCGCCGGGTCGGCGAGCGAGGTGTGGTTGGCGACCAGGATGCTGCCGGGGGCGAAGGCGGCCCGCGGGTCCGTGGTGACGCCCAGGCGGGCCACGGTCGGCAGCAGGTGTCCGGAAAGGCGGCTGAGCATCTGGTCCCCCCGAGGTCGGCGACGTTGTTCCTGACGCCATGGTCGGCCGGGGCCCGCCCGGGCGTCCTGAGTCGCGCTACTCAGCCGCGCCCCGCGCCGTACCCAGAGCGCCGTGCGCAGAACGCCGGACCGGTCTCCGCACGGTCTGGTCCGCTCAGGGCGAGGTCGCCGACACCACGTACACGTGCGGGAAGGCCGGATCGGTCAGGTCGACCGCGATGGTGGTGTGCGGGCGCGGCCGCTCGCGGGTGATGGTGGCGCCGGACCAGGCGCGGTCGGGGGTGAAGTTCCAGCCGACGATGTCGGCGTCGCGGTCGCTGACGGCCACCTCGCCCGGCTTCAGGGCGGCGCGGCTGCCGCCGCTGTCCGCGAGGAAGGTGTCCAGGCCGGCGGCGGTGGTCGTGAACTGGACGTAGAGGCGGCTGGTCTTCCAGTTGCTGGTCTCGTAGTAGGCGACGTGCCAGGCGTCGGTGGGGACCGGGATCTCGAAGACCCGGCGCTTCATCAGGGAGGGCCGGTTGTCCTGGAGGCCGACGACGGAGGACTCGCGCTCCTTGTCGCGGCCGCTGTCGCGGCTCTGTCCGGCGGAGATCACCAGATAGCCGGCGGGGACGCCGATGAGCAGCACGATGGTGAGCAGGGTGAGCACGCGCCGGCGCAGCATGTGGCCGCGGTCCTCGGGGAGCCGCCCTTCGGGAATCCGGCTCTCGGGCGCCTCGGGCGCGCGCTCGGAGTGCTCGGGCGGCACGGTCGGGTGGGGCAGGGTCATGACTGGGGGTCCTGGGTGGGGCGGGTGCCGCGGTCGGTGGTCGCGCCGCGCAGCACCTGCGCGTAGCGGCCGTACCGCTCGTAGCGCTCGACCCGTCGGCGGTTGGCGCGGCGGAAGCGGCGGGCGACGAGCCGGGCGAGGTCGGCGGCGCCGACCATGCCGGCCTCGGGGCCGAGCTGGGCGCGGGCGATCCGCGCCTCGGGACGGTAGCCGCGGCCGGTGAGGTGGCGCCGGAAGGCGTCCCGGGCGGGGCCGATGAGCAGGTCGTCGGCGGCGGAGACGCCGCCGCCGATGACGAAGCAGGAGGGGTCGAGCGCGGCGGCCAGGTTGGCCAGGCCGACGCCGAGCCACTGGCCGATGTCCTGGAGCAGCTCGACGCACATGGCGTCGCCCTCGCGGGCGAGCTCGGTGATGAGCGGGCCGGTGATGTCGGGGACGTTGCCCTTGACCCGCTCGATGATCTCGTGGGCGACCGGGGAGTCGGCGGCGGCGAGCTCGCGGGCCTCGCGGACCAGCGCGTTGCCGGAGCTGTACTGCTCCCAGCAGCCGCGGTTGCCGCAGGGGCAGCGGTGGCCGCCGGGGACGACCTGCATGTGGCCGAACTCGCCGGCCACCCCGTACTTGCCGCGCTTGACCTGGCCGTCCTCCAGGATGGCGCCGCCGATGCCGGTGCCGAGGGTGATCATGACGAGGTGGTCCTCGCCGCGTCCGGCGCCGAAGCGCCACTCGGCCCAGGCGGCGGTGTTGGCGTCGTTGTCGACCATGACGGGGACGGCGAGCCGGTCCTGGAGGGCGTCCCTGAGGGGCTCGTTGCGCCAGGCGAGGTGGGGGGCGAAGAGCACCCGGGCCCGGTCGGCGTCGACCCAGCCGGCGGCGCCGATGCCGACGGCGTGCACGTCGTGCCGGTCGGAGAGGTCGAGGACCAGTTCGACGATGGTGTCCTCGACGACCTTGGGGCTCTTGGACTTGTCGGGGGTCTCGGTGCGGACCTTCTCCAGGATGTTGCCGTCGGCGTCGACCACCCCGGCCATCACCTTCGTACCGCCGATGTCGATGCCGACGGTCGGCACGCGGGGCGCGGTCAGATGCGAGCGCCGCTCCCGGGTGCCGACGGTCCGCAGGACCGTGCCGCGAGCCGAGCCACTGGGGGTCCCCCCTGCTCGAAGAGCTCGGGGGAGCGTGAGGTCACGGTAGGTACTCATCGGGTCGATTCTGCCAGGTGGGGTGTGAGGCCCGCGTCACGAACCGGACGGACGCTCCAGTTCGTGGCGCAGGTCCTCCAGCTCGCTGCCGCCGGCCATCTGGCGGGTCAACTCGTCCAGGGTGATGGAGTCCTTGGTGTGGCTGCCGGCCATGACGCCGCGCTTGAGGAGGACGAATCGGTCGCCGACGAGATAGGCGTGGTGCGGGTTGTGGGTGATGAGGACCACGCCGAGGCCCTGGTCACGTGCGGCCGCCACATACTTCAGGACGACCCCGGACTGCTTGACGCCGAGGGCGGCGGTCGGTTCGTCGAGGACGAGGACCTTGGCCCCGAAGTGCACGGCGCGGGCGATGGCCACGCACTGGCGCTCGCCGCCGGAGAGGGTGCCGATGGGCTGGTCGACGTCGCGCAGGTCGATGCCCATGCGCAGCAGCGCCGTACGGGTGGTCTCCCGCATCGTCGCGACGTCGAGGCGCTTGAACGGGCCCTTGCCGAGGGTGGGCTCGGAGCCGAGGAAGAAGTTGCGCCAGACGGGCATCAGGGGGACCACGGCGAGGTCCTGGTAGACGGTGGCGATGCCGCGGTCCAGGGCGTCGCGCGGGTTGGCGAGGGTGACCTCCTCGCCCTCGATGCGGAAGGTGCCGGCGTCGTGCCGGTGGAGCCCGGCGACGATCTTGATGAGGGTGGACTTGCCGGCGCCGTTGTCGCCGAGGACGCAGGAGATCTCCCCCGCGTTCACCTCCAGGGAGACCCCTTCGAGGGCGCGGATGTTGCCGTAGTACTTGCTGACGTCGTCGAGCTCGACGAGCGGGGCCGCGGCACGCGCGATGGTCTCGCTGGTCACTTGGTGGCCTCCACTCGCTTGCGGATCCAGGCGTTCAGGAGGGTCGCCAGAAGGAGCATCGCGCCCAGGAAGAACTTGAACCAGTCCGGGTTCCACTCGGCGTAGACGATGCCCTTGCCGGTCATGCCGAAGATGAAGGCGCCGACCGCCGAGCCGATGGCGGAGCCGTAGCCGCCGGTGATCAGACAGCCGCCGATGACGGCCGCGATGATGTAGATCAGCTCGTTGCCGACGCCCTCGCCGGACTGGACGACGTCGAACGAGAACAGCAGGTGCTGGCCGGAGATCCAGGCGCAGAAGGCCACGCCCATGTACAGGCCGATCTTGGTCTTGTAGACCGGGACGCCGACCGCGCGGGCGGCGTCGGCGCCGCCGCCGACCGCGAAGATCCAGTTGCCGAACCGGGTGCGCAGCAGGATCCAGGTGGCGACGGCGACGAGCACGAACCACCACAGGATGGTGACCTTGAGCTCGACCCCGCCGACCGTCCAGGTGGAGGCGAAGAGCTTGCGGGCGGAGGGGAAGCCCTCCATGTCGGCGATCGACTTGGTGGAGACGGTGCCGCTGATGAGCTTGGTGAAGCCGAGGTTCAGACCGGTCAGCATCAGGAAGGTGCCGAGGGTGATGATGAAGCTCGGCAGTCGGGTGCGGGTCAGCATGAAGCCGTTGAACACACCGATGGCGAGGGTGACGAGCAGCGAGACGCCGACGCCGACCCAGACGTTCGCGGTCATCTGGTAGCTGACCATCGAGGAGATCAGTGCCGAGCTGGAGACCATGACGCCCGCCGACAGGTCGAACTCGCCGCCGATCATGAGCAGCGCGACCGGCACGGCCATGATGCCGATGGTGGAGGCCGCGTACAGCACCGTGCCGAGGCTGGAGGGGCGCAGGAAGCTGTCGGCGACGATCGAGAAGAAGGCGAAGACGGCGATCGCGCCGACCATCGAGCCCAGCTCGGGCCGGGCGAGCAGCTTCTTCAGCGGGGAGGTGCGGAGCAGGCGTTCGTCGACGTGGTCGAGGCCGTCCGAGGGCGGGGAGGCGGCGCTCATCGGGTGCCCCGCTCCGTGTACTCCTTCAGCGCGCCGGCCTGGTCCCTGGTGATGATCTGCGGGCCGGTGAGCACCGGCTTGCCGCCGCCGAGGACGTCCGCGTTGTACCGGTGGAGCCAGAGCAGGTCGACGGCCTCGTAGCCCTGGAGGTAGGGCTGCTGGTCGACGGCGAAGCCGAGGGTGTCGGCCTCCAGGGCGGTCGCGACCTTGGCGTTGAGGTCGAAGGTGTCGACCTCGGCCTTGCTGCCGGCGCTCTTCTTCGCCTGCACGGCGGCGTCCGCGAACGGCGCGCCGAGGGTCACGACGGCGTCGATGGACGGGTCGGACTGGAGCTTGGCGAGGATGGAGGCCTGTACGTCGGGCATGTTGGTGCCGTCCACGTACAGGTTCTGCAGCTCGCCGCCGAAGGTCTTCTTGGCGCCGGCGCAGCGCTGCTCGTGCCCGACGTTGCCCTGCTCGTGCAGGACGCACAGGGCCTTCTTGCGGCCGCGCTTGTCGAGCTCGTCGCCGACCGCCTCGCCGGCCACGGTCTCGTCCTGGCCGATGTGGGTGAGGGCGCCGAAGGCCTTGGACTGGTCGGCGCCGGAGTTCACCGTGATCACCGGGATGCCGGCCTTCACGGCCTTCTCGACGGAGGCCTTCATCGCGTCGGGCTTGGCGAGGGTGACGATGATGCCGTCGACCTTCTTCGCCACGTACGAGTCGATGAGCTGGGCCTGCTGCTGCGCCTCGTCGCTGTGGGCGTAGAGGAAGTTGATGTTGTCCTTGACGGCGGCCTGCTTGGCGCCGTTCTGGACGATGTCCCAGAAGGTGTCGCCGTCGCCCGAGTGGGTGACCATGGCGAAGGTCCAGCGGGGGGTGTCCACGGCCGCCCTGCCCTGGGCCGCGGCCGCCTTGCGGGCGTCCTCCGCGCGCTTGCCGCCGGTGCTGCTGCATCCGGCGAGCGCGGCGGTCAGCGCCACCGCGAGCACGGCGCCGACGGCCGCGCGTACCCCTCCTGTGCGAACCCTGGTCACGAGACCGTGCCCTCCTTTGTGTCCTTCTGCGTGCATTGCAGTATCGGTCATGGGGGTCGCGCCGATCTCCAGCGGGGCCTGATCCGCACCTGATCCGAAACAGACGGCCTACCCACGGATGAGCAATCCGAACGCGAAGGGGCGCGCAGGTCCGGTTGTCCCGACCGTTCCTTGACACCCGCCGTGATCCGCACGACCTTGGGGCCATGCGGATCGGACTGGTCGGGACGGGACGGATCGGCGGTTTTCACGCGGGGGTGCTCGCACGGCATCCGGAGGTCGACGGTCTCGTCCTCGCGGACGCCGACGCGGCGCGGGCCGCGCGGGTGGCCGGGGCGCTCGGGGCGGAGGCGGCACCGGACGTCGAGGCGCTGTTCGGGCATCACGCGCTCGACGCGGTGGTGATCGCCTCGGCGACGGCGGCGCACGCGGAGCTGATCGGGCGGGCCGCGGCGGCCGGGCTTCCGGCGTTCTGCGAGAAGCCGATCGCGCTGGGGATGACCGGGACGCTCGGGGCGCTGCGGGCCGTCGCGGAGGCCGGGACCGAGCTGCAGCTGGGCTTCATGCGGCGCTTCGACGCCGGGTACGGGGCGGCCCGGGAGGCCGTCGCCGGGGGGCGGCTCGGCCGGCTGCACACCGTACGGACCGTGTCCTCCGACCCGGCCCCGCCGCCCGCCGCGTATCTGCCGCTGTCCGGCGGTCTGTTCCGGGACTGCATGGTGCACGACTTCGACATCGTGCGCTGGGTGACCGGCCGGGAGGTCGTGGAGGTGTACGCGCGGGGCTCGGACGCCGGGCCCGCGATGTTCCGCGAGGCGGACGACGTGGACACGGCGGCGGCGCTGCTCACCCTGGACGACGGCACGCTGGTGACGGCGACCGCGACCCGCTGCAACGGCGCCGGTTACGACGTACGGATGGAGCTGGCCGGGGAGTCGGCACAGCTCGCCGTGGGCCTGGACGAGCGCACCCCGCTGGAGTCGGTCGAGCCGATGGGCCCGCCGCCGCCCGGCAAGCCCTGGCCGGGCTTCCTGGAGCGGTTCGCCCCGGCGTACGAGGCGGAGCTGGACGCCTTCGTACGCCTGGTGCGCGGCGAGCGGGACAACCCGTGCGACGGGCAGGAGGCGCTGGAGGCCCTGCGGGTCGCCGAGGCCTGCGAGCTGTCCCGCCGTGAGCACCGGCCGGTGGGCCTGGCGGAGATCCCGGTGTTCTGAGCGGGCGTCAGGCGGAGTTCAGTACGGTCCCCTGGGCGACCGCGCACAGGGTCTCCGTGTCCTCCGTGTCCACGCAGAACACGTCGCACCGCACCACCGCCTGCCGGCGCCCGGCGTGCACCACGGTCGCGCGGGCCCGCAGCACCGCGCCGACGGCCGGGCGCACGTACTGGATGGAGAAGCCGGCGGTCAGCACCGCGGGGCCGAGGGCCGCGCCCGCCGCGAAGGTGAGCGCGTTGTCGGCCGCGTACGAGAGCACGCCGCCGTGCACGTAACCGTTCTGCTGGCGGTGCTCGTCGCGGATGTCGAGCTCCAGCGTCGCCGCACCGTCGCCGAAGGCGGTGATCCGGGCGCCGAGGAGACGGCTGAAGGGCTGGGCGTCGAGGACCTTGCGGGCGAGGTCGGTGTCGAGTTCGGCGGGCATGGAGGTCATGGGGGTCACCATACGACCGGGAGGCGGCGGGTGCCGCGGATCAGCAGACCCGGCAGCCACTCCAACGCGCCCGCGTCGGGGGCGAGTTCCAGCCGCGGGAAGCGCTCCAGAAGTGACCGGATGGCGATCTTGCCCTCCAGACGGGCCAGCGGGGCGCCCAGGCAGTAGTGGATGCCGTGGCCGAAGGCGAGGTGGCCGCGCGGGTCGCGGTGGACGTCGAAGCGGTCGGGGTCCGGGAAGCGGTCGGCGTCGCGGTCGGCGGCGGCGAGGCCGACGAGGACCACGGAGCCGGCGGGGATGACGGTCCCGCCGATCTCCACGTCCTCGCCGGTGAAGCGGTACGTGGCGGCCTCGACCGGTCCGTCGAAACGCAGGCCCTCCTCGATCGCCGCGTCGACGAGTCCGGGGTCGGCGCGCAGCGCGGCCAGCTGTTCGGGGTGGGTGAGCAGCAGTCGGACCGTGCCGGCGATGAGGTTCACCGTGGTCTCGTGGCCCGCGATGAGCAACAGATAGGCGAGGGCGCGAAGTTCGGGCAGCGAGAGCCGGTCGCCGTCCTCGGCCCGGGTGGCGATGAGGGCGGAGAGCAGGTCGTCCCGGGGGCCCGCGGCGCGCTTGTCCTCGATGAGTTCGTCGAGGTAGCCGCCGAAGCCCTCGACGGCCTCGCGTTCGCTCATCGCGCCGGTGGGGGCGACGAGTTCGTTCGACCAGGCGCGGAAGGAGTCGCGGTCGGCGGCGGGGACGCCGAGGAGTTCGCAGATGACGGTGATGGGCAGCGGGAAGGCGAAGGAGTCGACGAGGTCGGCGCGGCCGGCCGGGGCCATGGCGTCGAGGAGTTCGTCGGTGAGCTGCTGGATCCGGGGGCGCAGCGCCTCCACCCGGCGGCCGGTGAACTCGCCCGCGACGAGCTTGCGCAGCCGCGTGTGGTCGGGCGGGTCGATGCCGAGCAGGTTGGGGCCGATGACCTCGAACTCCAGCGGCACGAAGTCCATGACGACGGAGGGGTCCTTGATGAATCTCTGGTCGGCGAGGGCGGCGCGGGCCTCGCCGTAGCCGACGACCAGCCAGGCGGGTACGCCCTCGGGGGTGAGGATCTCGTGGACCGGGCCGGAGGCGCGGAGCTTCGCGTAGTAGGGGTACGGGTTCGCGGTGAAGTCCACGCCGTACTGCCGCAGATCGGTGACCGACATCGGGTCAGGCTATGCGGAGTCCTCGCCGTCGGGGAGGTCCAGCAGTCCGGCGTCGTGGACCAACAGCGCGATCTGGACACGGTTGTTGAGGCCGAGTTTGGCCAGAATCCGTGAGACGTGGGTCTTGACGGTGGGCACGCTCAGGTACAGCTCGCGGGCGATGTCGGCGTTGGAGCGGCCCCGGCCGACGCAGACGGCGACCTCACGCTCGCGTTCGGCGAGTCCGGCGAGGCGCTCGCGGGCGAGGGTGCGGCGGGACGGCGAACGCGGGGCGGCGGGAGCGTCCGGGGTCTCCTGGGCCGGGGCCGGGGCCGGGGCCCGCTCGGCGACATGGCTCATCAGCCGGCGGGTGACGGCCGGGGAGAGGACGGGGTCGCCGGCGGCGACCCGGCGGACGGCGGCGACGATCTCGGCGGGCGGGGTGTCCTTGAGGAGGAACCCGGCGGCGCCGGCCCGCAGGGCGCGCAGCACCTGCTCGTCGGCGTGGAAGGTGGTGAGCACGACGACCTCGGGCGCACCGGGCCGGGCGCGCAGCCGCTCGGTGGCGGTGAGGCCGTCGACGCCGGGCATGCGGATGTCCATGAGGACGACGTCGGGCGCGAGCCGGTCGACGAGTGCGGGCACCTCGGCACCGTCGGCGGCCTCGCCGACGATCTCGACGTCCTCGGCGCCGCCGAGCATGAGGGCGAGGCCGGCCCGGACGAGCGGGTCGTCGTCGACGACGAGCAGGCGGACCGGCGTCGGGTCGGACGGCTGCCCGGGCGGCCGGGCGGGCGGTGGAGTGGAGGTCATGCGGGCCACGGTAGCCAGGCACGCAGCGCGAAGCCGCCGTCGGGGGCCGGTCCGTGTTCCATCCGGCCACCGGCGAGGGTGGCGCGTTCGGTGAGGCCGATGAGGCCCTGTCCGGAGCCGGGCACGGGTGGGACGGGTCCGGCGGGGGCGGGGTTGCGGACCTCGACGGTCAGTCCGTCGCCGGGGCGTCCGCGCAGGGTGAGGGTGACCTGGGCGCCGGGGGCGTGCTTGCGGGCGTTGGTCAGGGCTTCCTGGGCGATCCGGTAGACGGTGCGGCCGGTGGCGGTGGGCACCCGGTCCGGGTCGGTGACGGTGGAGTCGAGGACGACCTTCATACCGGCCTCGCGGACCTCGTCGACCAGGGTGCCGAGGGTGGCGAGGGTGGGCTGCGGCCGGTCCTCGGCGCCCTCGCCCGGGGAGCGGAGCACGCCGATGATCTCGCGCAGGTCCTGCAGGGCCTCGTGGGCGCTGTCCCGGATGACGCCGGCGGCCCGGGCGACCTGCTCGGGCGGGGCGTCGGGCCGGAACTCCAGGGCGCCGGCGTGCACGCTGAGCAGGGTGAGGCGGTGCGCGAGCACGTCGTGCATCTCGCGGGCGATGGCCTCGCGGGCCAGCTGCTGAGCCTGCCGGGCGCGCAGTTCGGCCTCGGCCTCGGCCCGTACGGCACGGTCGCGCAGCGCCTCGACGAGCTGGCGGCGGGAGCGCACCAGCATGCCCCAGGCGGTGACGAGCAGCACCAGGACGACGCCGACGCCGATGTTGAGCAGGGTGGCGGTGCCGGGGTCGGGGCGCGCGAAGACCTGCGCGGTGGAGGCGGCCATGGCGAGCAGCCCGATCCAGGCGACCTGCCGGAACGGGCGGCGTACGGCGACGCTGAACAGGCTCGCGAGGAGCGCGCCGCCCGCGGTCGGCGCGACGACGCTGACCAGGCACAGCGTGACGGCGAGCCCGACCGGCCAGCGGCGGCGCAGCCAGATCGCGACGCAGGCGAGTCCGCCGACGACCTGGTCGGCGAGGGCGACGGCCTCGCTGTTGTACTGGGCGCTGGTCTCGGCGGCGAGCACTCCGACGAACGCGGCGAGCAGGAACAGGACGGTGTCGACGACCCAGTCCCGCACGGTGCGCCGCGGCCGCGCCCCCGCCGGCCGGTCCCGGCCGTCGCGGGCGGCCTGGACCAGGTGGGAGGGGAGCAGCCAGGTGTGCCGCTCCGGGTGGGCCGTGCGTGTCATACCGGAAATGTACGCAGGTGGGGGCCGGGTCGCGGCACGGAAGCCGCCGCCCGATACCAAAGTCGCGCGACCCGGGACTTCGGTCGTACGGAAGGGCATACGGGAGGACCCGGGTCCGATACCGACGGCCGACGCGGGCCGGACCGCCGGTGGATCACGCTCGGGACATGAAGAGGTTTCTGGAGGTCACGGGTCTTCTGTTGACGGTCTTCGGCATCTGCGGGGTGATCCGCGAGCTGACCGACGGCTGGTTCCGGCTGATGGGGGTGACCCGCTTCCTGACCGACAGCGTGTGGTTCCTGGCGGACCACGCGCTGTTCGCGAACATCGTGATCGCGGCGCTCGGCTTCGCGCTGATGGTGATGTCGGACCGGGTCAGGAGCTGACGTCCGCGGCCCGGCGCCCCCAGGCGGTTCCGGCCAGGACGAGGACCGCGCCCACCAGGCCCACCACGCCCGGCCGGTCGCCCGCGAGCGCGATGCCGGCGGCCGCGGCCCAGAGGGGTTCGGTGCCGAGCAGCAGGCTGACCCGGGACGGCGAGGTGCGGCGGACGGCCCACATCTGCACGAAGAAGGCGAAGAGGGTGCAGAAGACGGAGAGGAAGAGCAGGCCGGCCCACTCCCCCGGCCCGAAGTCCGCGGCCGCCGCCCACGGCGAGGCGCCGGTGCCGGGCGCGGCGGCCAGGATCGCGAAGACGGCGACGGCGGACCCGAGCTGAATGGTGGTGAGGGACAGCGAGTCGGCGCTCTGGACGGCCTTGATCCGGGACATCGCGAGCACGTGCACGGTACGGGCGAGGGCCGCGAGCAGCATCAGCAGGTCGCCGGGGCTGGGCGCGGTGAAGCCCCCGCCCTGGGTCAGCAGGATCACGCCCGCCACCGAGAGCCCGGCGGCCGCCAGGAAGGCGCGGGGCGGTCGGGTGCGGGTGACGGCGGCCTCGGCGAGCGGCGTGAGGATCATGGTGAGGCTGATGATCAGGCCCGCGTTGGTGGCGGAGGTGTGGACGACTCCGTACGTCTCCAGGACGAAGATCCCGGCGAGGATCAGGCCGAGGACGGCGGCCCCGCGCCACTGCGCGCCGTTCAGCGCCCGCAGCCTGCGCCGGCCCGCGACCACCAGGACCGGCAGCACCACCGCGAAGCGCAGGACAAGGACGGCGAGCACGGTGTGGGTGGTGGTGATGCCCTTGGCCGCGAGGTAGCTGGCGCCCCAGACCACGGCGACGAGCAGGACGGGCAGGTCGGTGAGCCAGGCGCGGCGCGGGGCGCCGAGGGGCAGCGGGGCGGCGAGCGACGACATCGGGTCTCCGAACTCAGGGGGTGCGGTGGAGACTTCGGCGGCTCGCACACGGGGGGGTGATCACCGTACCGGCGGGCGGCCGGTGGTGGCTACACCTTTCCCTGTCGGCCGCCCTGGCCGCCCCCTTCGGCTCGGCGTCCGATTCCCGCCAGCACCGCCCTCTCGCCCCGCCTTTGATTGAACTCGCAACGACAAGCGGTACGACACCGAGTCAACCGAGTCACGAGGAGTTCGAGATGTCCACGTTGAGCGGCAAGGCGGTCCTGGTCACCGGCGGCAGCCGGGGCATCGGCGCGGCGACGGCCGTCCGGCTGGCCGAGGAGGGCGCGCACGTCGCCTTCACGTACGTACGAGAGGAGGAGCGGGCACGCGCGGTCGCGGCCCGGATCGAGGCGGCGGGCGGCAAGGCGCTGCCGCTGCGCGCGGACGCGGCCGACGCCGGGGACGCGGCGGGGGCGGTGGAGTGGGCGGCGGACGCGCTGGGCCGGCTGGACGTCCTGGTGAACAATGTGGGCGTCGGGGTGCTCGGCCCCCTGGAGTCGCTGACGCTCGCCGAGGTGGACCGGGTCCTCGCGGTGAACGTCCGCGCGACCTTCCTGGCCTCGCAGGCGGCGGCCGCGCGGATGACGGACGGCGGCCGGATCATCACGATCGGCACCTGTATGACGCAGCGGGTGCCGGGACCGGGCGGCACGCTGTACGCGACGAGCAAGGCGGCCCTCGTCGGCCTGACGAAGGCGCTGGCGCGCGAGCTGGGCGGCCGCGGCATCACCGCGAACATCGTCCACCCGGGTCCGACGGACACCGACATGAACCCGGCGGACGGTCCGTTCGCGGCGGGCCAGGCGCAGATGACGGCCCTGGGCCGTTTCGGCACGGCCGACGAGGTCGCGGCGATGGTCGCGTTCCTGGCGGGGCCGGGGGCGCGGTACGCGACGGGCGCCGAGTTCTCGGTGGACGGCGGCCACGCGGCCTGAGGCCGCCCCGGACAGCCCCCGGCGAACCCATGGCGAGTGAGCCGAAGGGCGCGCCGGGGGAACGACCCCGAGCGCGCGGAGTCTCCCGAGGAACGAGGGAGGCGAGCACGGTCGGGGTCGTGAGCCCGGCTCAAAGCGCCCGGAGGAGAACCGAGCCCGAGAAAACCGGGGCAGGGCTACCCGCCCAACTCCTGGTGGCGGGCGGTCAGGCGCGCCGTGCCCGCCTCGGTGAGCGAGCCGAAGAGACGGAGGCGGGAGATGCCGCCGTCGGGGTAGATGTCGATCCGGACCCGGGAGCCGACAGCCGGTGTGTCGAGGACGAAGCGGTGGTTGGTGTCGGGCTGGAGGCGGGTCCGGGGCAGGATCTCGGTCCAGTCGTCGGAGCCTTCGGCGGCGACGGAGAGCGCGGCCCAGCCCGCGCTGTTGCCCTTGAGGTACGCGGTGTCGATCTCGACGGCGCGGATCTCGGCCTCGGCGGCGAGGCTGTAGCGGATCCAGTCGTTGCCCTTGTCGCGGCGGCGGCGGGTCTCCCAGCCGTCGTCCATCTTGCGGGAACGGCCGGGCTGGATGGTGTTCGTGGCCGGGGAGTAGAAGCGGTCGGAGGCGTCCTCGACCTGGCCGCCGTTCTCCAGGGCCGCGAGGTCGAAGGTGCCGAGCACGCCGAGCCAGGCCGGGTCGGGAGCGACCTCGCCGTACACCCGGAGGCGGGCGATGCCGCCGTCGGGGTGCTGGTTGACGCGGAGGTGGGTGAAGCGCTGCTCGACGGCGACGGCGAAGCCGTTGGCGGCGTGGCCGCCGATGGCGGTGCGCGGCACGAGGGTCGTCCACTTGACGTCGTCGGCGAGCAGGTCGTCGGGCGAGGGCGAGCCGGCGACGGAGGCGGCCTCGACGGACACGGCCTGCGGGTAGTTGCCGCGGAAGTGGGCGGTGTCGACGACGATGCCGCGGATGACGCCGGGGGCGCCGAGGCGCACGAGCGCCCAGTCGTGGTCGTCCTCGGTGGGGTGCGGCCGCTCGGCGGAGACGCCACGGCGCCGGCGGGTCTCCCAGCCGTCCATGATCTTGCCCTTGTGGCCGAAGTGCTCGGGGTCGAACTCGGCGGCCTCGGGCTTGAGCAGGTTCTCACGCTCGGCGAAGAACTCGTCGTTGGCGGCGATGACACCGGCTCCGAGGCGCCGGTCGGCGAGGTCGGCGTACTGCGTGAAGGGGAAGTCGGCCGTGCGGTAGTCGGCGTAGGGGTCACCGCCCCCGTAGGGGCTCGCGTCTCCGGTGAAGCCGGGTATGACGGTCACGTCAGTTGTTCCTTTCGAGGAGACGGCCGGTGGGCTCGGTGAGGGAGCCGTGGTCGTTGATGCGCTCGCCGCGCAGCCAGGTGGAGGTGACGACGCCGTGGAGGGTCTTGCCGGCGTAGGCGGTGACGCGGTTGCGGTGCTGGAGTTCGGCCGGGTCGACGGTGAAGGCGGCGTCGGGTTCGAGCACGGCGAAGTCGGCGTCCCGGCCCGCCTCGATGGCGCCCTTCCGCTCCAGGCCGGCGAGGCGGGCCGGGTTGGTGGACATCCAGCGGGCGAGGTCGGTGAGGTCGTGGCCGCGGCGGCGGGCCTCGGTCCAGATCGCGGGCAGTCCGAGCTGGAGCGAGGAGATCCCGCCCCACGCGGACGCGAAGTCCCCGGTCTTCAGATCGGCGGTGGAGGGCGAGTGGTCGGAGACGATGCAGTCGATCGTCCCGTCCGCCAGGCCCTCCCACAGCGCGTCCTGGTTGACCGCCTCACGGATGGGCGGGCAGCACTTGAACTCGGTCGCGCCGTCGGGGATCTCCTCGGCGGTCAGGGTGAGGAAGTGCGGACACGACTCGACGGTGATCCTCACGCCCTCCGCCTTCGCGGCGGCGATCAGCGGCAGCGCGTCCGAGGACGACAGGTGCAGGACGTGGACACGGGCGGCGAGCCGGCGGGCCTGGTTGATCAGGTTCTCGATCGCGGTGTTCTCCGCGACCCGCGGACGGGAGGCGAGGAAGTCCGCGTACGCGGGGCCCGCCTTCTGAGGAGCGGCGTCCAGCTCGTGGGGGTCCTCGGCGTGGACGATCATCAGCCCGCCGAACCCGGCGATCTCCGCGAGGGAGGCGGCGAGCTGCTCCTGGTCGAGCTGCGGGAACTCGTCCACGCCCGACGGGGACAGGAAGCACTTGAAGCCGAAGACCCCGGCGTCGTGCAGCGGGCGCAGGTCCTTGACGTTGTCCGGCAGCGCGCCGCCCCAGAAACCGGTGTCGACATGGGCCTTGGGCGCGGCGACCTCCTGCTTGATCCGCAGGTGTTCGACCGTCGTGGTCGGCGGCAGGGAGTTGAGCGGCATGTCGAGGAGGGTGGTGATGCCACCGGCCGCCGCGGCACGCGTCGCGGTCCAGAACCCCTCCCACTCGGTGCGGCCGGGGTCGTTGACGTGGACGTGGGTGTCGACCAGACCGGGCAGGATCACGTCGTGGCCGACGTCCTCCAGACGGGCGCCGGCCGGGACCTCGGCGTCGTACGGCCACACGGCCGCGATCGTCCCGCCCGAGACGGCGATCGACGCGGCACGCGTCCCCTCCGGAGTGATGACACGCGTCGAGCGCAGGACCAGGTTGACGTCCACCCGTACCCCTTCTTCTTCCGCGAAGCAGAAATTCAACGAACTGTTGAAGGAGTTTGCGTGCGTGACGACATGCCGTCAAGAGCACGTCTCCAGGATCGCCCGGCGCGACCCGCCCACGCGAGGGCTGATTGGATGTTTCCATGAAGTGGAATGGGAATTTCGTACAGTAGAACGTAGCTCCGCACATGCGGGGCGGACCAGGAGCCCGCGAGGCAGCCGCCGACATGGGACAAACACCCCCCTGACCGGCCCGGACGCCGAGACCTGGGCCGTGTGCCCGGATCGACGGCCCGGTAGGCTGCTGCCTTGCCCGCCTGCCCCGAAAGGACCGTTGCCGTGCCGACGTCCAGCGCCAGCACCACCGACGCCGCGAAGCCCGCCGCCGCGAGCGGTGGCGTCCAGTCCCTCGAGCGTGCCTTCGATCTCCTGGAGCGGATGGCCGACGCCGGCGGCGAGGTCGGGCTGAGCGAGCTCTCCGCCAGCAGCGGCCTGCCGCTGCCCACCATCCACCGGCTCATGCGCACCCTGGTCGCCTGCGGCTACGTCCGCCAGCAGCCCAACCGCCGGTACGCCCTGGGCCCGCGTCTGATCCGGCTCGGCGAGTCCGCCTCCCGGCTGCTCGGCACCTGGGCGCGCCCGTACCTGGCGCGGCTCGTGGAGGAGACCGGCGAGACGGCGAACATGGCGCTGCTCGACGGCGACGAGATCGTCTACGTCGCCCAGGTGCCCTCCAAGCACTCCATGCGCATGTTCACCGAGGTCGGCCGCCGGGTGCTGCCGCACTCCACCGGCGTGGGCAAGGCGCTGCTCGCCGACACCCCGGCCGACGAGGTGCGCGCGCTCCTCGCCCGTACCGGCATGCCCGCCGCCACCGAGAAGACCATCACCACGCCCGAGGGCTTCCTGGAGGCACTGGCGGCGGTCCGCGAGACGGGATACGCGGTCGACGACAACGAGCAGGAGATAGGGGTCCGCTGCCTCGCGGTGCCGGTGCCCGACTCCCCCACCGCGGCGGCCATCTCCATCTCGGGCCCGGCGGGCCGGGTCACCGAGGCCGCCACCGAGAAGATCGTCCCGATCCTCCAGCAGGTGGCCCAGGAGCTGTCGGCGGCGCTGGCGAACACGGCGGGCAACGGCCAGGCCTAGGCCTGCACGACGCGAGGAAGGGCGCCCGGAGCATGGATGCTCCGGGCGCCCTTCGCGTACCGCGGCTCGGTCAGACGGCCGCGGGCGCCGCCTTCTCCTCCGTCAGCCGCCCGTCCTGCACCGTCACCACCCGGTCCGCCCGCCCCAGGTGCGTCCGGTCGTGGGTGACGAGCACCGTGGCCGTGCCGCGCTCGGCGGTCAGTCCGGCGAGCAGTTCCATGACGGCCGCGCCCCGCTCGTGGTCCAGGGCGCTGGTCGGCTCGTCGACCAGGAGCACGGAGGGCTCGTTCATCAGGGCCCGGGCGATGTTGACGCGCTGGCGCTGGCCGCCGGAGAGCTGGTGCGGGCGCCGGTGCGCCTGGTCGGCGAGGCCCACCGCGTCGAGCAGCCCGGCCGCCCGGTCCCGTACCGCCCGGCTCGTGCGGCCCGAGAGGTGCCCCATGACCTGGAGCTGTTCGAGCGCGGTGAGCGAGGGCAGCAGGTTGGGCTGCTGGAAGACGATGCCGATGCGGTCGCGGCGCAGCTCGGCGCGGGCCGCCGGGCTGAGCGGGCCGGTCTCGGTGCCGGCCACGACGACCCGGCCGCTGTCCGGGGTGACCAGGGTCGCGGCCACGGCGAGCAGGCTGGACTTGCCGGAGCCGGAGGGGCCGACGACGGCGGTCAGCCGGCCGGCGGGCACGTCGAGGGAGACCGCGTCGAGGGCGGTGAGCCGGCCGTCGCCGTCGGGGTAGGTCAGGGTCACGTCTGCGAGCAGCAGGCTCATCGGGCACTCCCGAGGGCGGTCAGGGGGTCGACGGCGGTGATCCGCCGGATGGACAGGGCCGCGCCGAGCGCGCCGAGCACGATCATCACGGCGGCCGGGCCGAGCACGGTCAGCGGCTGGAGCACGAAGGGCACGTCGCCGCCGGAGATCAGGGCGCCGATGCCGGTGGCGAGCCCGGTGCCGAGCAGGGTGCCGGCGGTGAGCATGACCAGGGCCTGCCCGAGGGCGTCCTTCAGGAGGTACGGGGTGGAGGCGCCGAGCGCCTTGAGGACGGCCACGTCGGCGCTGCGCTGGATGGTCCAGACGGTGAAGAAGGCTCCTATGACCAGCGCGGAGATGACGAACAGGAAGCCGCGCATGAGCTGGAGCGAGCCGTTCTCGGCCTGGTAGGACCCTATGGCGGTCAGGGCCCCGTCGACGGTCTTCGACGCCGTGCCGAGGGTCTTGTCCCCGGCCGCCCAGTCCACGCCGGAGCCGCTGAGCGCGACCACCGTGGCCTGCTCCTCCGTCCCCGCGCCGGCCCTACCGAGCTTCTGCCAGTCGTCGAGGGAGGTCCAGACGACGGGGGTGTGGCTGTACGAGGCGTCCCCGGCGACCGCCGCGACGATGGCGTCCAGGGTGCCGAGACGCACCGCGTCCCCCGCCCCGACGCCCAGCTCCTCGGCCGCCGACTCGGACAGGATCACCCGGCCCGGGCCGAGCCCCGCCCCGGCGCCGGTCTCCGGCGCGAGGCCCGAGCCCGGCTCCGTACCGAAGGCGGACAGGGCGGCGGTGCGGTCGCCGGCCGCCGCGTTGAGGGTGCGGATGCCGAGCGGCCGCGCGCTGTCGACGCCGGGACGGGCGGCCCAGTCGCGCCACTGGGACTCGGTGACGGTCGAATTGGTGAAGGAGACCGACTGGCCGGCGGGCGGGGCGGCGAAGGCCAGCCGATCCGCCGGAAGGCCGGTGATCGCCGAGATGTTCTCGCGTGCGAGCCCGGCGGTCAGTCCCGAAAGAAGTCCGACGAGCAGCGTGATCAGCACGATCACGGTGCCCATCAGGGTGAAACGCCCCTTGGCGAATCTCAGGTCTCTCCATGCCACGAACATGGGACCCAGACTGCTCGGCGGACGCGCCCCCGGGCATCGCGCCACGGATGGCTCCGTAATCAAACTTTCGGTTGAGTCCGGATTGTCCGGACCGGCCTCCGGGGCCGCCTACGCTGGACGGGTCATGGATCCGCGTCACCTCACCCCCGCCCTCCGCGCCCTGCGGCTCTGCCTCCACCTGTTGATGGCGGGCCTGCTCGTGCTCGCCGCGCTGCGCTCGCACACCACCGCCGGTGTGGCGGCCTCGGTCGTCACCGGGGTCGTGTACGCGGCGGGCTCGTTCCTGCCCGCCGTGCGGGAGTCGCAGCGGGCGGCCGCGGTGTGGCTGGGCACGCTGTGCCTGGCGTGGCTGGTGCTGCTCTGGGTGACGCCCGAGGGGCTGTGGATCGCCTTCCCGCTGTACTTCCTGCAGCTGCACCTGCTGCCGGTGCGCTGGTCGCTGCCGGCCGTCGGGCTGACGGCGGGCGCCGCGATCCTGTCGTACGTGCGGCACGGCGCCGCGCTCAACCCTGGCGTCTTCATCGGGCCGCTGCTCGGCGCGGCGGTCGCGGTGGCGACGGTGCTCGGCTATCAGGCGCTGTACCGGGAGAGCGAGCGGCGCCGGCGGATGGTCGAGGAGCTGATCGCCACCCGGGCCGAGCTCGCGGCGGCCGAGCGGCACGCGGGCACGCTCGCCGAGCGGGAGCGGCTCGCCCGGGAGATCCACGACACCCTGGCCCAGGGTCTGTCCTCGATCCAGCTGCTGCTGCGGGCCGCCGAGCGGGCGCTGCCGGAGGGCTCGCCGGCCGCCGGGCACATCGAGGCGGCGCGGCGGGCGGCACAGGACAATCTGGCGGAGGCGCGCCGGTTCGTCCGCGCGCTCGCCCCGCCCGATCTGGAGCACGGTTCGCTGGCCGGGGCCCTGGAGCGGCTGTGCGGGACGGCCGGTCCGGACGGTCCCCGGGTGCGGTTCTCGGTGAGCGGCACTCCGGTGGAACTGCCCACGCCGTACGAGGTGGCGCTGCTGCGGATCGCGCAGTCGGCGCTCGCGAACACGGTCCGGCACGCCTCCGCCTCGCGGGCCGGGATCACGCTGTCCTTCATGGGCGGTTCGGTGACCCTGGACGTGGTGGACGACGGCAAGGGGTTCGACCCGGGCGCGGTGGTGCGCCCGTCGTCCTCCGCGGACGGCGGCTTCGGGCTGCCGGCCATGCGCTCGCGGGCGGAGTCGCTCGGCGGGTCCTTCACCGTCGAGTCCGCCCCCGGCCAGGGCACCGCCGTGGCCGTGTCCCTCCCCCTCCCGACCGGACCCACTGGAGCCGACGTATGACCGTCCGCCTGCTGCTCGCCGACGACCACCCGGTGGTACGGGCGGGGCTGCGCGCCGTCCTCGACACGGAGCCCGACTTCACCGTGGTCGCGGAGGCGGCGACCGCCGAGCGGGCGGTGGAGCTGGCCGCCGCCGGGGGTGTGGACGTGGTCCTGATGGACCTGCAGTTCGGCGCGGGGATGCACGGTTCGGAGGCGACGGCGGCGATCACCGCCGTACCGGGCGGGCCGCGGGTCCTGGTGCTGACCACGTACGACTCGGACGCGGACATCCTGGCGGCGGTGGAGGCGGGGGCCTCGGGCTATCTCCTGAAGGACGCGCCGCCGGAGGAGCTGGCGGCGGCGGTCCGGACGGCGGCGGCCGGCCAGTCCGCGCTCGCCCCGGCGGTGGCGCACCGTCTGATGGACCGGATGCGCACCCCGGCGGAGGCGCTGACCCGGCGCGAGCTGGAGGTGCTCCAGCTGGTCGGCGAGGGTCTGTCGAACCAGCAGATCAGCAAGGCGCTGTTCCTGAGCCAGGCGACGGTGAAGTCCCATCTGGTGCACATCTTCGCCAAGCTGGGCGTGGACTCGCGCACGGCGGCGGTGGCGACGGCGACGGCCCGGCGGCTGATCCGGCGCTGAGGCGCTCGGACCGGCCGCCGGGCCGTGGGCCCGCGGGCTCGTGGACCTGCGGGCTCGTGGACCTGCGGGGTCACCGCTTGGCACGGGCGCGCTTCGCGCGGCGCTTGGCGCGCTTGCCCTTCGGTTTCGCGGACGTGCTCTTCGGTCTGGCGGACTTTCCCTTCGGCTTCGGGGCCTTGTCCTTGGGCGGCTTCGGGGCCTTGTCCTTGGGCTTGGCCGACGTGGTGGCCGACGCGGCCGGCTTCGCCGGCTTGTCCGGCTCGGCGGCCTTGGCCTTCGGTTCGGCGGGCGGGGGCGCGGTGGCGGCGGGTTCGCCGCCGGTACGCCATTTCAGCTCCAGCTCCATCTCGATCTCGTCGCCGTCGACCTCGACCTCCACCTCGGTGCGGAACCCCTCGGGGACCTTGAGGCTCAGCGTTCCCCCGCCGAAGGCCAGCTCGGCCTCCTCGCCCTTCTTGAACGCCTTGGCGAGCGAGGCCAGCAGGTCCGCCGCCTCCTGGTGGCTCAGGGAACGCTTCTGCTCGAACTTCAGGTCGTTCACGACGTCCTCCCGCCGGAGGCGGCGCCGGTGTCGTCCTTGCGGCTGACGCACAGGGCCCAGATGACGAATCCGGACATCGCGATCATGATGACGGACCACACCGGGTAGTACGGCAGCGAGAGGAAGTTGGCGATGATGACCAGCCCGGCGATGGCCACGCCGAGGACGCGTGCCCAGGTCTGGGTCATGAACAGTCCGGCGCTCACGAGCACGGCGACGATGCCGAGCCCGAGATGGACCCAGCCCCACCCGGTCAGGTCGAACTGGAAGACGTAGTTGGGCGTGGTGACGAAGACCTCGTCCTCGGCGATCGCCATGATGCCGCGGAAGATGGCGAGCAGCCCGGCCAGGCCGAGCATGACGGCGGCGAAGGCCGTCAGCCCCTCGGCCCAGGCGTAGGTGGCCGAACTCTTCCGGGACGTGTGGGTGGAGGCGTGTGCGGTGGCCATCTCGGTTCTCCTTTCCGTCCTCCCGTGACCTCAGCCACGGGGGGTGGCGCCGGTGTCTGCCGCGGTCGTGGACGCGGACCCCGACGGGGCGTCGTCGCCCAGGACCAGCGCCTTGGCCCGGCGGAACTCCTCTTCGGTGATGTCGCCACGGGTCCGGAGTTCGGAGAGCCTGGCGAGCTCGTCGGCGTGGCTGCGACCGCCGCCACCGCCGGAGGCGGTCTCACGGACGTAGTCGTCGAACGCCTTCTGCTGCGCGCGGGCATGCTTGATCTCCCGGCCGCCCATGGACTTGCCGCGGGCGATGACGTACACGAGCACGCCCAGGAAGGGCAGCAGGATCACGAACGCCAGCCAGCCGGCCTTGCCCCAGCCGCCCATGTCGTCGTCGCGGAAGATGTCGACGATGATCCGGAAGAGCAGGATGAACCACAGGATCCACAGGAAGAGCCACAGCATGGTCCAGAAGGCGCCAAGCAGCGGATAGTCGTAGGCGAGATACGTGCCCATCTCTTGCTCCGTTCCGAATCGATTCCCGTCACTCGGGCAGGCGGCGCAGTTCCACCACGTGCAGTCCGAGCGACTGGAAGCGGGCCAGCAGTCCGTAGAGGTGCGCCTCGTCCAGGACGGGGCCGTACAGCACCGACTCGTGCGAGATCACCACGTGCTCCAGTTCGGGGAACGCGCTGATCAACGGCTCCGACATGTGTCCGTCGACGCGGATCTCGTACTGCATACGGCGATCGTGCGCCGTGGGGAGGGCCGTCCGCCTCACCCCTGAGGGGTGACTCGTGGGTCCCCGCCCGGGCCGCGCCCCTGGCCGTGGCCCGGGCCCTGGCCCTGGGCCGTGGTCCGGCTCCCGGCGGGGAGTCCGCGGGTCACGAGGAAGCTCGCCAGGGTGATGCCGCCGGCCGCGAGGATGGCCGCCTTCAGACCGTTCAGCTGGGCGGTGGCGTACGACTCCGTGACGGCGTCCACCTCGCGCGGCGGCAGCCCGGCCTGCTCGGCGGCGCTGCGGACCTGGTCGGTCGGGACGAAGCTGACCCCGGACTCCAGGGCGATGCTCGTCTGCTGCCGGGCCTGCTCGGACAGGCGCGGGTCCTCCTCGACCTCCGTGGTGAACGCCTGGACCAGGGCACCGATGAGGATCGAGCCGATCAGGGCCGTGCCGAGCGCCGATCCCAGGTTCTGCGCCGTGAACTGCAGGCCCCCGACCTCGCTGCGCTCCTCCTCCCCCGCGCTGGACTGGACGACGTTGCCCAGCTGCGAGGCCAGCATCCCCATGCCCAGGCCGAGGAGTGCCATGGCCCCGAAGAACTGGGCGCCGTCGATGACCGGGTCGATGGTGGCGAGCAGCCAGGCGATGGCCCCCGTCAGCAGCACCAGGGCCACCCGCACGACCCGGCGCGGTCCCGCCCGGCGTCCGAGCCGGGCCCCGCCCAGGGAGGCGAGGAGCATGGTCACGGAGACCGGCAGCAGCCGCAGTCCGGTCTCGAAGGCGTCGAAGCCCTGCACCACCTGCAGATACAGCGGGATGGTGAAGAACAGTCCGAGCAGGATCAGGTTCTGGCTCAGCAGGGTCATCAGGCCGGAGCGCAGCACGGGCCTGCGGAACAGGGCGAGGTGGACCAGGGGGTCGCCTCCGCCCTCCTCCCGCCGTCGCTCCCAGGCACGGAACAGGGCGAGCAGCGCCACCCCGGCCGCCACCACGAACAGGGTGGGGGCGAAGCCGAACACCGTGAAGGGCGGATCGCGCGGCGCCACCCATCCCCAGGTGGTGCTCTGCAGCACCCCGAGCACGCCGAGGGCCAGGCCGGCCGCCGACAGCACGGCGCCGACGACGTCCAGGCGGGGGCGGCGCCCCGGGGCGGGGTGCTCCTCGACCGCCCGCCGGAAGAGCAGGACGGCGAGGACGACGACGACCTCGCCGGCGAAGACCAGCCGCCAGGTCAGGTACGTGGTCACCCAGCCGCCGAGCAGCGGCCCCACCGCGATCCCGGCACCGGCGAGGCCGCCGATGACGCCGTACGCGACGGAGCGGTCCCTCCCCCGGTACGACTCGGCGACCAGGGCCGCCATGGAGGGCAGCACCAGCGCGGCGCCGAGCCCCTCGATGACCGACCAGCCGAGGGCCAGGACCCAGAGGGTGGGCGCGACGGCGGTCAGGGCCGAGCCCACGCCGTACACGCCCATGCCGATCAGGAAGACGCGGCGGCGGCCCAGGATGTCCCCGATCCGGCCGCCGATGATCATGAAGGCGGCCATGACCAGGGCGTAGAGGGTGATGACGGCCTGGATGGCGGTCACCTCGGTGTCGAAGTCCTCGACCAGCTGGCTGATGGACACGTTCATGACCGAGGTGTCCAGGACCATCAGGAACTGGGCCGTGCCCAGGACGATCAGTGCGCGCCACTGTCTCACCGTGTCCACCTCACCGTGTCCACCCGGGTCGGGCGCCCCCACGCTGTCATGACACCCGACGGGCCGGTCCGGCGCCTCACCCGCCGCGGGTGAGGCGCCGGACCGGCGGGGGGGGGACCTCAGAGGAGACCGAGGTCGCGGGCGCGACGCACCGCTTCGTTGCGCCGGTGCACCGCCAGCTTCCGGTACACGCTCTTGAGGTGGGTCTTGACCGTGTTGACGGAGACGTACAGGTCGGCGGCGATCTCCTCGGTGGACATCGTGCGGGCGAGCCGGTGCAGCACGTCGCGCTCGCGGGCGCTCAGCGGCTCGGTGAGCGGACCGGGTTCGGGTCCGGGTGCGGGTCCGAGTGCGGGTGCTGATGTGTGTGCTGATGTGGGTGCAGGCGCGGGGGCGAGCCAGCCCGCGGCGAGCGGCCGCAGGGACGGCGTGGCCAGGAACGGGGCGAGCCAGGGCCCGGCCTCCAGGAAGGGGCGGCGCAGTTCCTCCGGTCCGGCCTCCCTGAGGGCCCGGCCGAGCAGTCGGTGTACGGCGGTGAGGTCGCCCTTCAGTCGCGCGGCCCGGGCGCGTACCAGCGCGGCGCGCACGGACACCACCGGGCCGGTGTGCTCGGCGCCGGGCAGACCGTCGAGGATGTGGAGGGCGGTGGCGGCGTCGCCGGCCGCGAGATGCGCCGAGGCGGCGGCGACCCGGCACAGCGGCCGGCCGTCGTCAGCCGCGCGCAGGGCCTCGGCGGCGGCCCGCGGGTCGCCTTCGGCCAGTCGGGCGGCCGACACGGCGAGGGCGGCGTGGTCCCGGTCCCAAGGGGAGTCCTCGGCGGCCGGGATCTCCCGTGCCGCTGCGGTGAGGGCGGCGCGGGTGTGCCCCTGGGCGAGCAGCAGCCCGGTGGTGGCGAGGCGGCGGCCCGCGGCCGTCACCGGATCGGCCGGCGGGGCGTCGGGCGGCCGCCTGAGCAGGGCCTCGGCCCGGGCCGTCTCGCCGCGCTCCACGGCGACCGCGGCGAGGACGAGCCGGCCGAGACCGGTGCCGGGCGGGACGGGGGCACCGCAGCGTTCCGCCGCGGCCGTCGCCGCGCGGATCCTGCGCTCCGCCCGGCCCGGCCGGCCGTCGAGGTAGTCGATGAGCGCCAGGTGCTCCAGGGAGTCCCGCAGCGGCAGCGCCGTGGCGGCGACGACGGGCCCCGCGGTCACGGCGGTGAGGGCGGCCCGCGCCTCGTCGAAGCGGCCGGCCCAGAGCAGGGACGAGCCGAGATGGGTCTGCAGCAGGGCCAGGAACTCGGGGTGCTCCTCCAGGAGCGGGGCGGGCACCGCCGGCAGGAGGTCGGCGGCGGTCTCGGCGGCCCGTTCCGCCGTGTGCGCGGAGCCGGCGAGCCGGCCTGCGAGGGTCGTGAGCAGGGCCCAGCCGAGCCGGGCCGCCGCCGTGTCACCCGCGTCGGGGGGCAGCTGTTCCTCGGCGCCGTGGAGGTGGGCGAGGCCGCGGTCCAGGTCGTGGCGGGTCAGGGCGCGCGCGGCGCGCACGAGGTCCGCGGCCGGGCCGGGGGTCCGTGCGTCGAGACCGGCGAACAGCGCCTCCAGCTCGTCCGCGCGGGGGCCGGAGAAGAGCTGCCCGAGAGCCAGGTCGTCGACCAGGGCGCCGGTGGCGAAGGTCCAGTCCCCGGCGGCGGCTCCCTGGGCCAGGGTCTCCGGCAGCGCGCCGGAACCGCGCAGCCAGCGGGCCGCCCGCCGGTGCAGTTGCCGCTCCAGACCGGGTGAGCGCCGGCGCAGATGGGCCCGGAGGATCTCCCGGAACAGCGGGTGGAGCGCGTACCAGCCGTGGTCGAAGTCCTCCACGAACGCGTTGTCGCGAAGCAGTCTGGCCAGGATCGGCGCGGCGTCGCGGCGGCCGGTCAGGGCGTCGGCGAGCTCCGGCTGGAAGCGGTCCAGGACGCTGACGCGCAGCAGCAGGTCCTGGGTGGGAAGCGGCTGCCGTTCGAGCACTTCGGCGAGCAGGAAGTCGGCGATGGTGCCCCGGTCCGCCTCGAACTCCTTGAGGTAGAGCTCCGGGTCCGGGCTCAGCCGGGCGGCCAGGGCGCTCAGCCGCAGGCCCGCCGCCCAGCCGCGGGTGCGCTCCACCAGCGCTCCGGCCGCCGCGGCGGTCAGGTCGAGCCCGTGCAGCCCGAGCAGCGTGACGGCCTCCTCGGTGGTGAAGGCCAGGTCGGCGTCCCGGATCTCGGTGACCTGGCCGGCCACCCGGTAGCGGTGCAGCGGGAGCAGCGGTTCGGTACGGGTGACCAGGACGAGGCGCAGTCCCGGGCCGCCGTGGTGCAGCACGAACTCCAGCTGCCGGGCGGTCTCGGGGGAGGTCATCCGGTCGAACTCGTCGATGATCATCGTCACCGGCCGGTCGAGGCCGGCCAGCTCCGCGGCGAGCCGGGACGGCAGCGTGGGGTCGACCCGGCCGGGCCGGGTGGGCGGTCCGGCCTCGGCGCCGACCGGCGTCCCGGCGGCGCGCAGGGCCTGGAGGAAGTGCGCCCAGAACATGCCGGGGCCCTGGATCGCCGGGTCGAGGGTGAGCCAGGCGGGCGGGCGGTCGAGGCGGGCGGCCCAGTCCGCGACCAGGAGGGTCTTGCCCGCACCGGCGCAGCCCTCGACCACGGTGAGCGGGGTGTGCGGGGCGTCCGTCGCCCGGCCGAGGTGCTCGGCGAGGCGCGGGCGCCGCAGGAAGGTCCCGGGGATCGCCGGCGGGACGAAACGGGTCCGCAGGAACGGGTCGCCCAGCGGGTCGACGCCGGGCGGGGTCTCCGGGGCGGCGGGCAGAGCCGCCGGGGCGCCGAGCGCAGGCGGACCGCCGGGCAGGGCTTCCGGGGCGCCGGGCGCGAAGTGCTCGCCGGGCAGTCCCGGGACACCGGGCACGACCGAGGGAGCGGCGGGCGCCGGCGGCTCGCCGGGGACAGACGGTCCGCCGGGCAGGACCTCCGGCTCGCCGAGCGCAGACAGAGCGCCGGGCGGGGCCTCCAGGGCGCCGGACGCGGCCGGACCGCCGGGCCGGGCGGGCCCGTGCGGAGGGGTGTCGCGGACTCCCGCCACGCTCGCCACCGCCCTTCCGTCGGACAGGCCCCAGGCCCTGGTCTCCTCCAGTCTGGCGGCGTTCCGGCGTACCGGCAGAGCCGGACAAACCCCTCCGGGGTACCCGAAGGTCCCAGGTCTCAGGACACCCTGCGGCGTCCCGCCTCACGGACCGGGCCGGTCAGGCGTCCGGGTGCTGCCCGTCGCGGGCCGGGGGCACGGCAGGCGGGCCGAAGAGGTCGACGGCTCGGCGGACACCCGCGAGCGCGTCGGCGAGCGCGCTGACCGAGCCGAGGGCGCCGGCCACGAGGAGCAGGGAGCGGCGCAGCCGCCACACCTCGGGGGCGCCGCCCGCGGCCATCGCGTCGAGTGCGGCGAGTTCGTCCTCGGCGATCCCCCGGTCGGCGAACTCCCTGCGGTGCCCGGCGAGTTCGCGCCGGAGCCGGGACACGGCGGCGCGCAGTCCGGCCACTCTCGGATCCACGCCGTCCGCGGTCACTCGCCCGGTCACTCGCCTCTGCCCCACGCTCCGCACCATGCTCCCCCTCGCACGCCTCTGTACTGCCGACCGACCCGTCGAGCGGTGGTCAGGCGCCGGGGGTCGCGGGCCAGTCAACACCTCCGCGCGCCCGGCGCGCCAGCGGCATGACGCGATTTCAGGCGTCCGTGTGGCGGGGCCCGATGCGGTATGCAGTCCCCATGACGCATGAGACACGGGAACCCCTGGTCGCCGGGCTGCTGCTGGCCGCCGGCGGCGGACGCCGGCTCGGCGGCCGGCCGAAGGCACTGCTTCCGCATCGCGGCCGTCCCCTGGTGGAGAACGCGGTGCGGGTGCTGCGCGAGGGCGGCTGCCAGGTGGTGCACGTGGTGCTCGGGGCGGCGGCCGAACGGGTGCGGGCGGAGGCCGAGCTGCCGGGCTGTGTCCTGGTGGACAACCCGGACTGGGCGGAGGGCATGGGGTCGTCGCTGCGGGTGGGGCTGGGCTCGCTGCGGGCGGCGCCGGTGCGGGTGGACGCGGCGCTGGTGTCGCTGGTGGACCAGCCCGGGATCGGTGCGGCGGCGGTGGCCCGGGTGCGGGGTGCGTACGGCGGGCGGGACGCGCTGGCGGCGGCCTCGTACGACGGGAAGCGGGGGCATCCGGTGCTGTTCGGCGCGGACCGCTGGGCGGGGATCGCGGCCGGGGCGGTCGGGGACCGCGGCGCGCGGGACTATCTGGCGGCGCACCGGGATGCGATCACGCTGGTGGACTGTTCGGATGTGGCCGAGCCGTACGACATCGACACGGAGGCGGACCTGTGGCACCTGGAGTGAGGGCGGCGGACGGGCCGGGACACCGGGAGTGAGGGCAGTGGCACCCAGCGCCACGTTCTGTCGACCCGAAGAATCTCGACATCAACAAACCATTGAACTTCCACCATGAGGAAACTAGTATCCACTGTTCAGAAGCGCCCGATCCCCCGAGACGGCGCTCCCGGCCGTATCCGGCGCCTGTGGCACGGCGTGCCACAGGACGACGCCCGGCGGCCGGACTGGCACCGCCCGTGAAGTCCGCTGAAGGAAGTGACAGTTCATGTCCGCACCAGCGCCGTCCTCCCTGGTCGTCGTCGAAGCCGAGCCCCTGCCGCGCCAGGAGGAGGTGCTCACCGACGCGGCCCTCGCCTTCGTGGCCGAGCTGCACCGTCGCTTCACCCCGCGCCGGGACGAACTGCTCGCCCGCCGCGCCGAGCGCCGCGCCGAGATCGCCCGCACCTCCTCCCTGGACTTCCTGCCCGAGACCGCGGCGATCCGCGCCGACGACTCGTGGAAGGTCGCGCCCGCCCCGGCGGCGCTGAACGACCGGCGCGTGGAGATCACCGGCCCGACCGACCGCAAGATGACGATCAACGCGCTGAACTCGGGTGCGAAGGTCTGGCTCGCCGACTTCGAGGACGCCTCGGCGCCGACCTGGGAGAACGTGGTCCTCGGTCAGGTCAACCTGATCGACGCCTACACCCGGAACATCGACTTCACCGACCCGGGGTCGGGCAAGTCCTACGCCCTGAAGCCGGCCGAGGAGCTGGCCACGGTCGTCATGCGCCCGCGCGGCTGGCACCTGGAGGAGCGCCACCTGACGGTCGACGGACGCCCGGTCCCGGGCGCGCTGGTCGACTTCGGCCTCTACTTCTTCCACAACGCCCAGCGCCTCATCGACCTCGGCAAGGGCCCCTACTTCTACCTGCCGAAGACGGAGTCGCACCTGGAGGCCCGCCTCTGGAACGAGATCTTCGTCTTCGCCCAGGACTACGTCGGCATCCCGCAGGGCACCGTCCGCGCCACGGTCCTCATCGAGACCATCACGGCCGCGTACGAGATGGAGGAGATCCTCTACGAACTCCGCGACCACGCCGCCGGGCTGAACGCGGGCCGCTGGGACTACCTCTTCTCCATCGTCAAGAACTTCCGCGACGGCGGCGCCAAGTTCGTCCTGCCGGACCGCAACGCCGTGACGATGACGGCCCCGTTCATGCGCGCGTACACCGAGCTGCTCGTGCGCACCTGCCACAAGCGCGGCGCGCACGCCATCGGCGGCATGGCGGCCTTCATCCCGTCCCGCCGCGACGCCGAGGTCAACAAGGTCGCCTTCGAGAAGGTCAAGGCCGACAAGGACCGCGAGGCCGGCGACGGCTTCGACGGCTCCTGGGTCGCCCACCCCGACCTGGTCCCGATCGCCATGGCCTCCTTCGACGCGGTCCTCGGCGAGAAGCCGAACCAGAAGGACCGGCTGCGCGAGGACGTGCACGTCGCCGGCCCCGAGCTGATCGACATCGCCTCGCTCGACGCCCACCCGACCTACGAGGGCCTGCGCAACGCGGTCCAGGTCGGCATCCGCTACATCGAGGCCTGGCTGCGCGGCCTGGGCGCCGTCGCCATCTTCAACCTGATGGAGGACGCGGCCACCGCCGAGATCTCGCGCTCGCAGATCTGGCAGTGGATCAACGCCGGGGTCGAGTTCGAGCACGCCGGGGAATCCGTGAAGGCCACCCCCGAGCTCGCCCGCGAGGTGGCCGCCGAGGAGCTGGCCGCGATCCGCGCCGAGATCGGCGAGGAGGCCTTCGCGGCCGGGAAGTGGCAGCAGGCGCACGACCTCCTGCTGCATGTCTCCCTGGACGCCGACTACGCGGACTTCCTGACTCTCCCCGCGTACGACCAGCTGGTCGGCTGACCGCACAACAGCCGTCCAGGCCCGCCCTGATGGGCCGCAAACCGACCCCCGCCGCCGGGTGCTCGCACGAGCACCCGGCGGCGGGGGTCTTTCCGTGCCCGCGAAGGCTTGTAGCCGTTTGCGGAAGGAACGGACGGTTTTCGATCCATGGCGTTTCACAAGTCACGTGACGCAACCGAGATATGCAACTACCTAGCGGTAACAAGCCGGCGCGTGCGAAATTCCGCCATGCCACCGGCCGGCGGCTGTCCCCCACTCACTGCGCACCGCACTCCGCAGGAGCACAGCCATGCCTTCGTTCCGCCACCGCGCGCTGCGCGGACTGCTCCCCCTGTGCCTGGCCGCCGGACTCGTCACCCTGGCGCCCTCGCCCGCCCTGGCCTCCCCCGGCAGCGGCCCCACCGCCGTCGTCACCATGGGCGACAGCTACATCTCCGGCGAGGCCGGCCGCTGGCAGGGCAACAGCCTGACCACCAGCGGCAGCCGCAACGGCACCGACCGGGCCTGGACCGGCAGCGCCTACGACCCCAGCCGGGTCTACGGCAGCACCGAGGCCAACGGCTGTCACCGTTCGGACTCGGCCGAGGTGAACAGCGCGGGCGCGCTCACCACCGAGCGGATCAACCTCGCCTGCTCGGGCGCCACGACGCAGAACGTCTTCCGCTCGGTCGCCGGAGGCGTCTCCTACAAGGGCGAGGCCCCGCAGGCCGACCAGCTCGCCGCCGTCGCCGCCACCCGTGACGTGAAGCTGATCGCGCTCTCCATCGGCGGCAACGACCTGGGCTTCGCCGACATCATCACCACCTGCGCCACCGACTACATCGTCTGGTACTCCTACTGCCACGACGACCAGCAGGCCGTCGTCGACGCGAAGATCGACGGAGTGATGGCGAACGTCGGCAAGGCGATCGACGAGATCCGGACCGTGATGACCGGCGCCGGCTACGCGTCCGCCGACTACCGGATCGTGCTCCAGTCGTACCCGTCCCCCATCCCCCGGGCCGCCGAGAACCGCTACGGCGAGAGCGGCTGGAGCCGGGTGAACACCGGCGGCTGCCCCTTCTGGAACCTGGACTCCGACTGGGCCCGCGACTCCCTCGTCCCGCAGATCGCGAACCGGCTGAAGACGGTGGCGACGGCGAAGGGCGCGCAGTTCCTCGACCTGCGCGACATGCTGCAGGGCCGCGAGGTGTGCGCGAAGGCCAGCAAGCAGGTGACCTCGACCGTCCCGGCCTCGGCGACCACCAGCGAGTGGGCGCGCTGGATCGACCAGAACGAGACCCAGGGTCCGCTCCAGGAGGACATGCACCCGAACTACTACGGGCAGCTGGCGCTCGGCCGCTGTCTGGCGCTGATCAACGCCCGCACGGCCGGGAACTACGGCTGCCGGAACACGGCGGGCACGGGCGCCTCGGGGATGTACCTGACCACCGGCTGATCGTCCCCGGCCCCCGGCCCCTCCGGCCAGGCCGCCAGGCCGCCAAGCCGCCAAGCCGCCAGGCCGCCGGGCCACCGGGCCACCGGGCCACCGGGCCACCGGGCCACCGGGCCACTCAGGGCAGGCCGACGCCCAGCGGCTTCAGGACCCGCACGGTCTCGTGCGGGTCCGCGGCCGTCATCGTGGCGACCAGCGCCGCCGACCCGCCGGGCCAGGCGGCGGCCGCCGTGTCGAAGGCGGTACGGCGGGACTCCAGCGGCCCCTTCTTCGCCGGGAGCCCGTCCAGGACGGCGAGCGCGCGGGCGGAGGCCGGCACCGCGGCCGGGTCCACCGGCTCGCCGCGCGCGGTCAGCTCCGCGGCGGCCCGGGCGCCGGCCACCGGGTCGGCGAGGGCGGCGTGGAGCGCGCCCGTGGGCACGGCGGACCAGTCGAGCAGACCGAGCAGCGCCCGGGTCGAGGCGGCGTCGGAGGTGCCGGCGTTGACCGTGCCGACCGCGTCGAACAGTTCGCCCCAGGCCCGCTCGGCGCCGTCCCGGGCGGTCAGCCAGGCGCCGAGCACCCGGCCCGCGGCGGCCGGCGGCCAGCCCTCGGCGGCGGCCACCAGGTGGGCGGCCTCCCAGCCCGCCGTCTCGGCGGCGTCGGGGACCTCGACCCGGCGCACCGCGAGCAGATAGCGGACTGCGGCGCAGCCGCGCGGGGTGAGCCCGAAGGCGTCCCCGCTGCGGAAGACGAGTCCGGTGACGGCGAGCCGGTCGACCACGGCGGCGAGCTCGCGGGCCGGTTTGTCGAGCCGGGCGCGGTCGGTGTCGGTGAGGCCGGGGGTGCCGAGCAGCCGGGCGAGTTCGCCGGCCGTCGGGGTGGTGTAGCCGGTCGAGGCGGGCGGCGGTACGGGGACCGGCGCGTCCTCCAGGGCCGGGTCCACGGTCCAGTCCTCGAACTCGGCGGCGCGGCGGGCGACCGACTCGGCGGAGCAGCCGCGCTGGTAGAGCGTGTAGAGCAGGTGCGCGGCCTCGCCGCCGTACGGGCCCGAGTCCTCCCCGTCCGCGCCTTCGAGGGCGTCGACGGCGGCGGCGAGGAGGTCGGCTTCGGCCTCCACGTCGTCCTCGGCGGCCTGGGTCTCGGGCGGCGGGAGCGGCACGGCGGGGTCGCCGTAGTAGTCGAGGTGCTCGTCGAGGAGGGCGTCGGCGAGGACGAGGTGGGGGAAGTCGTCGGGGCCGGGGGCGAGGTGGGCGTAGGGGCCGGCCAGTTCCTCGGCGAGTCCGGCGGCGGTCCAGCGGTCGAGCAGGGCGGCGGCGACGGTCCCGATGCCCTGGGCCACGTCGTGGTCGCCGAGCAGCGGTCCGGCGGCCGGCGGATGCTCGGCGTCGCGGACGTAGGCCCTGGTCAGGACCTCGGCGAGGAGCACGTCGGCGAGTGCGGTGCGGCCCATGAGGTCGGCCCGGCGCATGCCGTCGGGCAGTGGCGGCCCGTCGAGCCGGGCGAGCCAGTCGCGTACGGCTGCGGGGTCGCCGGGGTCGGTGCCGTCGGCGCGCAGCAACTGGGCGTACCAGCGGGGCCAGGTGAGGTTGCCGGGGTCGCCCATGGCGCGGGCGAAGTCGGGCTCGGCCTCGCCGATCGCCCCTTCGACGCGCCGGCGGCGCTCGCCGTCGAGCGCTTCGACGAGGGCCCGGAGCACCGCCGGGTAGACGTCGAGCTCGGTGGGCGCGGCGCCCACGAAGGCGGGCAGGTCCTCCACGAGGAGCCGTCTGACCAGCGCGGGCGTGGGCTCCGGCAGTCCGCTGGTCCGGTCCGCCCCGCGCAGTGCGAGCAGGCCCAGGACGGCGTCGGCGGCCCGGGCCGCGCCGGGTCCCCGGAACTCGGGGTGCGCTGCCAGGAACGCGTCAAGACCGGTGTTGGTGAGAACGATCTCGGCCACGCTTCCCAGCGTAGTTCGGGGCGGGGCGGTGTGCCGGGTCGGCGACGTCCGTCAGACCGTCACCACCGTGGTCGGCGTCGAGAAGTCGCCCCAGGTGCCGTCGGGGAGCTTGGCGCGCAGGGTGAGGGCGTACCGGACGCCGGGGGTGGCGGGGACGGTGAGGGTGTAGCCGACCGGGCCTGGGCCGGGGTCGGCGCCCCAGACGATGGTGGTGGCGAAGCGGCCGTTCAGGTGGAGCTGGTGCTCCTTGACGGGGGTGGCGGTGCGCGGCGGGGTCCAGGTGACGGTGAGCGCGCCCTTGGCGGCGCGGACGGTGACGCCGGTGGGGGCGGTGGCGGGGCGGTGTCCGGGGACGGCGGGGGTGGTGAGCGGGACCGCTTCGCTGTCCGGGGAGGAGTTCTCGGCGGCGTCGCGGGCGCGGACGGTGAAGGAGTAGGCGGTGGCGGGGCGCAGGCCGGTGACGCGGGCCTCGGTGGCGGTGCCGGGGACGGTGTGGACGCGGGAGCCGGACTGGTAGACGTCGTAGGCGGTGACGCGGGTGTCGTCGCGGGCGGGACGCCAGGTGAGGGCGGCGGCGTCGGGTCCTGCGGGGGTGACGCGCAGGGCGGTGGGGCGGGTGGGGGCGGTGCGGTCCTCGGCGCTCGCGGTGGGGGTGGTGGCGGTGACGGCGGCGCTGTCAGGGGAGACGTTGCCGGCGGCGTCGCGGGCGCGGACGGTGAAGGTGTGGGGTGTGGCGGGGGCGAGGCCGGTGACGTCGGTCATCAGGGTGCCGGCGGGCAGGTCCTTGATCTTGTGGCCCTGGCGGTAGACGGCGTAGCCGGTGACGGCCGTGTCGTCGGTGGCGGCGGTCCACATGACGTGGACGGTGGTGGCGCTGCCGGCGGTGGCGGTGACGCCGGCGGGGGTGGTGGGGGCGCGGGTGTCCTCGGGGGCCGCGGCGGCACCGGAGCAGGCGGTGAGGGCGGTGGCCGTGAGGGCGAGTGCGGACAGGGTCAACAGGGGTGCGGCGAGGGGGCGTTGCATGGGGGGTGCCTCCGTCCGGCCGAACACGGGTGAAAGGTCTGGACCTATATCGCACGGCGGGTGACGCGGCGGCAAGGGGGCGTTGTCAGTGGCGTGCGCTTCACTGGATTCATCACTCTACGTAGTCGAATCTGGGGGAATCGTGACGGACCGTACGACGTATGTGACGATGGCCGGGCTGCGCCGGCGCGGGTGGAGCGACGCGATGATCGGCGAACTGCTCGGCCGGGCCGACGTCCAGGGGCGCGACCCACGACGCTGGTCGCTCGCGCCGGTGCTGCTCTATCTCCTCGCGCGGGTCGAGGCGGTGGAGCGCACCCCGGAGTTCCTGGGCGCCGCGGCCGTGGCGGGGCGCGGCTCGGCGGCGGCGGGCGCGGGTGCCGAGCGACGGCGCCGGGCGGTCCTCGCGACGATCCGAGCCGAACCCATCGAGGTCCCCCGGCTGCCCGCCGCCGAGCTGGAGCGGCGCGCGGTGCGGCACCGGCACCTGCTGGGGGCCCGAAGTCCCGGCGGGGCGACGGCGGGCTCGATGATCCGCTGGCAGGTGGGCTACCTCCGGCACGCGCTGTCGCGGTACGACACGCTGCTCGACGGACTGTACGGCGACACCGGCCGCGCCGAGGCGGAGCGGCTGCTGCGCCGCCGGGTGTACGAGGCGATCGCGGCCGCCTATCCGCATCTGGCCCGCGAGTGCGGGCGGCGGATGGAGGTGGAGCGTTGAGGGGGTGTCAGGGGCCGGAGACGCCGAGGGCGTCGGCGATCCGGCGGCAGGCGGCCGGAATCGGGGCGACCACCGGGACGGCGAGACGCGACTGGAGGGCGTCGGCGGCCTCGCCGAGCGGGCCGCCGCCGATGACGACCGCCTCGGCCCCGTCCCGTACGACGCAGGCGCGGACGGCCGTCTCCAGGGCGACGAGCAGCGACTCGGGGCGGGCGGCCAGGAGTTCGGGTGCGCCGGTGGTGAAGCGGGCTCCCGTGTACGAGGAGCTGAGACCCAGGCGTGCGACCTGGGCGTCGAGCGAGCCGGCCAGGCGCGGGGTGGTGGTCGCGATCCCGAAGCGCCGGCCACCCGCCGCGGCCTCGGCCAGGGCCGCCTCGCCGATGCCGACCACCGGGACGGGCGTGGGCACGGGGACGGACACCGGCCCGGGCGCGGGACCAGGCACCGGCACGGGCACGGGACCAGACGCCGAAGCAGGCACCGGACCGGGCACGGGCACGGGCACCAGCAACTGCCCCGGCGCCGGGACGGGCACCGGCCCCGGCATTGCGCGGAGTTCGGGCACTCCCGGGTCGCCGAAGGCCGCGACGATCAGGGCCGCACAGTCGCCCCCGGCCACCGCCTGGTGCGCGGCCGCCACGACGTGCGGGGCGGCGGCGCGCAGGGCGGCCGGGTCGGTGAGCATCGGCGGGCCGGCGGCGGCCGTGACGCCCCGGACCCGGAGTCCCGTGCCGGCGAGGGCGCGGCGGGCGATGCCGGTCATCATCCGGGTGGTGGCCGCCGAGGTGTTGGGGTTGACGAGGACCACCATGGGCGGGAGCACGCCCGGCGCCCCGGGCCCCGCGGCGTGCGCGGGGACCGGGGCGGTCGGGGGGTGGTGCGGGCGGTTCAGTGGACGTGGACCGCCTTCGCGGAGGCGGTCTCGGAGATCTCCTCGCCCGGCTCCATCGGCGCGGTCACCGTGTCGGCGTCCCGGCTCCTGCCGATGTGGTTGAAGACCAGGTTGAGCACCACGGCGGCCACGCAGCCGGTGGAGATGCCCGAGTCCAGGATGATCTTCGCCGTCTCGGGGAAGGCATGGTAGAACTCCGGCCTGGTGATCGGGATGATGCCGACCGCCAGCGAGACGGCGACGATCAGCACGTTGTTGTCCTTCTCCAGGCCGGCCTTGACCAGGGTCTGGATGCCGCTCGCGGCGACCGAGCCGAAGAGGACGACACCCGCGCCGCCGAGCACCGGCCGGGGCACGACCGAGATCAGCGAGGCGGCCACGGGCGAGAGGCCCATGAGGACCAGGAAGCCGCCACCGCAGGCGACCACGAACCGGCTGCGGATCCGGGTCATCGCGACCAGACCGATGTTCTGCGCGAAGGCGCTGCACATGAAGCCGTTGAAGAGGGGGCTGATCGCCGAGCCGAGGGTGTCGGCGCGCAGACCGGCCGCGATGATCTTCTCGTCGGCCGGCCGGTCGACGATCTCACCGAGGGCGAGCATGTCGGCGGTCGACTCGGTCATGGAGACCAGCATGACCACGCACATCGAGATGATCGCGGCGAGCGCGAACTGCGGGGCACCGAAGTGGAACGGGGCCGGGAAGCCGACGATGTCGGCCTCCGTCACCGGGCTGAAGTCGGTGACGCCGAAGGGGATCGCGATGAGCGTGCCGAGCACCAGACCGACCAGGACGGCGATCTGCTTCAGGAAGCCGCGGGTGAAGCGGCGCAGGAGCAGCACGACGACCAGGGTGATGCCGGCGAGGGAGAGATAGGTGGTCGAACCGTAGTCGGACGCCTGGGGGTTGGGGCCCTGGGCCCAGCCGAAGGCGACCGGAAGCAGTGAGACACCGATCAGGGTGATGACGGAGCCGGTCACGACCGGCGGGAAGAACCGCACGAGGCGGGAGAACCAGGGGGCGGCCATGAAGCCGAGGAGTCCGGCGACGATGATCGCGCCGAAGATCACGGGGAGGGCGTCGGCCTTGTCCTTCGTGGTGTCGACGATGGCGAGCATCGGGGCGACGCCGGCGAAGGTGACGCCGTTGACGAACGGGAGCTTGGCGCCGATCTTCCAGACGCCGAGGGTCTGGAGAAAGGTGGCGAGTCCGGCGGTGAAGAGACTGGCGCCCGTGAGGAACGTCAGCTCGGTCCCGGAGAGGCCGACGGCCGCTCCGACGATCAGGGGCGGGGCGACGACGCCCGCGTACATGGCGGCCACGTGCTGCAGACCGCTGGTGAGCATTCTCAGTGGGGGCAGGGTCTCGTCGACCGGATGCCTGCTCCGGTCTCCGTCTGGGGGGCTGCCTGCGTCTTGTGCATTGCGAACCTGGGGCTTGGCGGCCACGGCGGTTCCTCCGGTCGGGTACACGTCGGCGGGGACGCGGGTGTCAGGGAGGTGGTGCGATGCGGTGCGAGGTGCAGGAGGTGCGGCTCGATGCGGGGTGGTGCGGTGCGCCGGCGGAGGGGGTGCCGCGCGGGACGGATGTCCGGTGGGGGTGCGGACGTGGATACACCGTTCCGGGGGGTGCCGTACGACTGGTGCGTACGCACACCCCCCGGCCCGGCAGCCGCGGACCCCGCTCGGGTCCGCGGTGACCGACCGAGGGCCGTCCCCCTCGGTCGGACTCCTTGGGGAGGGGTCAGGCCTGGGCCGCGATACGGGCCAGGCGCTGGGCCTCCGCGCGCGCGTCGCGCGCGATGGCGTCCTCGTCGGCGGTGAGCAGTCGGTTGTTCTCGACGATCTGCCGGCCGTTGACGAAGGAGGCGGTGACCGGGGCCGCCGCGCCGAAGACGATGGCGGTGACCGGGTCGGCGATCGACGAGTGGCCGAGGCCGTCGATCTTCCAGAGGACGAAGTCGGCGAGCTTGCCCGGCTCCAGGGAGCCGATGCTGTCGGCGCGGCCGAGCACCTGCGCGCCGCCGAAGGTGCCGAGGCGCAGGGCCTGGCGGGCGTTGAGCGCGGCCTCGCGGTGGGCGCCGAGGCGGTTGATGAGCAGGGCATTGCGCAGCTCGGTGTGCAGTTCGCCCGACTCGTTGGAGGCGGTGCCGTCGACGCCGAGGCCGACCGGGACGCCCGCCTTCAGCATGTCGGGGACGCGGGCGATGCCGGCGGCGAGGCGCGCGTTGGAGGACGGGCAGTGTGCGACACCGGTCTTCGTGCGGGCGAAGGCGGCGATGTCGGAGTCGTTCATGTGGACGCAGTGCGCCATCCACACGTCCTCGCCGAGGAAGCCGGTGGACTCGAAGTAGTCGGTCGGGCCCATGCCGAACAGCTCGTGGCAGAACTTCTCCTCCTCCACGGTCTCCGAGCCGTGGGTGTGCATGCGCACGCCGAGCCGGCGGCCGAGGGCCGCGCCCTCGCGCAGCAGTTCGGTGGAGATGGAGAAGGGCGAGCAGGGGGCGACGGCGACCTGGGTCATCGCGTCGAAGGAGGCGTCGTGGTACTGCTTCACCGTCGCCTCGGTCGCGGCGAGCGCGCCCTCGGTGGTCTCGACGGCGAAGTCCGGCGGCAGGCCGCCGTCCTTCTCGCTGCGGTCCATGGAGCCGCGGGCGAGGGTGAAGCGGACGCCCATGTCGGCGGCGGCGCCGATGATGGCGCCGGACAGGTCGCCGGAGCCCTGCGGGTACACGTAGTGGTGGTCCATCGCGGTGGTGACACCGCCGCGGGCCATCATGGCGAGCGAGCCCTGGGCGGCGGTGCGGACCATCGCCTCGTCGATGCGCGCCCACGTCGGGTACAGCGCCACCAGCCAGTCGAAGAGGTTGTGGTCGGTCGCGAGGCCGCGGGTGATCCACTGGTAGAAGTGGTGGTGGGTGTTGATCAGACCCGGCGTGATCAGATGGCCGGTGGCGTCGATCCGCCGGACCACGTTCTCCAGGCCCTCGGGGGCCCGGCCGGCCCCCAGCGACTCGATCTTGTTGTCGGCGACGACGAGGTGACCGGTGGCGTACTCGGTGTCGTTCGCGTCCACGGTCGCGATCGCCGCGTTCTCGATGACGATGCGCTGGGGGGCTGCCGAAGGTGCTGCCATGGCGGTGCTTCCTTCATTCCAAGGGGGTGGGGGTCCCCCCATGACGAAGTCGTAGGGGGAGGGCACGGCAGGACCCTAGGAGGATTTGAGTGCCGGAGCCGCGTGACGGCTCCGGGTGCCGAGATGATGGAAGAACAGGTTCAGCAGGACGGCGACGAGCGCGCCGGCGCTGATGCCGGAGCCGAGCACGGTCTGTGCCCAGGCGGGGAATCCGGCGTGGAAGGTGGGTGCGGCGAGCGGGATGATGCCCGTGCCGAGCGCGACCGCCACCAGGACGATGTTGGAGCTGTCGTCCAGGCCGGCCTCGGACAGCGTACGGATGCCGCTGACCGCGATCGAGCCGAAGAGGACGATACCCGCGCCGCCGAGGACCGGCATGGGGACCGGCGAGACCACCGCGCCGAGCACCGGGAAGGCACCGAGGACCAGGAGGGCGCCGCCGGCGACGGCGACCACATAGCGGCTGCGCACCCGGGTCAGCGAGACGACGCCGACGGCCTGGCCGATGATGAGCGGAGGGGTGACCACGCCGGCGTACATGGCGGCGATGTGCTGGAGAGCCGCGGGGACGAGCCGCGAGGCGGGGAGTCTCTCGTCCACCGGGTGGCAGTCGGCCGCGGACGGGGCCGAGGTCGGAGCCGGGGTGGACGGGGTGGAACACGGGCCTTCGGCGGATGCCGGCCCCTTTGCGGGCAGTGCCATGCTGGGTCCCTCCGGTCTGGTGCCGGTCCCCGCCCGACTGCGGGCGGGCGGGGACCGGGTCACTCAGGGCCGCTCAGAGATTGGTCATGTCGACCGGGATCTGCGCCGTGGCGCCGTCCCTCAGGACCGTGGCCTCGATCAGGCCGTACATGCGGTCCGCGGCGTAGTAGACCTCGTTGTCGTTCTTCAGGCCGAAGGGCTCGAGGTCCACCAGGAAGTGGTGCTTGTTCGGGAGCGAGAAGCGCACCTCGTCGATCTCCGCGCGGTTGTTGATGATCCGCGTGGCCATCTGGTACAGCGTCTGCTGCAGGGAGTACGAGTAGGTCTCCGCGAAGGCCTCGAGCATGTGCTTCTTGGTCTGCTCGTAGGACCGCTCCCAGTTGGGCATGCGCTGGTCGTCGTCGGTCCAGTTGAACCGCCAGCGGCCCGACACCTGGGTGGCGAGGATCCGGTCGTACGCCTCCTGGAGGGTGGTGTACTTGTCCTTGATGTAGCCCCAGAACTCCGAGTTGGTGGAGTTCATGACGACGAGGTCCTTGAGGCCGGAGATGACCTCCCACTTCTCGCCGTCGTAGGTGATCTGCGTGACGCGGGTCTCCTGGCCCTTGCGGGCGAAGGAGTGGTTGACCTCGTCGGCGCCGATGAACTTGGAGTTGGCGTCGGAGCTGGCGATCCGCTCCCAGGCGTACTCCTCGATCCGGATCCGGGCCCGCTGGATCGGCTCCTGGCTCGACACGAAGTGGCGGGCGAGGTGGATGCCGAACTGCTCGGCGGACTCGATGCCGTACTCCTTGGCGAACGCGAAGACGGTGTTCTTCGTCGTGTCGGTGGGGAGGCAGTGGGCGTTGGAGCCGGTGAGGTGGACGTCGTCGAGGTCACCGGAGAGGGCGACGGAGACGTTCAGGTCCTTGATGTGGTGCGTGCGACCGTCACGGGTGATCTTGACGACGCGGTTCTCTGCTTTGCCGTACTGGTTCTGGCCGAGAATCGTGGGCATGTCTGCTAGCTCCCTCGGTAAACGGAGTAGCCGAACGGGTTGAGCAGCAGCGGTACGTGGTAGTGCTCGCCCGGGACGACGGCGAACGTGATCGCCACCTCCGGGAAGAACACACCGGCCGCACCGCTGTCCCGATTCGCGGGGGCGTCCTGCTGCGCCTCGGCTTGCTTGTTCTGCTTGCTCAGGAAGTACGACTCGGTCCGGAAATCGAGCCGTACGTGGGTCGTGCCCTCCGGCAGGGCCGGGAGGTCCTTGCAGCGCCCGTCCGCGTCGGTGGCGGAGCCGCCCAGGGCCGCCCACTCGGCGTCGGAGCCGGCGCGGGCCGCGAGCGTGATGGCCACTCCCTCGGCCGGCCGGCCGATGCTGGTGTCCAGGATGTGGGTGGACACCGATGCGGTGGTGTCGGTGCTCATCGGTTCTCTTCCTCGATGGTCTCGACGAGACGGTTCAGACGGATGCGGTTGATCTTGCCCAGTTCGGTGCGGACGATCTCCCGCTCCCGCTCGGGCGAGTTACCGATCCGCTCACGGATCGCGTCGCGCATCTGCTCGCCGGTCTTCCCGGTGGCGCAGATCAGGAAGACATGTCCGAACGTGTCCTGGTAGGCCAGGTTCAGTTCGAGCATCTCGGCCTTGAGGTCCGCGGAGGCGCCGGCCATCCCGCTCTGCTCGCGGGAGGAGGTCGGGTCCCCTTCCTTGGGACGACCGATCGGCGGGTGGCCCGCCATCGCGTCGGCGAGATCCTCGGCGGTCAGCTCGGCCATGGCGGCGTCACTGGCCCGGAAGAGGGCGTCGACCGTGGCGTACGGGCGCTGGGCGAGGAGCTTGCTCGCCCACGCCGAACTCGTGCACACCTCGTGCAGCGCGGCGAGCGCGTCGCCCTCCGCCGAAGTGTTGAACCGGGTCAGACCCGGAGTCGTACCAGAAGTCACGGGATGCCTCCGTGGCTGTTTTTCGCTGTGCGTCGGACGGGCTGCGGATAGCTAACGCCCTCCGCAACACCACGTCAACACTTTGTTGAAAACTCGGCCACACAAAAGCCGTCGTCCCGACAACTGGACGACGGCTTCCGGCACGGAATGATCGACTAGCCGTTCTTGGGCGCCTTTTCCCTGTTCAGGGCGGTCTCCCGGTTCAGGTAGTTGTACACGGTGAAGCGGCTGACGCCGAGCGCGCCGGCCACCGTCTCCACTCCGTGGCGCACCGAGAAGGCACCGCGCGCCTCAAGGATCCGCACGACCTCCTGCTTGGTCTTGCGGTCCAGCTCGGAGAGCGGCATCCCGTGCCGTCTTTCCATGGCGGCGAGGATGTGGTCCAGGGATTCGGACAGCTGCGGCAGTCGTACGGCGAGCACGTCCTCCCCCTCCCAGGCGAGGACCACGTCGTCCGGCTCAGCCTGCTCGGGTACGAGCAGCTCGGCGCCCATCGCGTCCACCAGCGGCTTCACCGCCGAGACCAGAGGATGCTCGCTCATCTGTCGCCCTCACCCGTTCCGTCCGCCCCAGCGGCCCCGTCGATCACATTGACCTGGAGCGACACACGGGTCGCACCGGCCGCCAGGGACTTGCGCAGCAGCGCGTCCACCGCGGTGAGCACGGCGTCGGCGCCGCCCTCGGCCGTGTTGCCGAAGGGGCCCACGTCCACCGCGTCCAGTTCGGCCGACTGGATGACCTCACGTGCCACGACCGCGTGCGCCGGCGCCTCGTCGAGGTCGAACGGCTCGGTCGTGAACTCCACTCTCAAACGCACCATGCCCCCACGCTACGGCCCGCCCCCGGCCCGCGGGGAGCCCCGGACCTGCGGGGACCTCTTGACAAGTGCGGCGCCCGCCCTGCAACCTTCCGTCAGACAGAAAGTTACTTCCGCAATACGGAAGGAGCGCCGCCCCTCATGGCCCGCTTCTCTGAAGGCGCAGTCCCGGACCAGCGCTTCGATGTGAACCTGTCGATCCTCTTCACGGAACTCCCGCTCCTGGAGCGCCCCGCGGCCGCCGCCGCGGCGGGCTTCACCGCGGTCGAGCTGTGGTGGCCCTGGATCGACACCGCCACCCCCGAGCAGAGTGAGCTCGACGCCCTGAAGAAGGCGCTCGAGGACGCCGGCACCCAGCTGGTGGGCCTGAACTTCTACGCCGGACAGCTGCCCGGCCCGGACCGCGGCGCGGTCTCGGTGCCCGGCCAGGAGTCGGACCGGTTCAAGGCCAACATCGACATCGCCGCGGACTTCGCGGCCTCGGTCGGCTGCACGGCGCTCAACGCGCTGTACGGCAACCGCGTCGAGGGCGTCGACCCGGCCGTCCAGGACGAGCTCGCCCTGGAGAACCTGGTCCTGGCCGCCCGCGCGGCCGACCGGGTCGGCGCGATCCTGCTGATCGAGACCCTCAACAAGCCGGAGTCGCCGCTCTACCCGCTGGTGAGCGCCCCCGCCGCGATCGAGGTCGTCGACAGGGTGAACGCGGCCACCGGCCTCGGCAACGCCAAGTTCCTTCTCGACATCTACCACCTGGCGATGAACGGCGAGGACGTCAGCGCGGTCATCGCCGCGTACGCGGACAGGACCGGCCACGTGCAGATCGCCGACATGCCGGGCCGTGGCGCCCCGGGCACCGGCGACCTCCCGCTGGAACAGCTCCTCGACGAGCTGAGGAAGGCCGGTTACGACGGCTGGGTCGGCCTGGAGTACAAGGCCGCCGACGCCGCCGCGTCCTTCGAGTGGCTCCCGGCCGAGGCCCGCCCGGCCCGCTGACGCCCGACGCCGACACGCCCGGCGCCCCCTCCCCGTACCACCTTGTTTTCGAGAGGCACCCTCATGACCCTTCCCAAGATTGCGTGGATCGGTCTCGGCATCATGGGCTCCCCCATGTCCGAGAACCTGATCAAGGCCGGCTACTCCGTGACCGGCTTCACCCTGGAGCAGGACAAGCTGGACCGCCTGGCCGCCGCCGGCGGCACCGCGGCCGGCTCGATCGCCGAGGCGGTCAAGGACGCCGACGTGATCATCACGATGGTGCCCGCCTCCCCGCAGGTCGAGGCCATCTCCTACGGCCCCGAGGGGATCCTGGAGAACGCGAAGCAGGGCGCGCTGATCGTGGACATGTCCTCGATCACCCCGCAGACCTCGGTCGACCTGGCCAGGAACGCCAAGGAGAAGGGCATCCGCGTCATCGACGCCCCCGTCTCCGGCGGCGAGGCCGGCGCCATCGAGGCCGTCCTGTCGATCATGGTGGGTGGCGAGCAGGCCGACTTCGACGCGGCCCTCCCGATCCTGGAGGCCCTCGGCAAGACCATCGTCCTCTGCGGCCCGCACGGCTCCGGCCAGACGGTCAAGGCGGCCAACCAGCTCATCGTCGCCGTCAACATCCAGGCGTGCGCCGAGGCCGTGGTCTTCCTGGAGAAGTCCGGCGTGGACCTCAACGCCGCCCTGGACGTCCTCAACGGCGGTCTGGCCGGCTCCACGGTCCTGACCCGCAAGAAGGACAACTTCCTGAACCGCGACTTCAAGCCCGGTTTCCGGATCGACCTGCACCACAAGGACATGGGCATCGTCACCGACGCCGCCCGCAACGTCGGCGCGGCCCTCCCGGTCGGCGCCGTGGTCGCCCAGCTCGTCGCCTCCCTGCGCGCGCAGGGCGACGGCGGCCTGGACCACTCGGCCCTGCTGCGCGCCGTCGAGCGCCTCTCCGGCCAGCAGGTCTGACCCGGTCCCCCGTTCCGACGGGGCCCAGATTTCCGGACGGCGGCGGCGCCGACAACCTGTCCTGTCGCGCCCAGGCGTCGCCGCCGTCCGGAACACCACTCTTCATTTTCAACAAACTGTTGACGTTTTTCGCCGGGCGTACCTACGCTCCAGAGCACTTCACCAGTCAGCAGTGCAGCTCACGGAAGGTCACCATGTCGAAGCGCGTGCTTACGACCGAGTCCGGCGCCCCCGTCGCCGACAACCAGAACTCCGCCACCGCCGGCGTCGGTGGCCCCCTCCTCCTCCAGGACCAGCACCTCCTGGAGAAGCTCGCGCGCTTCAACCGTGAGCGCATCCCGGAGCGTGTGGTGCACGCCCGCGGCTCGGGCGCGTACGGCTACTTCGAGGTGACCGACGACGTCACCGCCTTCACCAAGGCCGCCTTCCTCTCCGAGGTCGGCAAGAAGACCGAGCTGTTCCTGCGCTTCTCCACCGTGGCCGACTCGCTCGGCGGCGCGGACGCGGTCCGCGACCCGCGCGGCTTCGCGCTGAAGTTCTACACCGAGGAGGGTAACTACGACCTCGTCGGCAACAACACCCCGGTGTTCTTCATCAAGGACCCGATCAAGTTCCCCGACTTCATCCACTCCCAGAAGCGCGACCCCTTCACGGGCAAGCAGGAGGCGGACAACGTCTGGGACTTCTGGGCCCACGCCCCCGAGGCGACCCACCAGGTGACCTGGCTGTTCGGCGACCGCGGCATCCCCGCCTCGTACCGCCACATGAACGGCTACGGCTCGCACACCTACCAGTGGACCAACGAGGCGGGCGAGGCCTTCTTCGTCAAGTACCACTTCAAGACGAACCAGGGTGTCCGCAGCCTCTCCGCCGAGCAGGCCGCCGAGCTGGTCGGCAAGGACGCCAACTCGCACCAGACCGACCTGCTGCAGTCCATCGAGCGCGGCGTGAGCCCCTCCTGGACCCTCTACGTCCAGGTGATGCCGGCCGCCGAGGCCGCGGACTACCGCTTCAACCCCTTCGACCTCACGAAGGTGTGGCCGCACGCGGACTACCCGCTGCAGCGTGTGGGCCGGCTGGTCCTCGACCGCAACCCGGACAACGTCTTCGCCGAGGTCGAGCAGGCCGCGTTCTCCCCGAACAACTTCGTCCCGGGCATCGGCCCGTCGCCGGACAAGATGCTCCAGGGCCGCCTCTTCGCCTACGCGGACGCCCACCGCTACCGCCTCGGCGTCAACCACACCCAGCTGCCGGTCAACGCCCCCAAGGCTACCTCCGCCGAGAACTACGGCCGCGACGGCCTGATGGCCACCCGCAACGGCTCGCGCCACGACAAGAACTACGAGCCCAACTCGTACCAGGGTCCGGCGCAGACCGACGCCGCGCTGTCCGCGCCGCTGGCGATCCACGGCTGGACCGGCACCCACGCGGCCCCGGCCCACGTCAAGGACGACGACTTCTTCCAGGCCGGTGAGCTCTACCGCCTGATGTCCGAGGACGAGAAGTCCCGTCTGGTGTCCAACATCGCCGGCAGTCTCTCCCAGGTCTCCCGCGACGACGTCATCGAGAAGAACCTCGCCCACTTCGCCGCCGCCGACGCCGAGTACGGCCGGCGCGTCGAGGAGGCCGTCCGCGCCCTGCGCGAGGACTGAGCCTCCGGCACGACACCCAGGCTGCGTACGGCTTCTGACGGGAGGTCAGAGCCGTACGCGGTCCGGATCACCGGCCCGGATGAGGGGTGGTCGGTGAACCGGACAGCGTGAGGACCGCGGTGGCTCCGAGCCAGTGCGGTGGTAAGGGACTGCAAGCTCCCCTTCCTGACCTGAAGGAAGGGACCGGCCGCAGCTCCCGTCGGCGCCACCGCGGTCCGACGCACCCCCTTCTCGCGCGGAAGACGGAAGGGGCACAGACTCCGCCCGGCGGCGCGAACGTCCTGTCGCGCCAGCCTCGCACCGTCGGGCGGTCACCAACGAGAGCGCGGAACCAGGTTTACGGTCCCTGGTTCCGCGCTCTTGCGCGTGCGCCCCTTCCGCATGCGCAGCTCCTGGACGGACAGGGCCGCGGTCACCGCGAGCGAGGCGAGCGCCAGCATCGACATCGCCGTGGCGGGCGAGGCGAGTTGGGCGAGCCCTCCGGCCAGGGCCGCGCTCAGTCCCTGGAGCGCCAGCATGCCGGAGGCGTGCAACCCGAGGGCGTGCCCGCTCAGTTCCTCCGGTACGAGCGCCGTGAGCCGCTCCTGGTACAGCAGGCTCGCCGCGTACCCGACGGCCGAGACGGTGATGGCGAGCACCGCGAGCGGCAGCCCCGGCCGGAGGACGAAGATCAGGTACGGGGCGGCGAGCAGGGTCTGCAGGGGCGCCGCGAGCCGGCCCCGCCACCTCCGCGGTACGAAGCGGCCGACGGCGGTGTCCCCCGCCAGCATGCCCACGGCGGCGCAGGTGAAGAGGAAGCCGGCGCGCTCGGGGGCGTACGGCACGAACAGCGACTCGCAGCCCACGATCAGCCCGTTGGGCACCCACAGGGCCAGATAGATCCGCCGTCGGGCGGGCGAGGACCACAGCCGGGCGTTGGTCCGCCAGGTCTCCCCCGGCGAGGGCCGTCCGGCGGCGCGCGGCGCCCGCGCGGACAGGCCTCGGTAGGCGAGCAGCGCCCCGGCCAGATACAGGGCGGCGCCGGCCAGGAGCGCCCCGCGCGGCGACAGCAGCGCGAGCAGGACGCCGCCGGTGGCGAAGCCGGCGATCTGGCAGACGCCGACGGACATGTTCAGCACGGACCGGCCGAGCAGGAAGCGGCTGGGGGGGCAGGATCTCGTTGACGAGGCCGTAGCGCACGCCGCCGCCGACGGAACCGGCCAGGCCCTGGAGGAAGAGCAGCGCGAAGGCCACCGCGACCGGCAGGCCCGGCAGCGCCTGGGCGGCGGTGCCGGCCGCGAAGAGCAGCGCGACGCCGCTCAGGGCCGCGCGCGGCGGCAGCCGGTCGGCCGCGGACAGCAGGGTCGTGGCGCCGACCAGCTGGGCGAGGGCCGGGCCGAACATGGCGAGGGCGGACAGCAGTGGTGATCCGGTGGCCCGGTGGACGAGGGTGGCGAGGCCGAGGCCGGCCAGGGTCTGGGCGGCGGAGTGCGCGGATCCGCTGAGGAAGAGCGGGGTGAACTCGGGGACGCGGAAGACGTCGCGGTAGCGGGGCATGCCGCGGAGTCTCCGGGCGCGCGGTGCGGCACCGTTATTGTTTCGCGGGGAGGCGAAACATGGGCTGGTGGCGGATCGGCACGGACACTCTGGCGGGTAGCGCGTTCGTGCTCTCGCCGCTCGCCGAGACGGTCGCCTCGCTCAAGACGCTGCACGCGGGGGCGGCGACGCACCCGGGCGAGCGGGCCTGGCTCGGCCGGCACCTGTCCGCGTACCGGGATCGGCTCGCGGCCGAGCCGCTCGACGCGCTGCTCGTGCGGGCGGCGATCGGCCCCACCTGGAACGCGGACTTCCTCACCCCGACCCCGGCGGGTGACGGCGAGCGGAGTTTCGAGGAGGAGGTCGAGGCGGTCCGAGCGACCGAACCGGGCGACGCCGTCGCCCAGTTGGCGGTGGCGATCGGCGGCCCGGTACCGGAGCCGCTGTGCTCGGCGCGCGATCTGCCCGAGCGGCTCGCGGGCGTGCTCGGCTGGGTGTGGCGGGAGACGGTCCGGCCGGAGTGGGCGCGCCGGCGCCGGATCCTGGAGGCCGATGTGCTGGCGCGCACGGCGTTGTTGAGCCGCGGCGGCTGGGCGGCGGCCCTGGACGAACTGTGCCCGGGGAAGATGCGCTGGCTCGGAGACGGCCGGCTCCAGATCAACACCCGGGACTATCCCCCCCGTTCGGTCGACAGGGGGCGGCTGCTGCTCGTGCCGGTGACACCGGCCACCGGCTGGTCCTCGTGGGAGGGGACGGAACGCTACGCGATCGTCTACGCCTGCGCGGGAGTTCTGGCGGACACGGCCGGTCCGGCGGTGCCCGAGGCCTTGGCGGTCCTGCTCGGGACGGCCCGCGCCGGGGTGCTCGTACGGCTCGGATCGCCGTTGTCCACCAGCCAGTTGGTGGCGCTGACCGGCCAGGGCCTGGGGTCGGTCGGGCGCCATCTGAAGGTGCTGCGGGACGCCGGGCTCGTACGGCGGGGGCGGGCGGGCCGTTCGGTCCTGTACGAGTGGACGGAGGCGGGCGCGGTGCTCGTGGCGGCACAAGACGGCCCCCGCCCCGGTGCTTCTCGGGGCGGGGGCCGTCTCACGGCTCCCTGATCAGACCTTCAGGGCCTTGATCGGACTTTGACAGCCTGGATCAGACCTTCAGGGCCTTGATCGCGGTGGGCGCGTGGCCCGGCTCGGTGGCCAGGTCCTCGAACTCGGTGACGTCGCTCATGTCGACCGTCTTGCTCATCGCGATGTTGGTGATGCGCTCCAGAATCGCCTCGACGACGACCGGGACCCGGTGCTCGACGGCCAGCTTCTTGGCCTCCTCCAGCGCCTCGCCCAGCTTGTCGGGGTCGGTGACCCGGATGGCCTTGACGCCCAGGCCCTCGGCGACCTTGACGTGGTCGACGCCGTAGACGCCGATCTCCGGGGTGTTGATGTTCTCGAACTCGAGGTTGACCTCGAAGTTGATGCCGAGGCCGCCCTGCGCCTGCCGGATCAGACCGAGGTAGGCGTTGTTCACGAGGACGTGGACGTAGGGGACCTTGTGCTGGGCGGCGACCGCCAGCTCCTCGATCATGAACTGGAAGTCGTAATCGCCGGAGAGCGCGACGACCGGGGTCTCCGGGTCGGCGGTGGCGGCGCCGATGGCGGCCGGGATGGTCCAGCCGAGCGGGCCGGCCTGACCGCAGTTGATCCAGTGGCGCGGCTTGTAGACGTGCAGGAACTGCGCGGCCGCGATCTGGGAGAGGCCGATGGTGGTGACGTAGCGCGTCTCCTTGCCGAAGGCCTTGTTCATCTCCTCGTAGACGCGCTGCGGCTTCATCGGGATGTTGTCGAAGTGCGTACGGCGCTGCAGGGTGGCCTTGCGCTCCTGCGCGGAGGCGGCCCAGGCGGAGAAGTCCGGCAGCGTGCCGGCGGCCTTCCACTCCTTGGCGATCTCGACGAACAGCTCCAGGGCGACCTTGGCGTCGGAGGCGATGCCGTAGTCCGGGGCGAAGATCTTGCCCAGCTGAGTGGGCTCGATGTCGACGTGCACGAACTTCCGGCCCTGGGTGTAGGCGTCGAGGTTGTAACCGGTGTGGCGGTTGGCCCAGCGGTTGCCGATGCCGAGGACGAGGTCCGACTCCAGGAAGGTCGCGTTGCCGTAGCGGTGCGCGGTCTGGACGCCGACCATGCCGGCCGCGAGCTCGTGGTCGTCCGGGATGGTGCCCCAGCCCATGAGGGTGGAGATGACCGGGATGTTCGTCAGCTCGGCGAACTCGACGAGCAGGTCGGTGGCGTCGGCGTTGATGATGCCGCCGCCGGCGACGATCAGCGGGCGCTCGGACTCCAGGAGGAAGGTCAGCGCCTTCTCGGCCTGGGCGCGGGTCGCGGACGGCTTGTAGACCGGCAGTGGCTCGTAGGTCTCCGGGTCGAACTCGATCTCGGTCAGCTGGACGTCGATCGGCAGGTCGATGAGGACCGGGCCGGGGCGGCCGGAGCGCATCAGGTGGAAGGCCTGCTGGAAGACGCCGGGGACCTGCGCGGCCTCCAGGACGGTCGTCGCGGCCTTGGTGACCGGCTTCGCGATCGTGGCGATGTCGACGGCCTGGAAGTCCTCCTTGTGGAGCTTCGAGACCGGGGCCTGGCCGGTGATGCAGAGGATCGGGATCGAGTCGGCGATCGCCGAGTACAGACCGGTGATCATGTCGGTGCCGGCGGGGCCGGAGGTACCGATGCAGACACCGATGTTGCCGGCCTTGGCGCGGGTGTAGCCCTCGGCCATGTGGGAGGCGCCCTCGACGTGGCGGGCCAGCGTGTGGCTGATGCCGCCGACGTTCTTGAGCTCGCGGTAGAAGGGGTTGATCGCCGCGCCGGGCACACCGAACGCGTTGGTGACGCCTTCGCGCTTGAGGATCTCAACGGCCGCTGCGGCGGCGGTCATACGAGGCATGGGAGTGCTCCTGCTTCGGCCAGGGGACACAGGCGCGGCGGCTCCGGCAGGAGCCCCAGCGACTTGTTTCCATAATGCGGAAGTACTGTTCTGCTATACGGAAGCAATGTAGGTCGGGCGGGGGAGAGGCGTCAAGGGACGTCCTGGCACGCGATGGCCGAAGTCGCTCCCCCGGACGGCCGAATTGGTGGACGATGGGGGCGCACGTCGCAGAGGGGGTACGTCCGTGGCCGAGTCGGTAGAGGTGCGCTGTCCGGAATGCCTCCGCGCGCTGCACTACGCGGCACCCGCCTTCCCCTGCTCGTGCGGCAGGCCGCTCGCTCCTCCGGTGATCGCCGGCGCCGAGGCCGTTCCCGTCACTCATCGCAACTGGTCCGACGAGTGGGTCACCGTCCAGTGCCCGGCCTGCGCCCGCCGTTCCGACTGGCCGCACCCCGAGGTGGGCTGCGTGTGCGGGGCGGTGCTGCGGGTGCCGGTACGGGCCCCGGGCGAGGAGCCCGGGAACAGGGTCGTGCCCCCGCAGGCGACGCACGGGCGCGGACCGCGGCCGGGACGGTCCGAACGGGCGCGGGGCCTCGGGGACCGGGCGCCCGACGCTCCCCCGCCCTTCGCACTGCGGCACCCCGCACCGCCGCCGGCGTCCGGGTCGGGGTCCGGGTCGGGGTCCGGGTGCGGGTCCGGGTCCGGGTCTGTCCAGGGCAGGCCGCTCCCCGAGGCGCCGCGCCCGTCCTTCCGGCCGGTGACGATCAGGACCGCCCGGGACGCGGTCGCCGCGTCCGCCGGATACCTGCGCTGGCTGGGCTTCCGGGACGTGGTCCAGCCGGAGGAGCGCTCGGCCTCGGCCGTCGATCTGCGGGGCCCGGGTCTCGTCGCCCAGGTCGACCCGAGCACCCGGCCGACCGGGCTGCGGGCCGTCGAGTGCCTCTGGCTCAACGGGCTCAGCAACGCGGCGACGAGCGTCTGCTTCTCGCTCGCCGGCTACACCCCCGAGGCGCACGAGCGGGCGGACGGGCTCGGCATCCCGTTGTTCGTGCTCGACCTCACCGGCACACCGCAGCCCGTCAATCCCCCGGCGGGTGCGCTGCTCGCCGCCGGCGCACCCTGACGGTTTCGGCCATTCGCACGTGAGGACGGGCGCTCCCCCGGGCACAACACCTGTGGGGGTGGACGTCATGACAACGGGGATGTGGTGGTTCCTGGGGGCCGCCGTTGCTCAACTCTCCTTCGCGGCACTGCTGTTGCGTGCCCGCAGCCAGGAGCGTCCTGAGCTGCCGCCGCAGGCGCTCGCGCTGCTGCGCGGCGGGCCGCGCGCGGCGGTCGTGGTGGCGCTCGTCGCGCTGCACCAGCGCGGGGCGGTCGCGGCAGGGCGCCGGGGCACGATTCGCGCCAACGGCGGCGCCGGGCGCACACGCGATCCGCTCCAGCTCGGCGTGCACCGCTCGCTGCAGCGCGCGCTCACGCTGCGGCTGCTCGCCACCCGGCCCAAGGCCCGGCAGGCGCTCGACGCGCTCCGCGCGGAACTGGGCCGGACCGGGCTGCTCCGCCCGCCCGGGCGGCACCGGGCGGCCCGGGTGCTCCTGGTGTGCGTCCCGCTGACGGTCGCCGGGGGGCTCGCGGCGACCGGAGTGTCCGCCCCGGGGCTCGCCCTGGGCGCGGTCCCGGTGCTCGCGGCCCTCGCCCTGCTCTGCGTCCCGCCGACCACCCGCGCGGCCCGCCGCCTGCTGTCCGCCCTCCGGTCCCGCCACCCGCTGCCGGCCCACCGCCGCGAGGTCACCGACGCCCGCGACGTGCTGCTCTACGTCGCCCTCTACGGCGACCCCGCCCTCGCCCTCTTCCTCCCCCACTTCTCCCGCGACGGCGGCCTCCTCGCCCACCACCCCACCGCCCACGACGACGCCTACGCGACGGGCCGCGGCACGTCGGAGACCCCGTTCACCTGCGGCAGCACGACACCGGACTGAGGGGGGTGGGGTCGAAGGCGGGCGCCGCCGGCGTGCCGCTCGGCGGAGGGCCACCCCCGGCTGCGCCCGGACCACACGCCGGCCGCCGCACCGGCGCCGGCTCGTCCCGGCCCACCCCGAAACCCTGACTCCTTTCCTCTTTCCTCCCCGCGGCGCGCCATACTGGCGTATGCGCATCCGAGCGGCCGCACCGGCCGAACTCCCCCTGCTCCAGGACATCGAACGCGCCGCGGGCGAGGCTTTTCGGCCCCTCGGCATGGGAGAGATCGCAGACGACGACCCCCTGCCGCTGGACGTCCTGGAGGGCTATCGCGACGCGGGCCGCGCCTGGGTGGCCGTGGACGCGAGCGACCGGCCCGTCGCGTATCTGCTCACGGACACCGTCGACGGGGCGGCCCACATCGAGCAGGTCTCGGTGCATCCGGACGCCGCCCGGCGGGGTGTCGGGCGGGCGCTGATCGAGCACCTGGCGGAGGGCGCCCGGGAGCAGGGCCTGACGGCGCTGACCCTGACGACCTTCGCCGAGGTGCCGTGGAACGCCCCCTACTACACCCGGCTCGGCTTCCGCCGCCTCGACACCGGCGACCCCGCACTCACCGAGGGCCTGCGCGCGATCGGCGCCGCCGAGGCCGCGCACGGGCTGGCGGCGTGGCCCCGGGTGTGCATGCGCAGGGAGCTCGGCGTGGGGGCCGGCGCGTCCGCCGGGAAGGTCAGCCCGCCCCGTACCGCTCCCGCAGTTCCACCTTCCGCACCTTCCCGCTGACCGTCATCGGGAACTCGGCCAGGATCTCCACCCGGCGCGGGATCTTGTAGTGGGCGAGGCGGTCCCGGCAGAAGGCCGTGACCTCCGCCAGGGTGGGCGGGTCGGCCGGGTCGCGAGGGATCACGCAGGCGAGGATCTCCTCGCCGTACCGCTCGTCCGGCACGCCCACGACCTGCACGTCGGCGATCTTGGCGTATCCGTACAGGAACTCCTCGATCTCGCGCGGGTACACGTTCTCGCCGCCGCGGATGATCATGTCCTTGATACGGCCGACGATCTGGACGTAGCCGTCCTCGCGGAGCACGGCGAGGTCGCCGGTGTGCATCCAGCGGCCCGCGTCGATCGCCTCGGCGGTCTTCTCGGGCTCGTCCCAGTAGCCCAGCATCACGCTGTAGCCGCGGGTGCACAGCTCGCCGGCCGTGCCGCGGGGCACGGTGAGGCCGGTGGCCGGGTCGACGATCTTCACCTCGACGTGCGGCAGCACCCGGCCGACGGTGCCGGTGCGCCGTTCCAGGTCGTCGTCGCGGCGGGTCTGGGTGGAGACCGGCGAGGTCTCCGTCATGCCGTAACAGATGGACACCTCCGCCATGTTCATCTCGGCGACCACCCGCTTCATGACCTCCACCGGGCACGGCGAGCCCGCCATGATGCCGGTGCGCAGGGTCGAGAGGTCGTACGTGGCGAAGTCCGGCAGGTTGAGCTCGGCGATGAACATCGTCGGCACCCCGTAGAGCGAGGTGCAGCGCTCCTCCTGCACCGCGCGCAGGGTGGCGGCCGGGTCGAAGGACGGGGCCGGGATCACCATGCAGGCGCCGTGCGAGGTGGCCGCGAGGTTGCCCATCACCATGCCGAAACAGTGATAGAACGGGACAGGAATGCAGATTCTGTCCTGCTCGCTGTACGCGATCATCTCGCCGACGAAATAGCCGTTGTTGAGGATGTTGTGGTGGGAGAGGGTGGCGCCCTTCGGGAAGCCGGTGGTCCCCGAGGTGTACTGGATGTTGACCGGCTCGTCGCAGGACAGTTCGGCGGGCCGGACGCCCTCCGGTGCGGTGCGGGCGAGGAGTTCGTCCCAGCTCGGGTCGCCGAAGTAGACCGCCTCCCGCAACCGCGGGCAGCGGCCGCGCACCTCCTCGACCATGGCCCGGTAGTCGCTGGTCTTGTGGGAGAGCGAGGCGAAGAGCAGGCTGATGCCGGCCTGGTTGAGGACGTATTCCAACTCGTGCGCGCGATAGGCCGGGTTGATGTTCACCATGATGGCGCCGATGCGTGCCGTGGCGTACTGCACGAGCACCCACTCCGCGCAGTTGACCGCCCAGATGCCGACCCGGTCGCCCTTCATGACGCCGCTGCCGAGCAGCGCGTCCGCGAGCCGGTCGACGTCGGCGCCGAACTGCGCGTACGTCCAGCGGCGTCCGGTCGGCACCTCGACCAGGGCCTCGCGGTCCGGCCAGGCGGCGACGGCCCGGTCGAGGTTGGCGCCGATGGTGTCGCCGAGGAGCGGGGTGGGGCAGGTCCCGTGGGCGTACGAGAGGCCGTTCGCGCGCGTCATGCGAGGTCTCCTTCCGTGTACTCGGTGCCGGTCTCGCCGTCCGCCGTGAGCTTGCGCAGCTCGACGCGGCGGATCTTGCCGGAGACGGTCTTCGGCAGGTCGGCGAACTCGATCCGGCGGATCCGCTTGTACGGGGCGAGCACTTCGCGTGAGTGCGCGAAGAGCGCCTTGGCGGTGTCGGGGCCCGGCTCCCAGCCGGCCGCCAGCACCACGTACGCCTTGGGGACGGCCAGTCTCAGCGGGTCGGGGGCGGGGACGACGGCGGCCTCGGCGACCGCCTCGTGCTCCAGGAGCGCGCTCTCCAGCTCGAAGGGGCTGATCTTGTAGTCGCTCGCCTTGAAGACGTCGTCCGCGCGCCCCACGTAGGTGATGTAGCCCTCGGCGTCGCGGGCGCCGATGTCGCCGGTGCGGTAGTAGCCGCCGGCCATCGCCTCGGCCGTGCGCTCCGGGTCCCCGTGGTAGCCGGTCATCAGGCCGACCGGGGCGGCGGCGAGGTCGAGGCAGATCTCGCCCTCCTCGACGTCCGGCTCCCCGCTCACCGGGTCGACCAGGGTGACCCGGTAGCCGGGGCTCGGCCGCCCCATCGAGCCCTCCTTGAGCCGCTGACCAGGGCTGTTCGACACCTGTACGGCGCTCTCGGTCTGCCCGAAGCCGTCCCGGATGGTGACGCCCCAGGCGCGCCGGACGGACTCGATGACCTCCGGGTTGAGCGGCTCGCCGGCCGCGACGACCTCGCGGGGCGGGGTGGTCAGCTGACCGAGGTCGGCCTGGATCAGCATCCGCCACACGGTGGGCGGGGCGCAGAAGCTGGTGACGCCGTGCCGGTCCATCTCGGCCATCAGCCGGGCCGGGTCGAAGCGCGTGTAGTTGTGGATGAAGACGGTCGCCTCCGCGTTCCACGGGGCGAAGAGGTTGGACCAGGCGTGCTTGGCCCAGCCGGGCGAGGAGATGTTGAGGTGCACGTCGCCGGGCTTCAGCCCGATCCAGTACATCGTCGCGAGGTGTCCGACCGGGTACGAGGTGTGGGTGTGCTCGACCAGCTTGGGGCGGGCGGTGGTGCCGGAGGTGAAGTAGAGCATGAGGGTGTCGTCGGCGTGGGTCGCGCCGCCGGGCGTGAACTCGGCGGAGGCGCCGTACGCCTCCTCGTAACCGAGCCAGCTCACCCCGTCGCCGCCGACCGCGATCCGGGTGTAGTCCCCGGGCACGTCGTCGAACTTGGCGGTGTCCTCGGCCCGCACGAGCACGTGCCGGGCCCGGCCGCGGTCCACCCGGTCGCGCAGGTCGGCGGGGCCGAGGAGCGGGGTGGCGGGGATGACGACGGCGCGCAGCTTCATCGCGGCGAGCATGGTCTCCCACAGCTCGACCTGGTTGCCGAGCATGACGATCATGCGGTCGCCGGCGCGGACGCCCTGCGCGCTCAGCCAGTTCGCCACCCGGTTGGAGCGCTCCGACATCGCGGCGAAGCTCAGCTTCGTCTCGGTGCCGTCCTCCTCGACGATGTGCAGCGCGGTGCGGTCGTTGCCTGCGGCGATGACGTCGAACCAGTCGAGCGCCCAGTTGAACCGGTCGGGGCGGGGCCAGGCGAAGCCTGCGTACGCCGTCTCGTAGTCCTCCCGGTACTGGAGCAGGAAGTCGCGGGCGGCCCGGAACCTCTCCGTCGCCTCCGTCGCACTCGTCGTGGTCATGCGTCCTCGTCCTCCTCGTCGCGGCACCCATCCATTGCGGGACCGGTCCCCGACATCGTGTAATCAGTGACCCAGGTCTCACTACCCCCGTTCGGGGGTGTTGGACGCGACGAAGGAGAACAACGTGCCGGAGCGGGTCGAGGGGGTAGCGGCGGCGACAGGGGAGGTGGAGGCGGTCGGGCTGCGCGACGCGCTGCTGCGGCTTCGGCGCGCCACGGGCCTGCAGGTGGCCTTCGGCGGCCTGCTCCACGACGGCTTCACGATGCGGATCGCGGAGCTGAGCGGCGCGGTCACCCCGGCGCTGCGCGGCCTGGCCATCTCCACCGGCTCCGGCCTCGGCGGGAAGTGTCTCGCCCTGTCCCGGCCGTGCGCGGTCACGGACTACCCGTCCGCCCGCCACATCACCCACGAGTACGACGGCCCGGTCGGAGCGGAGGGCCTGCGCTCCGTGATCGCGGTGCCCCTGGTCGTACGACGAAAGGTGCGGGGCGTGCTGTACGGCGCCCTGCGCGACGCCCTGCCGATCGGCGAGCGCGTCTTCGACGCGGCGGTCGCGGCGGCCCGCGACGTGGAGCAGGCGCTCGCCGTCCACGACGAGGTGCGGCGTCTGGTGGCCGAGCGGGAGGAGATGCGGCAGGCGTACGGGGAGCTGCGCGAGCTGGCACCCCGGGTGACCGACCCCGAGCTCCGGGAGCGGCTGTGGGCCGTGTGCGGGCGCCTGGAGACGGCCTCGGGCAGCGGCGTGTCGGGGTCGGCCCCCGACGTGACCCTGACCCCGCGCGAGACGGACGTCTTGGCCGCGGTGGCCTCGGGAGCGACGAACGCCGCGGTGGCGGAGCGGCTCGGCCTGCGTCCGGAGACGGTGAAGGGCTACCTCCGCTCGGCGATGCGCAAGCTGGGCGCGCACACCCGCCTGGAGGCGGTGGTGGCGGCGCGGCGGGCGGGGGCGCTGATCTAGGGGGTGTCCTGTGGATCCTCTGGATCCTCGTGACGGATCTCGTACGGGAGACCGGCGGGTGCGAGCAGGCGCAGGGTCCGCTCGGCCTCGGAGGTGAGCGCGTCGCGCTGCGCCTTGGTGGGCCGCACGAAGGGCTCGATGGTGAGGGTGGTGCGCTCCCTGCCCTCGTCCAGGTGCCAGATCCCGGCGAGGAAGCCGTCGAGGAGGAAGGTCCGGTGGGCCTGGTTGCCGGTCCAGGTGCGGGTGCGGTGCGCGGCGGGGACGACGCGGGTGCGGTCGGCGTGCGAGAGCAGCAGGTTGTCGAACTCGGGCAGCAGGCGGGGCGGCGCGGGGGTGTCCTCGTCGGGGCGCGGCGCGTCGGGGAGGTCGAAGAGCTCGGTGCCCTGCTCGTCGCGGAAGACGAGGAGGCGGGGGCGGAGCCGTTCGAAGGCGGGCCGGAGCCGGGTGAGACCGCACCAGGTCTGCATGTCCTTGACCGAGGCGGGCCCGAAGGCGCCGAGGTAGCGCAGGACCGTCTCGTCGAGGTCGGCGGGCCGGTCGGCCGGCGGGCCCGAGTCCGGGGCGGGCGCCGCGCCGAGCCAGGTGGTGGCGCGGGCGAGGGCCACCCGCCCGCTCCGGCCCCAGAGCCCGCGGGGCGTGACCTGGACCATGGGCAGGAGGCAGCGGGCGGCGAGGCCGAGGGACTGCGGGTCGGCGTCGGGCCACTCCTGGAGCAGGCGTTCCCGCAGCTCCTTCGGGGTGCGCGGCCGTTCGTCGACCTCGGCGGCGGTCAGCTCCGTGAGCCGGTCGAGGTCGACGCCGACGAGCCCCTTGCCGAACATCCTCAGCTCGCGCTCGATCGCCCCGTCCTGGACGAGCCTGCGCAGCGGGACGGCGTCGGCGGCGGTGTGGGTGTGCACGGTGGAGCGGAGCGAGACGATACGGGCGACCCGGCGCGACTCCATCAGCTCGGACAGGTCCTCGGGGCGGAAGCCGTCGAGGCGGGCGGCGAGCGCGTAGTACGGCGGCTTGGTGTTCTGCGCCTGGAGGCCCACGAGGTGGTGGACGGCCTGCTCGGCGGTGAGCGGCGCGGGGCGGAGCAGCATCTGACGGTCGAGGGTGGCGCGGTTGAGAGCGCGGGTGGAGAGGACCGGGGGCGTCGCCCTGGTCGCCCTCGTCGCCTTCGTCGTCTTCGTCGTCTTCGGGGCCATGGCCGCACGCTAGCGGCGATTGCGGACAGCTCGGGTCCGCAAAGGGAGGTGCGGGCGCCCCGAGGCATCCCGGCGTTGTGCGTTTCGGCCGGTTATCCTGCGAAACGACCGCCTGCACCCCGCGCGTCCCGGAGGAGCCCTACCGATGTCCGACCGTCGCCCGCGTGCGGCCCGGCGCCGCACGCCGGAGCCGCCGGACTCCGCCGCGCCCGCCGAGCCGTCGCCTCAGTCGGGGTCGCAGTCGCCGAGTGTGGTGCAGGCGACGCTGTACCGGGACGGCCGCCGGGTCGCCTCCCCCGCCACCCTCGCGGAGACCTTCCGCCAGCTGCGCGAGCACCCGGACGGTATGGCCTGGATCGGCCTGCAGCGCCCGACGGAGGACGAACTCCACTCCCTCGCCGCCGAGTTCGACCTCCACGAGCTCGCCGTCGAGGACGCGATGGAGGCCCACCAGCGCCCGAAGCTGGAGCGGTACGGGGAGACGCTCTTCGTCGTCCTGCGCGCCGCCCGCTATCTGGACGCCCCGGAGGAGGTCGACTTCGGCGAGCTCCATGTCTTCGTCGGCCCCGACTTCCTCATCACCGTCCGCCACGGCGCCGCCCCCGACCTCTCGGCGGTCCGCACCCGCATGGAGGCCGACCCCGAGCTCCTCGCCCTCGGCCCCGAGGCGGTGCTCTACGCGATCCTGGACGCGGTCGTCGACGGCTACGCGCCGGTGGTCGCCGGCGTCCAGAACGACATCGACGAGATCGAGACCGAGGTCTTCGGCGGCGACCCCGCGGTCTCCCGCCGCATCTACGAACTCTCCCGCGAAATGGTCGAGTTCCAGCGCGCCACCCGCCCTCTCGTCGGCATGCTCCACGGCCTGATGGCCGGCTTCGCGAAATACGGCACGGACGAGGAACTCCAGCGCTACCTCCGCGACGTCGCCGACCACGTCACCCACACCAGCGAGCGCGTCGACGGCTTCCGCCAGGCCCTCACGGAGATCCTCACCGTCAACGCGACCCTGGTCACCCAGCAGCAGAACGCGGAGATGCGCGCCCTGGCGGAGGCGGGCTTCGAGCAGAACGAGGAGATCAAGAAGATCTCCGCCTGGGCCGCGATTCTCTTTGCACCCACACTCGTCGGAACCATCTACGGCATGAACTTCGAGTCCATGCCTGAGTTGGGTTGGAGCCTCGGATACCCCTTCGCGGTCGGTTTGATGGGGATGGTCTGCGTCAGTTTGTACGTGATTTTCAAGCGACGGGATTGGCTCTAGGGAGCGATCGGCTCCACTCGCGCCGCGCGCATGGTTTGCTCCGCGGGTCGGCAAACGTGGCGTGTCCGCGTACTTGGAGAGGGCCGCGCAACGGCAGATCGAGCGTGACAACCTGGACGAGCTGATCGCCGACTTCGACGAAGCCAACGGCCCCGCCGATCCCGAGGCCGTGGCGGCCAAGCGTGCCAAGCTCACCGGCGGCACCTCCTCCGGATCCGGGGCGGCCGCGTGAGCGGCGCGCTCATCCTGGACAGTGAGGGCCTGGCCAAAGCCGTGCGACGCGACCGCGAGGTCCACGAGTGGCTCACCGCCGCCCGCGACGCCGACCTACCCGTGGCTCCCGGCATCACACTCGGCCCGTGCCACAGCAACCTCCGAATAATCCAGAAATGACGTGTCCACAGGGGCGAAGGCGGCCGTGATGGTCGCCTTCGCCCCGCTCGTGATCAGGCGGTCCGGTGGATCTCCTCACGGTGGACCGGGTGCGCGAAGGGCCGGCTCGCGGTGTAGCGGGCGAGTTCGTCGGCGGCGGCCGCGGCCATGCGGTGCAGTTCGTTGCCGAGGGAGCCGGCCGCGTGCGGGGTGAGGAGGACGTTGGGCAGGTCGTACAGCGGCGAGTCCGCCGGCAGGACGTCGGGTTCGGTGACATCGAGTACCGCGTCGAGTCGGCCGGAGGTCAACTCCTCGACCAGGGAGTCCTGGTCGATCAGCGATCCGCGCGAGGTGTTGATCAGGGTGGCGCCGTCGCGCATCAGGGCGAGCAGGTCCCGACTGATCAGGTGCCGGGTCTCGGGAAGCTGCGGAGCGTGGACGCTCACCACGTCGCTCTGCGCGCACAGTTCGTCGAGGGGTACGAGTCGGGCGCCGAGGGCGGCGGCCTCGTCCTCCTCCAGGTACGGGTCGTGGAGCAGCAGCCGGAGATCGTAGGGGCGGAGCAGCTCGATCACCCGGCGGCCGATCCGGGAGGCGCCGACGATGCCGACGGTGCGGCGGTAGTTCCCGATGTCCTGGTACTCGGACGTCCAGTCGAACGGGCCGCGCCGTGCACGGTATTCCCCGCTGATCCGCAGCAGCTTCTTGTTGGCGAACAGCACGGCGGCGACGGTGTACTCGGCCACGGGCAGGGCGTTGATCGCGGCGGCGGAGGTGACCTGGACTCCCCGCTCCCAGCAGGCGTCGGTGATGTGGTGCTTCACGGATCCGGCGGCGTGCAGCACCGCCCGCAGCCGGGGTGCGGCGGCGAGCACGTCCCCGGTGATCGGCGGGCATCCCCAGCTGCTGATGATGACCTCGGTCTCGGCGAGGGCGGTGACCGCCTCGGGAGTGGTGAAGTCGTCCAGGACGAGCGACGGGTCGAGGTCGGCCAGCAGGGTGAGGCGGTCCAGGGTGGTGCGGTCGATGAGCCGGGGCGCGAGCCACGGATGCATGGCGAGTAAGGCTCTGGGGCGGTGGCCCGGTGTGCCGTCGGCGCGCGGGGGCGCGACGGGCCGGCTCGTGCGGTGGGGCACGTGGTTCTCCGGAGGGTGGTCGAAGCGGTGGGGCGGGAGGATCATTTGACGCTGCCCGCGGTGAGGCCGGCCTTCCAGTGCCGCTGGAGCGCGATGAACGCGACCACCAGCGGGACGATCGCGAGCAGGGAGCCGGTGACGACGAGCGGGTAGAAGTCGGGGAAGGCGCGGGTCTCGGCGTTCCAGGAGTAGAGGCCGAGACTGACCGGGAAGAGCCGGTTGTCGGAGAGCATCACCAGGGGCAGGAAGAAGTTGTTCCAGATCGCGGTGAACTGGAACAGGAAGATGGTCACGTAGCCGGGCATCACCATGGGCAGGCCGATCGACCAGAAGGTGCGCAGCTCGCCGGCGCCGTCGGCTCGGGCCGCCTCCAGGACCTCTCCGGGCAGGTATCCGGCGCAGAAGACCCGTGCCAGATAGACCCCGAAGGGGTTGACGAGGCAGGGGATGAAGACGGACCAGAAGGTGTTCACGATGCCGACCTCGGAGGCGAGCAGGTACATCGGCAGGGCGAGCGCGGTGGTGGGCACCAGCACGCCGAGCAGTACGAGCCCGAACAGTTTCTCCTTGCCGCGGAAGGCGTGGACGTGGAACGCGTAGCCGGCGCAGACGCAGATGAACGCGCAGAGCACGGCGCCGAGTCCGGCGTAGAGCAGGGAGTTGAGGTACCAGCGGAAGTAGATGCCGCCGTCCGTGGTCGCGAGGTCGTGGAGGTTCCGTCCGAGGTGGAAGGTGGACGGGGTGAGGGTGTTGCCGCCGAGCAGGTCGGGGGTGTTCTTGGCGGCGGCGGCGAGCAGCCAGCCGAGCGGCAGCAGGGTGTAGAGGGTGGCGAGCAGGAGCGCGCCGTTGACGGCCGTCTTGGAGAGGGTCCAGGGCCGCCCCGCGCGCGTCGCGCCGGGGGCGGGTCCCGGCCGGGTGGGGCGCGTGACGGCCCGCTTCCGGGGTGCGAGGTTGGTCATGCGGTGGCCTCCGCGCGAGGCTCGGACCGGACTCGGGTGGCCCGGGTGATGAGGAACGACAAGGCGGCCGCGACGAGCGCGAGCAGCACGGAGGCGGCGGCGGCGAGGCCGTAGTCGTTGCGTTCGAAGGCCGCGGTGTAGGCGTACATGTTGGGCGTCCAGGAACTGACCACGGCCGGACTGGTGGCGTGCAGGATCATCGGCTCGGTGAAGAGCTGGAGCGAACCGATCATGGTGAACATGCCGACCATGGTGATCGAGGCGCGGATCAGCGGGATCTTGATGCTGAGGGCCGTCCGCAGCGGGCGCGCGCCGTCCACGACCGCGGCCTCCAGCACCTCGCGGGGGATGGCCTGGAGGGCCGCGTAGAAGATGACCATGTTGTAGCCGGTCCACTCCCACACGGCGATGTTCACCACGGCGGGCAAGGGGTGGCCGAGCAGGTCGAGCTGGGCACCGGCCGAGTGGAGCGCGCTGGTCACCGGGCTGATGCCGGGGGTGTAGAGGTACGTCCAGATCAGGGCGGCGATGATGCCGGGTACGGCGTGCGGCAGGAACAGCGCCAGCTGGAAGAAGCGCTGGGCGCGGGCGAGGGCCGAGTCAAGGAGCAGGGCCATGACCAGCGACAGGCCGAGCATGATCGGGAGGTAGACCAGGCAGTACTGGCCGATGGTCAGGAATCCGTCCAGATAGGCCCCGTCCCCGAGCGCCCGGACGTAGTTGCCGAGGCCGGTGAAGATCGTCTCGGTGTCCCCGAAGCCCAGTCCGGAGCGGCGTTCGGTGAACAGGCTCAGGTAGACCGCGTAGCAGATCGGAACCGCCATCACCGCGGTGAAGAGCGCGAAGAAGGGGGCGAGCAGCAGCGCTGGTGCCCCGTGCCTCCCACGCCGCGCGCCGACGGCGGCGGCGCGGGAGGCGGTGGTGTCGGGCTGGTTCACCGGGCGACCTTGAGTCCGCGGTTGTTCATCTCGGCGAGAGTGGCCTGCTGGGAGGCGTCCACGGCGGACTGGATGGTGCCGCCCGCGCCGAGCTTGCCGAAGGCGTCCTTCATGGAGGAGTTGGTGGTGCCCATGGCGGGACCCCAGTGCCAGCCCTGCTTGACCGACTTGGCGGCGTCGATGAAGACCGTGTAGATGTCCTGGCCACCGTAGAAGCCGGTGTCGAACGCGGCCTTGGCCACCGGTACCAGGTCGGGGGAGGCGGGGAACATCGAGGAGGTGCCGGAGGCGATGCGGGCCTGGATCCCTTCCGGGGTGGTGGTCGCCCAGGTCGCGAACTCCACCGCGGCCTTCGCCTTCTTGCTGTCCTTGGAGACGGCGAAGGTGGAGCCGCCGAGCATGCCGCTGGCGGGCTTTCCGTCCCAGGTCGGAACCGGGGCCACCGCCCACTTGCCCTTCGCGTCGGGGGTGTCGGCGAGCGTGCTCTTGAGCACGCCGCCGCCCCAGGCGGCACCGACGTAGCCAGCGGTCTCGCCCTTCTGCAGCGAGGCCGTCCACTGCTGACTGAAGGACGCCTGGGAGTGGACCAGGTCGTCGGAGACCAGCCGCTGCCAGAAGTCGGTGACCTGCTTGGTCTCGGGGCCGTCGAGGTCGACGGTCCAGGTGTCGCCGGACGTACCGAACCAGCGCGCCCCGTTCTGCCAGGCCATCGCCTCCAGGACGCCGGGGTCGTCCGGGAAGAAGGTCCCGATCCGGGTCTTCGGCGACGTGGCCTTGAGCTTCTCGGCAGCGGTGCGGTACTCGGCCCAGGTCTTCGGCGGGGCGGTGATGCCCGCCTCGGCGAACAGGTCCTTGCGGTAGAAGAACGCCTGCGGGGCCGCGTCGAGGGGCAGCGCCCAGGTACGCTCGCCGAGGGTGGTCAGCTCGACCGACTGGGGCAGGTACTTCGCCTTGAGGGTGTCCGGGACGAGCGCGGTGATGTCCTGGACGGCGCCCTGGCTGACGAAGTCCGGCAGGGCGCCGTACTCGACGTTGTACACGTCCGGGGCGTTGCCCGCCTTGACCGCGTTGGAGATCTTCGCGTAGCCGCCGGCGTTGCCGGACGGGATCTGCTCGAAGGCCACCCGGACGTCGTTGTGGGAGGCGTTGAACGCCTTCACCACGTCCTCGGTGCCCTTGGCCCATCCCCAGAAGGTGATCGTGACCGGGGAGCCGCCCGCGTCGTCGCCGGCCGGGTCGCTGCTGCCGCAGGCCGCGGCGAGCCCCATCGACACTGCGGAGGCGGTGACGGCGGCGACGAGCCGGAGGGTTCTGCGACCGCGACGAGGGATGCTTCTGAAGGACGTGGCTCGGCTCCTGTGGATGGGGCGGCGTGCCCGTGAGGGAGGGGCCCGGTCGGCGTACCGTCGCTGACCGGTGCGGGTGGCGCCATCGTGCGGCCGCCTCTGATCGAAGTCAAGAGATCCAGATCAAATGATCGCATATGATCGTCGATTGGTGGCGCTCTGTGGGGAACTACCTTTCATTTCATGAGGGTTGGGGGCAGCCTCAGCCGACGGGACTCGGAGCATTCGGTCGATCCCTTGACGTTCGATCTGGCTCTCCCTAGATTCGGTCCGCCTGGTCGGACCAAGGAGTGGCCCCCATGTCCTCGATCCCGCTTCCGCCGGAAGACCGCGTGCTCAGCCCGTACACCGGCTGGACCCGACGGCACTGGGAGGCGGTCGCAGACGGGCTGTTGACGGCGGTCCTGCGCCACGCCGGTCCGGAGCACGCCCTGATCTCCCTGCCCGGCCCCCGCCCGAGCATCTCGGGGACGCGCTCGGACGCCCTCGAAGGGTTCGCCCGGACCTTCCTGCTGGCGGCCTTCCGGATCGCGGGTGCCGGCGGCGACGATCCGCACGGCTTCCTGCCGCGCTACGCCGAGGGACTGGCGGCCGGGACCAGGGCCCCGACCGCCGACCCCGACCTCACGCCGGGCGATCCCGTCTCCTGGCTCGCCATCGGCGACCGCGGCCAGGCCATGGTCGAGGCCGCGTCGATCGCGCTCGCCCTGCGGATCACCCGGCCCTGGCTCTGGGACCGGCTCGACGAGCAGGTGCGCGCGCGGACGCTGGCCTGGCTGACCGGCGCCCTGCGCCACACCCCCGTCGACAACAACTGGTGGCTCTTCCCGTTCACGGTCGGTGGCTTTCTCGCCGACGTCGGCGCGGACCAGGACGGCGCGGCGCGGGCCGCCGTCGCACGCGGGCTGGCGAAGATCGAACCCTGGTACCTCGGCGACGGCTGGTACACCGACGGCCGTCCGCGCGCCTTCGACCACTACAACGGCTGGGCCTTCCACCTCTACCCGGTCCTGCACGCCCACCTCGACGGCGACCCCCGCCTCCTCGACGCGTACGGTCCCCGGCTCGCGGCGCATCTCGACGGCTACGCCCGTACCTTCGGCGCCGACGGCTCCCCGATGCACCAGGGCCGCTCCCTCACCTATCGCTTCGCCGCCACCGCGCCCCTGTGGGCCGGCGCCCTCACCGGCCGCACCCCGCTGGCACCCGGCGCCACCCGCCGTGCCGCCTCCGGCGTGCTGCGTCACTTCGTGGACCGCGGAGCCCTGGACGAGGACGGTCTGCTCACCCTGGGCTGGCACGGTCCCCACCTGCCGCTCGTGCAGGAGTACTCGGGACCCGCCTCGCCGTACTGGGCGAGCAAGGGCTTCCTCGGGCTCCTCCTCCCCTCGGAGCATCCGGTGTGGACCGCGGTCGAGGAGCCGGCCCCGGTCGAACGTGCCGACGCCGTGGTCCCGCTTCCGCGGCCCGGATGGCTGATCCAGTCCACCGCCGCCGACGGAATCGCCCGGCTCCACAACCACGGCAGCGACGACCAGCCCACCGATCATGTGGAGCCCGACAACCCGCTGTACGCCCGCCTCGCCTACTCCACCGCCACCGGCCCGGCCCTCGACGGCACGCCCGACAACCACATCGGCGTCCTGGTCGGGGGCGAGCTCAGCGAACGCGGCCGGATCCGTCCCCTCGGCGCGGGCGACGGCTGGGCCGCCTCCGCGCACCGCCCCCGCATCCGCGGCTGCGAACTCCCCGGAGTCACCGTCACCTCCGTGGTCCTGGCCGTGGGCGCCGACGAGGTCCACGCGCACCTGGTCACCGGGACCGACCCCGGCACCGAGGTGCGGCACAGCGGCTGGGCGGCGGCGGGCGCGGCCGTCGACGAGCGCGCGGACGGCCTGTCCGCCCGGGTCGTGGCCATCAACGCCGACGGCACGCGACTGCTCTCGTCGATGGAGAACGTCCACGGCTTCACCACGGCCGGGACCCACCCCCTGCCGGCCGGCACCGCCTACGGAACGGTGGGCGCGGTACCCGCCCTTGGCGGCCGGACGAGCGGCGGGGACTCGCTGTTCGTCGGCACGGCGAGGCTGACCGGAGCCGACCCCGAGGACGTGTCCGCGGCCGGGGCCGAACCCCCGCTCCATGTGCGCGTCGAGGGAAGTCGGATCCGTGTACGCCGACCCGACGGCACCGAAGCCGAGGCCCTGCTCGCACCCGAGGCCGTCACCGTGACCGTACGCAAGGCGGATTGACCCCCGTACGAGGGGATCAGCCGCCACCGCAGGAGGCACGGATCTCCAGCTGCGGCAGCAGCTCCACATGGTGCACCGGCAGTCCGGCGTCGCCGCTGTCCAGCCGGCGCAGCAGCAGCTCCAGGGCCGCCCCGCCGACGGCCCGCTTCGGCGGGGCCACGGCGGTCAGCGGCGGCGCGGCCAGGGCGGCGAACACATCGTCGTACGAGATCATCGCCACGTCCTCGGGCACCCGGAGGCCACGGGCACGCAGGATCGGGACGACCTGGATGGCCTCCTGGTCGTTGTGCACGAGCACCGCACGCACCCCCTTCGCCACACCCTCGGCGATCCGCTCCGCGACAGCCTCGGAGTCCTGGCCGGGGTGCTCGATGTCGATCACCGGCTGCGGCTCCAGACCGAGCAGCCGCACGCCCTCCGCGTAGCCCGCACGCACCTGGAACGCCGTCCAGGTGTCCTGTCGCGCGGCGAGCATCACCGCACCGTGACCGAGTCCGGCCAGATGGCGCAGGGCGAGGATGACGCCGTGGCGATGGTCGGACGCCACCGAGTCCAGGCCCGCACCGGCGCTGTCGGCAGGGGCGCGGCGCTCCACGAGGACGGTGGGCAGGGACAGTTCGCCGATCCAGGCGCCGACGCCGCTGGGGCCCTCCGGAGTCCAGTTGGGGGTGACCAGGAGACCGTCGACGCCGGACTCGAGCAGTTGCTCCACCTGGGCACGATCCTCCGTGGCCCCGTACGGCGCGATGCCGAGCACCAGGCGCGCCCCGGCGGCGGCCGCGGCCGCGCGTGCACCGTCGATGATCTCGTCGAAGTACGAGCCGACGGTGGGGACGAGCATGCCGATGACCCGGTCGCGGCCGGTCGGGGCGGGCGCGGGGGTGGCCGCTGCGCGCGGCAGCGACACGGCGCCGTGCGAGCGGTGCAGCAGCCCGTTGTCGGAGAGCGCGGCGATGTCCCGGCGAACGGTGACGGCGGCGAGCCCGAGGCGTTCCGCGAGGTCCACCACGCGAACCGTACCGAGTTCGCGGACGGCGTCGAGGATCCGCGCTCGACGTTCCTCGGCGGTGAGAGCCATGGTTTCCCCTGCCTGCAGTGCGTACGCGGGCGAATCGCCGCGGTGCGCGGCCCCTGTCAGATCAATTTGTATCATTCGATCGACTTGATGCGGCAGGCGTGCGGTGTCGTCGGGCCAGGCGAACGGCAGGGGCCCGCGCCGGGCAGCGAAGACTGCCGGGCACGGGCCGTCGGTGTGCGGGGGTCGGGGCTCAGCCGTTACCGTCTGGCCTGACCATGAGGTAGTCGATGTTCGGTCCGTCGTTCTCGGCCGCCGTGAGCCGGACGGTATTGGCCCCCGCCTTCAGGGGCACCGTCGCCGTCGCGTCGGACCAGGTGGACCACGATCCGGTGACCGGGTAGGCGCTCGTGCCGATCGTGCGGCCGTTGACCGACAAGGTGAGCGGCCGGACGCCGGACAGCAGGGCGTAGTGGATCGCCAGGGTGTGGTCGCCGGCCTCGGCCGCGTTCACGGTCCATTCGATGAAGCTTCCCGATCCGGACGGATAGTTGACGTAGCCGTCGCCGCTCTGCCCTCGCGCCAGCGTTTCCACCGACGCACCGCTCAGCACCGCGTCCTCCGCCTCGCAGCGGATACCGGGCCGGCAGTCGACCGTGAACGTCTGGTAGCTCAGGGCGGTGGCGGACAGGCCGAGGTACCCGGACGTCACCTCACCCGTGATGGCGTACGAGCCGGGCCTGAGGTCGGCCGGGGCCAGCAGGGTGTACGAGATTTTCAGCGTCTCGCCGGGCGCCACGGTCCGGGCGGTGGTGGGTGAGGACGGCTTCAGCGTGAACCCGGCGGGCGCCGTCAGCTTCACCTCGACGTCGGTGGCCGGGGCGGCGCCGTGGTTGGTGAAGGTCGCCGTGACGGGGAGCTCAAGGCCGGGGCTCGCCTTGACCCCGTCGACCGACAGGGTCAGGGCGCCCGTCCGCGGGCACCCGGCGGCGGTCTCAGGCGCCGGGCCGAGGTCGTCGACCACCAGCTCGTCCACGGTCACGGCGCCCCTGCCGCCGGCCGAGGTCAGCGCCAGGTAGGCGTCGCCGCACGCCTCAGCGCCGGTGGAGAACACCGTGCCGTACTCCTTGCTGGGCGCGCTGCCCTGGGGAGGCGCACTGTCGTCCCAGCCCGCGGGCTGGGAATCGCCTGCGGACGGCCAGCTGTCCAGCGCGCGGTCGGTCGTGGCGGGCAGCGGGTCGTCTACCAGGACATGGTCCTCCGCTCCCGCGCCGCCCGAGCGGGCCTGCAGACGGTACTGGCCCGCCGTGTCCGACTGGTACCTCAGCCCGACACGGTAGGTGCGGCCCGGCTTGAACTCCAGCGTCTGCGGAACGGTCCGCCACACCTCGCCTCTGCCGATCCGGAAGGACTTGAACGAGAAGTCGCCGCTGACGGTGTCCCGGGTGTAGCCCTCATGGCGCTCCGCGCGATGGCTGTGCGGGTTGTCGCTGCCCGAGCCCTCGCTGTTGACGAACGGGCCCCAGGCGCGGTCAGCCGCTTCGAAATCCTCGTAGAAGTAGTGCTCCGCGGCCTTCGGGGAGACCTTCGTGGGGGTGACCCGCACATCGGCGAAGTCGGCCGCGGTACCGTCTGTGCCCGCCGCGCCCGACAGACTGAGCACAGCGATGCTGTGCCCCTCCGGCACGGTGAAGGTGACGGTCGCCTTCTGGAACCGGGTGCCCGCCCAGACGTTGACCGGGTCCTTCAGGTCGGCGGGCGAGGTGTCGGTGGACCGGCTCACCGGTGCGCCGCCGTGGGCGTCCACCGCGAGCGTGGCGGTACGGCCGCCCGTGACCCTGACGTACGCGGAGGCCGCGTAGGTGCCGGGCGTCAGCCCCTTCAGGGTCTGCGTCAGCCGGCCGGCCTCCGGGCCGTCGAAGCGTGCGAACTGCCATCCCTTGGCGCTGGTGTCGATCCGGGCGTCACCCTCCCGCGACCACTGCGCGAAGGTGTGGCTGCTGAAGGAGCCGTCCTTGACGATCGCCCCCTCGCCCCAGACGGTCTTCTGGTGCGCGGCGTTGTGCCGGTAGAGGACGTACGCGGTGCGGGCGTCGGCCGTGATCGTGACCGCGCCGTCCTCGACCTTCAGGACGGTGCGGTCCTGGCGGCCGGTGTCCGTGAGGCGATAGAGGACCACGGAGTCGAGGCTCCGCCAGGCGGGAGGGAGCTTCCATGTGGTGGTGCCGCCCGCGTCGTTCCAGTGGTAGATCTTGTCCTGCTTCTTCGGGTCCCAGGGCAGGAACAGCTTGTCGCCCTCGGCGAGCTTGGTGTCGCCCTGGAAGAGCTGCCAGGTCCCGGTCGTGTCCGTCGAGTACACCCCGTCGGTGAAGTCGACCCTGTGGTCCGTCCACCTGGTGATCGGGAAGTGCTGCATGAACTTCGTCGGCAGGTTGTTGGTGAAGACCTTCCGCTGCCAGGCGTTGAGGTCGGTCTGCCCCATCCAGCCGCCGTACGACAGGTTCGACAGGCCCTTCAGGAGGGTCGCGTCCTTGCGGTACCAGATGTCGCGGTCGGTGTTCTGGATGAAGCGGACGATCCGCGACCGGACGCCGTTGCCCTCGTACTGTCCCGCACGGTGGTACCAGAGCGTGTCCCGGTCGAGGAAGTCCTCGAACTCGGTGTGCACCATCCAGCCGTTGCGGTGCTGGAGCCGGGCCAACTGGTAGGCGTTGTAGCCGCGGCCGAAGTACACGTCGTTGTAGATGAACGACAGGCCCGGTACGTCGGAGGCCAGAGCGTCGAGGCGCTTGGCGAAGGCGCCCGACTGGACGTCTTTGTCGCGGTTGATGCGGTAGGAGACGTCCCGGTAGATCCAGCCGGTGTCCTTCTCGCCGTTGGTCATGTCCCAGCGGAAGTTCTTCGCGTCCGGATATGCCTCGGTGGAGTTGATGTGCACGCCGACGGCGGCACCGTACTTCTTGGCCTTCTCGACGAGGAGTGCGAGGTCCTTCCGGCCGCCCGCGCCCTCGTTCGGGTGCCCGCCGTAGTCGGGGTGTCCATTGTCGTGGCCCTCGGCCTGGTAGCCCTTCAGCTGGACGAGCTGACCGATCCCGTCGGTGAGCAGACTGCCCTTCTTGATGTCGTCGAGAACGCGCGTGAAGGGGTGGCTGGCGAAGCTGTTGGTGTTGTACTCGATGTTGGAGACCACGTAGTTCCTGGTCTTCTCGGCGCCCAGCGGGCGGTACATGATCTCCCGGTACGCCATCGCGCCGTCCTGCCAGTCCACGGCCGCGTCGGCGTTGCGGTCGCCGGTGAGGACGACCTTGGCGTAGGGCAGTTCGGTGGGCTCGGGGTCCTGGCCGGCGACGGGCTCCGGCCGCCAGGTCCAGGTGCCGCTGGACACCGACGTCGACTTCGTTCCGTCGGTCTGCGTGGTACGGACGAGCAGACGCGACTGGTCCTCGAGCGAGTTGGTCTCGACGGAGGCGGCGAGCCGGCCCGTGGTGAGGATCGCGTAGCTGGTGCCGCGCGGGGTCGTGTCGAGCGGGGCGTCGACGAGCGCGGTGTGCCGGTCGATGTCGGTCTCGGATTCGTAGGCACCGCTGAACGACAGTCGCGCGTCGGCGAGTTCGGCGCCGGGCTGGTCGGCGTTCGCGGAGATCAGGCCCTGGTCGGGGATGGCCAGCGTGCGGACCTTCTCGGTGCCGTTCTCCTCGATGCCCGTGACCAGGAACGTCAGCACATGACCGCTGACGGACAGCCGCGCCCGGAGCGTCAGGCTCAGCTCTTCGATCTGGAGCACGTAGTCGACGCCGTCGGCGTCGGCCGTGCTCCGCACGGCGGGGGTGTACGCCTTGCCGTTGACGACGATCTGGCCGGCGCCGGTGGTGCGGCCCTGCAGGACCGATCCGTCGGCCGTCCATGTGTAGTGCTGGACGGCCGGGAAGGCCGGGTCGACCTGGACGGTCATCTCCGGCGTGGAGAGGGTGAGCGCGCCGGTGTCCGCGTACGCGGTAGCCACTGTCGCCGTGTTCAGGGGAGCGGACATGGCGAGACAGGCCACCGTCGCGGCGAGCCTTCGGGGTAGGCGTGGTCGTGCTCTTCGGGGCATGGGGAGTTCCTCCGTGATTCCCTGGGGACGGCGGCCCATGCTGCTGAGGGGGGAGAAGAGGAATCAACAAGAACCGCGCGACGACCAGGGAGACGTGCCACCGCAGGAGGCCCGCACCACGAGCCTCGGCCGCAACCGCACCTGGTGCACGGGACCGGTTCCGTCGTCGGCGAGCCGCTGCAGCAGGATCTCCGCGGCAAGCCGTCCCAGGCGGTGCTTCGGTGGGGAGACAGCGGTGAGCGGTATCTCGGCCACGTCCGCGAACTCGTTGTCGTAACTGACCAGCGCTAGGTCCCCTGGCACCCGCACACCGGCCCGGCGCGCGGCCCCGAGCAGCAGGGCGGCCTCCCGGTCACCGAAGCACAGTGCAGCGGTCGCCCCGTCGGCCCGGAGCACGTCGACGGCCATGTCGGCCTGCTCGGCGTCCCAGTCGTCCGTGGACTCGCTGACCGGGACGGTCTCCGGCAGACCCAGCTCCGCCACCGCCTCGTCGAAGCCGCTCGTGATCGCCGCTGCGTGCGGACCGTCGCCGCGCAGCACCAGAGCGATCCTGCGATGCCCGAGGTCGTACAGGTGCCGCACGGCGTCATAGGCACCGCTCTCGTGATCCGTGCACACATGCTCGGTGGTGTCACGCGACCCGGCCGCGGTGAGCCTCCGCTCCATCAGCATCACCGGCACGGGCAGCCGCATCAACTCGGCGGCGCGCTCCAACGGATCGGCCAACTCATGCAGGAGAGGCACCAGAAGGAGCCCGTCGACGCCGGACCCCACGAGACGTTCGATCGCTTCGCGTTCGACGCCCTGGTCGTACTGCGAGCAGGCGAGCACCATACGCGCGCCGGCCGACGCCAGCGTCATCTCCACGCCCTGGAGAACCCGCGGGTAGTACAACGACGTCGTCGGCACCAGAACCCCCACCACCCGGCCGGACGAGCGGGCTTCGCCCGGCCGTACCGCGGCGAAGGTCCCGGCGCCCTGGCGCCGCTCGATCAGCCGCTGCTCGACCAGCACCTCGTAGGCGCGCCGGACCGTCGTCACCGAAAGCCCCGTCTCGGCCGCCAGCGACTGCTCCGTGGGCAGCTTGCTGCCCTGGGGCCAGGTGCCGTCGAGCACCCTCCGCCGCAGCTCGCCGGCCAGTTGCCGGAACTTCAGCTCGCGTGCGGACTGCGGTCGGGCTTCCATCCACTCCCCCGTTCACACAGCATCATCGCTGCCCTGTCCGGCCCCCCGGGCGCAAGCAGGGGCAGTCTGAACTGTCGTGGAACGCGCGGTCAAGCGCAGAAAGAGAGCCGCCCACCGCCTCCCTAACCGACCGCCACACACCCGCCCGTCACGACGTCTTCGACCTGCTCGACCAGGTCTCACCGTGCGAGTGGCGCCGTCGGGGTCGAGAATCTGACCGGTCTGCCGGGCTCCGGTCGGTACGCGTCCGGATGTACGGCACGCAGCGCGGGACCGGCTGGGGCTACCCCCTGTGGTCCTTCAAGGCGCACGGCGCCTGATTCCTGATGGGTGGCGCCCCCCGGGGCAGACATCCGCTTGCTGCGGAACGACCCTCGCGGCACCGGGCCACGGCCGGTGGTCGCCCTCGGCAGCCCCAAGAGGCCGCTGGATCCGGCTTCTGACGGCGACCCTGCTGGCCATCCGCAGCCGGTGGCACCGGGACCGCCTCGCCACGCCGCACGCTGTGCCGCACACCGCGGCACGCACCGCGGCCGTGGTGTGCCTGGCGGCGGTTCTCACCACCGCCGCGACCGTCACGACACTCCGGTGAGCGAGCTGCCCGTGCGTCGGCGCTCCGCACCCGGGACTACAGCGGGGCGCATCTGCGGCGGAAGCACGTCGACGACCGGGACGCCGCCCAGAGAGGGACGAAGCGGGGTCAGGCCACCCTCCACCGGGCTGCGTCCGCCCTGCGCAACGCGCTGAACGGCACCGTGCGCTCGTGGGCGTGGGTGAACCTCTCGACCGCCATTGGACCGCTCAGGGCTGAGCCACCTCGTCCGCGCCCATGACCGCCCCCCTCACCAGCGCCGCGGAGCCCGCCGGGAGCAGTGCCCCGCCCGAGCGGCCCGGCTGGGTCGATCACGCCGAAGGACAGGCCTCGGTGCGGATGCCGAGGTGGCGGAGTGCGGATGCGGCGGCGCCCGCGCCGCACATGCCGTGGGCGCCGGGGCCGGGTGGGGTGGCGGCGGAGCAGATGTAGACGCCGGGGATGCCGGTGGCGTACGGGTCGAGTGCTGGGCGGGGGCCGAGCAGGAGCTGGCGCGGTGCCTTGGAGCCGGTGAGGATGTCGCCGCCCGCGAAGTTCGGGTTGTCCGCGGCGAAGTCGGCGGGCCGGGTGACGCGCATGCCCAGGATGCGTTCTCGTACGCCAGGGGCGAACCGTTCGATCTGGCGGATGATCGCGCCCGTGGCGTCTCCGTCGTAGCCGTGCGGGACGTGGGCGTACGTCCACACCGGGTGGACGTCGCCGACCGAGCGCGAGGGGTCGGCGAGGTACTGCTGGCCGACCAGGACGAAGGGGCGCTCGGGCATGCGCCCCGCGGCGATCTCCCGCTCGGTGTGGGCGATCTCGGCGAGGGTGCCGCCGAGGTGGACGGTGCCCGCGCGGCGCGCGTCCTCGTTCGTCCACGGCACGCCGCCCTCGACCGCGAGGTCCACCTTGTACGCGCCGGGGCCGCGGCGGAACCGCTGGTAGGCGGCCCGTACCCGGGGCGGCAGCCGGTCGCCGTAGAGGGCGGCGACCTGGGCGGGGTCGAGGTCCAGGACGGTGACGTCCGCGGGCGGGATCTGCGCGTGGTCGGTGACGCGGACGCCGGTGTGGATCTCGCCGCCGTGTGCGCGCAGCACCCGTTCCATGCCACGTGCGATGGCCTGTGATCCGCCTTCGGAGACGGCCCAGCCCGCGGCGTGGCCGGCGGTGAGGATGCCGAGGCCGATGGCCGAGCTGAGCGGGTCGGACAGCGGACGGAACGCGTGCGCGGCCACACCCGCCCACAGGGCCCGCGCCTGCGGGGTCCGGAACAGACGCGCGAGCAGGCCGGCGGGCAGGACGGTCGGGATGCCGAAGCGCGCGAGGAGCAGCGGGTGGCCGGGGACGCGCAGCAGCGGGCCCATCGTGTCTTCCGCGAGGGCGTCCCAGTGCCGTACCGAGGGTTCAAGGAGCGCCCGGTAGCGGCCGCCGTCGGCGCCGAGCCCGCGGGCGGTCTCGGCCACCGAGCGCAGCAGGACGCCTGCCGTTCCGTCGTCCAGCGGGTGGACGCAGTCGATGTCCGGCAGCAGCCAGCGCAGTCCGTGGCGTTCCAGCTCCAGCGAGCGCAGCGCGGGGGAGGTGACGGCCATGGGATGGATGGCCGAGCAGTGGTCGTGCAGCAGGCCCGGAAGGATGGCCTCGTGGCTGCGGGTGCCGCCGCCGGTCTCGTCGGCGGCCTCCAGGAGGGTGACCTCGAGGCCCGCCTTGGCGAGGAGGGCCCCGGCGGCGAGCCCGTTGGGCCCGCCGCCGATCACGAGCGCCGTCGTCACGACGTCGCTCCCGTCCCCGCAGCCGTCTCCGGCTCCCGTCGGCGCGCGGCGGGGTGGTACTCGGGGTGCCGCCAGGTGACGTTCGACGGAATCGGGCCGTTCGGGAGCCAGGGCTGCTGCTCGACGCAGTCGCCCACCAACCAGGTACCGCGCTCGACGATGCCCAGCGCCGCGTCCATCACGAAGTACTCCTGGGTCTTCTTGTGGATCGGCTGGGACTCCACCCAGACGATCACGAACTCGCCCGGTGCGAATCCCACCCGCTTCTGGATGGCCTCGATCAGCTGGTCGTCGTGGAGGTGTCCGTCGCCGAAGTTCCAGCCGACGACAGTGTTACAGCCGAACTCGGCCTCGCGGAGCGTGTACGACTCGTAGGTGTCGCCGAGGTAGCGCTGCAGGGTGGAGAGCAGGCCGCGGCCCTGGCTGTGCATCGCGCGCCAGGCCATCGCCAGCTCCATCGTCATGGTGGCCACGTCAGGCTCGTAGCCGAACGCCACGAGCTGGTCGATCTGGTTCTTCGCCGGCTTCTTCAGCCGGTTGAGCTTCGCCTCGGCGCCCGGCGCGAAGGCCCAGGTCGCCGACGCCCAGTTGCCGGCGTACTGACGCATCGAGGGCAGGAAGGAGACCAGGTCGGGGCGCAGGTTGCCCAGCACCGGGAAGAACAGCAGGCCCGCGATGATGGCCGGCAGCATCCACGGCTGGGAGAAGTCGAGCACGCCGTAGCCCTCGCCGATCGGGTGCCCGACGAACAGGAACAGGTAGATGTAGCAGAACAGGATGTTCCACTCCAGCGGCACCGCGAGCGGGAAGGTGGACACGATGAACAGGTGGAGGGCCACCATGCAGGCCACGGCCACCAGGGTCAGCTCCCGGTCGGTGCTGAACAGCAGCACTGGTGGCACGACGAGCTCGGCGGTGGTGCCCAGGATGTGGGCCATGAACCAGGAGAGCCGGGAGGGCTTCAGGTCCCCGCCGCCGACGCTGCGGTAGTGGGCCCGCTTGACGGACTTCGGCCGCCACGGGGCGTTGGAGACCATCGGCGGAATGACGTTGACGAAGTGCTTGCCGAACTTCGAGACCGCGGCGCCCACCATGACCACGACGATGAGCAGCTTGGCCGCGATGACGAGATCGGTGAACGGCAGCGTCGCCGAGAACAGCATGATGGGCAGGTACTGTTCGCCGCGGGCGGCCAGGAGGAGCACCTTGTCGCGCAGGCCGCAGAGCACGATCAGGACCAGCGGGAGCGCCATCAGCGCGGGGCGGACCAGACCGCCGGTGGCCTCCGGCCGTGCCGCGGTCAGTGCGGCGCTGTGCACGCCGGGCAGCACGAGCGCGAGCGCGAGGGAGCCCAGCGCCGCGGCGTACAGCAGGACGTCGAAGCCGGTACGGCGGTCGCCTCGGGTGAACGGGACCTTGCCGGGCCAGGGAGGCAGCCGGATGGTGCCGGGCCGCAGCCAGTACGCCGCGCCGCCGGTCATCGGCTTGAAATGGCCCGCGAGCGGGCCCCAGGTGCCGGCGAGGCCGAACAGCTCAAGCAGCACCGTCCACAGCACGAGCTTCTGGTAGACGACCGGTTCGTCCCACCAGCCGGCGATGTCGAGCGGCGAACCGACGTGAGACGTGAGGGTGGCGGCGAGGACGCCGCCCAGCGCGTAGAAGAGGACGAGCTTCACGATGTAGATCGTGTGCACCATCCGCGGGGTGCCGAAGCCGTTCTCGGCCCAGAAGGCGGTCAGCAGCCGGATCCGCTCCGCGCGCGGGCGGGCCATGAACTCCTGGGGCGCGTACGGCGGGACGGTGGGAGTGAGGAACGGCATGTCAGGCTCCCGTCGTGGAGGGGGCGGGGATGTGGCTGCCACGCGCGCGCAGCGCGGGTTTGTCGATCTTGCCGACGGGGTTCCTCGGCAGCGCGTCCACGCGGTGGATCACGGCCGGGACCTTGACCTTGGTCAGGTGGGTGCGGCAGTGCTCGGTCAGCGCGTCGAGATCGAGCGCGGTGTCGGGATAGGCCGTGACATAGGCGGCCGGGACCTCGCCGTACACCGGATGAGGGGAGCCCACGACGGCCGCCTCGAGGACGCCGGGGCAGCCGTGCAGGACGGCCTCGATCTCCTTGGGGTAGATGTTCTCGCCGCCGCGGATGATCATGTCCTTGATCCGGTCCACGATGCGCAGATAGCCGTCCTCGTCGAGGACGCCGACATCGCCGGTGTGCAGCCAGCCGTCGCGCAGGGTCTCCTCGGTGGCCTCGGGCCGGTTGAGGTAGCCCCGCATGACGTTGGGCCCCTGGATGACGACCTCGCCGCGCTGACCGGCCGGGAGGAAGGAGCCGTCCGGTGCCATGATCCGGACCGCCTGCCCGGGGAGCGGCAGGCCGACGGTCCCCGGCTTGCGCACGCCCTGGAGCGGGTTGACGGTGCTGGCGCAGGTGCCCTCCGTCAGGCCATAGCCCTCGACGACGGGGAAACCGAACCGGCTCTCGGCCGCCTCGAGCAGCTCCTTCGACGCCGGAGCCGCACCGCAGATGGCGACACGGACGGAGGAAGTGTCCACAGCGACGTCCTCTGGCAGGGACACCAGGTGGGCGTAGATGGTCGGCACGGCTGAGAAGTACGTCGGCCGCAGCGTCCGCACCGCGTCGAGGAAGCGCTCGGGGTGGAAGCGCTCCAGCAGGCTCAGCCGCCCGCCCACGGTCATCGGTGTGAGGAAGCTGACGCAGATCGCGTTGACGTGGAACAGCGGAAGGACCAGCAGACAGTGGTCCTGGCCGGTGACGCCAAAACCCCCGGCCATCATGGACGCCATCGCATCCAGATGGGCGTGGTCGAGCATCACGCCCTTCGGCCGGCCGGTGGAGCCGCTGGTGTAGATGAGCAGGGCCAGGTGGTCCGGCTTCGTGGAGTGCTCCGGGAGCGCGACGGTGCCGGCCGCCGCCCGGCGGAGGTCGTCGACGGCAAGGCTGGTCCGGCCCGCGCTCGGCGCCTCGGGGCCGAGGTTCACCACGAGGGCCGCGTCGGCGTCGGCGATCTGGTAGTCGGCCTCGTTCGCGGTGAAAACCGGATTGATCGGGGTCACGGCCGCTCCGAGGCGCCAGGCCGCGACCAGCGAGACGAGGAGCTCGACCCGGTTCGGCAGCATGACCGCCACCACGGAACCGGGGCCGACGCCGTATTCCGCGAACTGCTCGGCCACCGCGTCGACCCACGCGGCGAACTCGGCATAGGTAAGGTCGTGCCGGTCGTCACGGACGCACGGCAGGTCGTCGTACACCGCAGGTCGGTGCCACGGGAGATAGCCGAGATCAGCCATGGGTGGGACTCCTTTGTCGGACGGCTCTGGCCGATGACGGTACGAGCGCGTGTGCGGGCGATCACTGTCCCCGGAGACCAAAGAACCATCACGGCTTCGTTCCCCGGGCACCGCGGGCGCGAGTGGATCGGCCTGCCAGCATGAGAAGAACGGATCCCGGTGGTTGCCGGATGCCAGACTGGCCGTAGGAGGCACCATGGCCGACCCCCGCGTCACCGCCCGGATCACCGAACTCGGCGAACGGCTCGCCCGCGACCTGCCCGAGCTCACCCGGGTCCTGCAGGACGAGATGACGGGACGGATCCTCGACCTGCGCGGCGACAGAGTCCTCGTCGAGCTGCTGGCGGTCAGTGTCAGGAGCAACCTGGAGACCGTGGTCCAGGTACTCCGCCACGTCGTGGACGTGGACGACGTGACCACGCCGACCGGGGCCCGGGAGTACGCGCGCAGGCTCGCCCAGCACGGCGTGTCCCCCAACGCGCTGGTGCGCGCCTACCGGCTCGGACAGCGCATGGTGCTGGACTGGGCGTACGCGCTCATCGCGGACGGCGAGCCCGACGGACGTCTCGCGCTGGAGTCGTACCACGCGCTTTCCCAGATCACCCACCGCTACATCGACTCGGTCTCCGAGCAGGTGATCGCCGAGTACCAGCAGGAGCGCGAGCGCTGGTTGGCCCGTCGCAGCACGGTCCGCGCCGAGATCCTCGGACGTCTCATCGCAGGGGAGCCGGTCGACGTCGCCATGGCCGAGTCCGGCCTCGGGCACCGGCTCCGGCAGTGCCACCTGGGGGCCCTGCTGTGGATCTCCGACCCGTCGTCACGGGATGCCGACCTCGATGTCCTGGAGAACGTCGCCTTCCGGCTCTCGAAGGCGGTCGGCGGGCAGGGCAGCCCGCTGTTGTGGCCGAAGGACCGAACCACCTGCTGGGTGTGGTTCACCCCTGGTCCCGGGGACACCGCGCCCGACGCGGGCGAGCTGGAGGCCGCTCTCGCCGACCTGGACCCCCGGGTACGTGTGGCTCTTGGAACGCCGGCGTCGGGGCCGGACGGGTTCCGGGTCACTCATCTTGAGGCGCTGCGGGCCCAGCAGGTCGCATGGGCGGCCCAGGAGCGCTCGTCGCGGGTCACGTCGTACGGCGACGCCGGGGTGCGGGCCACGTCCCTGCTGGTCGGGGACCTCGACGGAGCCCGGCGCCTCGTCGCCATCGCGCTCGGCGGGCTGGCCGTGGACACCGAGAGCGCCGAGCGGCTGCGTGAGACGATGCTGGTCTTCATCACCGAGAAGGGCAGCTACCTCGCGGCCTCCCAGCGCCTGCATCTGCACAAGAACACGGTGAAGTACCGGATCGAGAAGGCCGTCGAGGAGCGCGGCCGGCCGATCGACGAGGACCGCCTGGACCTCGAACTCGCGCTGATCGCGTGTCGCTGGCTGGGCAGCTCGGTGCTTCTCGACCCCCTGTGATCGTGGGGGCTGTCTGGCCTGGTCTGAAGCATCGTCGGGAATGTGGTGGGCTGACGGCATGCCAGGGGTGGTCTTGCCGGACCGCCCTCCACCGAGTGGCATCGTCGATTCGGGTGCCGGGGAGACCCGAGGCCGTGGCGCATCACAGCCAGTGACACGGACGGTGCCTTACGGCTCCACGGCCGACGGCACGTTGAGGGTGCGGGACACCGCCGCGGGCGTCGGGCCCGTCTTCGCCTGCGGGAAGGCCCGTCGCCTCAGTCGGGCATCTCAACCTGTATCTCGACCTCAACGGGCCTGGGCGAGAACTTCGTGGAACAGGGCGACATCGTCGGCCGGATCGGTCACCGGCCCCGGGCATGCCGTTTCCGGTGGCTTAAGCTGCCGTTCGGCCGGCGAGGAGGGGGAGCGGTGGTGGACACGGCGGAGCGATACCGGAGATTCGCGACGATGGAGGCGCGGGGTCATTCCCCGACATACGAGCGGCTGACCGCCGCGATCGCCGAGGTTCCGGGCCTGTTGGCGCTGATCGACCAACTCCCGCCTGCCAAGCGGCAGCCCAATCTGCTGCTGGCCGCGGTGCGTTTTCTAGGTGGTCCGGTCGATGACCTCGCCGCCTTCCAGGAGTGGACCCTCGTCCACTGGGGTCGGGTCCGCTCCACGATGCTTGAGCGGCGGACCCAGACCAACGAGCCGGGCCGATGTTCCGTCCTGCTTCCCGTGCTGGCCCGCCTGCCCCAGCCGCTGGCGCTCATCGAGGTCGGTGCCTCGGCCGGGCTCTGCCTCTACCCCGACCGTTACCGCTACCGCTACGACGGGGGTGCCACGCTCGGCCCCTCGGACAGCGCGGTCGTCCTGGTATGCGACACGACCGGCGCCGCTCCGCTGCCCGCCCGGCTGCCGGAGGTCGTCTGGCGAGCCGGTGTCGACCTGAACCCGCTCGACGTAACCGATCCCGAGGACGCGCGCTGGCTGGAGTGCTTGGTCTGGCCCGAGCAGCACCAGCGCCTGGCCCGGCTGCGGGATGCCATGCGGATCGCGTGCGCCGAGCCCCCGACGCTGGTCCGCGGCGACCTCAACGAGACCATCCGCGACCTGTTCGCCGCCGCTCCGGCGGGAGCCACCCCGGTCGTCCTCCACAGCGCGGTCCTCGCCTACCTGCCGCCCGAGGAGCGCGAGGCCTTCACCGCCACCATGCGGGAGCTGGGCTGCCCCTGGATCTCCAACGAGGCTCCTGGCATCCTCCCGGCCGTGGATCGTCGGCTGCCGCTCGGTCCCCGTCCCGACCGTCTGCTGTTCACCCTCGCCCTGAACGAGCATCCGCTCGCCCGCACCGGCCCGCACGGTCAGCGCCTGGAGTGGCTGCCCGACCCGACTTCCTCATGAATGCCGGGGAGGGGCGGTCCTGGGGACCGCCCCGCGGGGTCAGCCGCCGAAGACGCGGTTGCCCTGGCGCTTGACCGCCCGGTCCCAGCCCGCGACCTCAGCGGGACGGATGTCGATGTCACCCACGTATGCGGCGGAGGGGCGAATGATCTTGCCCAGGCGCTTCTGCTCCAGGATGTGAGCGCTCCAGCCAGCGGTGCGGGCACAGGTGAACATCGGGGTGAACAGTTCGGCAGGGATCTCGGCGAAGTCGAGGACGACGGCCGCCCAGAACTCGACGTTGGTGGCGAGCACACGGTCCGGCTTGCGTTCCCGGAGCTCTGCGAGAGCGGCGGCCTCCAGGGCGGCGGCGGCCTCGTAGCGCGGCGCGTCGAGCTCCTTCGCTGTGCGGCGCAGGAGCCGGGCCCGCGGGTCCTCGGCGCGGTACACAGGGTGACCGAAGCCCATCAGACGCTTGCCGCTGTCGAGCAGGTTCTTGACGTAACGACGGGCGTCGCCGGCGGCTTCGACCTCGTCCAGCATGTGGAGCACGCGGGAGGGGGCCCCGCCGTGCAGCGGCCCGGACATCGCACCGATGGCGGCGGAGAGAGAGGCCGGGACGTCGGCGCCGGTGCTGGCCACCACGCGGGCGGTGAAGGTGGAGGCGTTCATGCCGTGCTCGGCGGCGGACATCCAGTACGTGTCGACGGCCTTGACGTGCCGGGGGTCCGGCTCCCCGCGCCAGCGGATCATGAACCGCTCGACGATGTTCTCCGACCGGTCGATCTCGCGCTGCGACACGGCGGGCCGACCCAGCCCGCGGGCCGCCTGGGCGACGAACGAGAGGATCATCACCGAGGTTCGGGACTGCCGTAAGCACCGTCGCCACGAGCGCGAGGCCGAACGCTTCCTGGCCTTCGCCGGCATCGCCGCCGCCACGGCGATGGTCGGCCCGGCCCAGAACCGCTACGCGGACCCCGCCGCCTGGGACCGGCTCCACGAAGAACTCGGCATCCGGCTCCCGACCGACTACCAGACCCTCGTGGACGCATACGCTCCCATCCGGCTCAACGGCCACCTGTACCCGCATCACCCCGCGACCGAACGCAGGAATCTGGGCCAGGACATACGGGACACAGTCCGCCCCTGGTCCGAGGCCTCCTGGGAAGACCTCGACCCGGACCAGGACCCATGCCTGCTGCTCGGGCTCACGGAGTTGAGCCTCGGCACCCGCAACGGACTCTGGCCGATCGCCAGCACCGACCGAGGCGAGACGCTGTTCCTCATGACTGCGGACGACACGGCCCCTTGACTCCTCGTTGAAGACGGCGAAGGCGGCCGGGCACGGTACAACATGAGCTTCGCCGCGTGGAACCCGACGGACGGCGGCGGGACGAGGACGGGCCGGTGGACACGGGCTGGCCGTCACTCCCCTGCCCCGCGGCAGGGGCCCGGCCGTCTGGCCGAGACACCCGCGGGCCGCCGGGAGGGGTACCGGGGGGGCGAAGGGTGCATCGAACTTGAACTCGCGGTTCGGAGCCTTCAACTCGTCGGGCTCACGAGCAGCCGAACTGTCACGCTTCCGGATCACCCGGCCGTTTCGGGACCGGCGAGCTGCTCCGCGAGCTCCCGCTCACTCTCCTCCGGGAGAGAGGTCTTGAGGACGGTTCCGCCAAAGGGGCCCATCGCTGTGGCGAACCTGTCCTCGGTGACCTTGGATGCCATGATCACGACGGCCGACGAGCCGGGCCGGAGGAGTTCCTGGACCTTCTCACGGAACTTGCTGTCGACGCCCATCTGGTTGAGTTTGCCGATCAGTCCCCCGACGGCGGCACCCACCACGCCGATCCCCGGGGTGAGGATCAACATGCCGAAGACCATGCCCCACAAAGCGCCGGCCGTGGCCGAGAGGGCGACCTTCCCCTCGCTCTTGGCGGGCGTGTCCACGTGGGTCTTGCCGTCTTCGTCCACCGAGACGACGGCGAGTCCGTTGAGTTCGACGACGTGGTCGTCCCGGAGCCGCTGCACCGCTGCGAACGCCTTGTCGGCGACGGCGCGGTCCTCGTATCCGATGACGATGAGTTCGGACATTCGGGTTCTCCTTGAGGGGTGGCGGTCAGTACCGCTGTGCCTTGGCGAGTTGCGCCGTGAGTACGGGCTCGGCCGGTTGCCGGCTGATGACCTGGCGTTGCCGGCGCTCCCCGGGGGCGAGGTCTTCCTCACCGACGAACTGGGTCTCGACGACCTTCCCGGCAGAGTCCGAGAAGTCGACCTGGACGGCGTAGGAGGCCGTGGCATCGGTCTTGTTGGTGATGGTCACGACGGCGGTCAGCAGACCGCCCGTCTGGGCACGGGGCTTGCCGGTCAGCGCGACCTCGGCCAGGGCGTTCCCCCGGCCGTCCACGTTTTTCAAGACGGCCTCGGCCGCTTGGCGCGATCGCTCGATCTCGGCCCCGATCGACGCCTTGCGCGAGGCTTCCCGCGCGGACGCCGAGGCGGCGGCGGACGAGGCGGACGCGCGGGCGGACTCGACGGCCTCGGCGGCGGACGAGGCCAGCGAGGACGGCGGGACGCCCGAGAAGGAGCCGGTGTCCGGTGCCGTGGGGCGCTCGCTGAAGGTTGGGCCGCCCGTGTCGTCGCCGTCGGACCCACACGCCACGAGTGTCGTGAGGGAGAGCGCGGTGATGACGGCTGCGGCGGCCGCGGTCGCCGCTCGTGCGCGGACCGACCGGTGTGTGCGTGCCGGTGTGGGGTTCACGGTGTCCTTCCTGTGGTGCGGCCGTAGCCGTGGCCGTGTTCAGTGCCGCAGCACTCCGGCGATCCGCTCCTGGCCGGTCAGCGTGTCGTCGGGTACGAACCGGACCTCGGCGCCGGTCTCCAGGGGCCTGTTCGATGATCTCGTCCACGATGTCGTCACGCGAGTCGAGATCAGAGGAATCCGCGGGTTCCAGGTGGTCGCCGTGGTCGCGCACAACGGCGCGGTAGCGCTCCTCGACCGCCAGGAGCCGTCCCGGCCGTCCTTCGCGCCCCGCCACACCTCGTCGGGACCGCCCCTGGCGCACCGCTTCGGCCGGTCCTTGTGCGAGCCCGCCACCCTGGACGGTCAGCACGCCCTCGTCCAAAGGGCCGGTCTCCTCCACGAGCGACAGGGCCGGGTAGGGGCGGGGCTGCCGCAGTTTCGCGAGGATCTTCGACGCCGTGATCACGACCGCCGCAGATCCCGGCTTCAGCAGGTCCCGCACCTGTCCGCGGAACTGGTCGTCGACCCGGACTTGCCGAGCTTGCCGATCAACCCGCCGCCAGCCGCTCCCGTCAAGAGCCCGACCCCGGGCAGCAGGAACGGGATTCCGAAGATCGTGCCCCACAGGGCTCCGGAGGCGGCGGAGGCCCCGACGATGCGGATCGCCGTGTCGACATGGGTCGTGCCGTCGGCGTCCACGGACACGACCGCCAGAGCGTTCAGATGCACGACGTAGTCGCGTTGCAGGTCTTGCACCGTGGCGAACGCCTGTTCCGTCACGCCCGGGTCGTCGTAGCCGATGATGACGAGTTCGGACATCACTACCTCCGACGGGCGGGGACGCGCCCATGCCCACGACTCGACATCTTCGCTCGGCGGGCGACTCGATCGCGGGCCCACTGTCAGGTGGATCGTCCGCGTCTTCCTGGCGGGCGTCGGTGGCCGGTCCACGCAGTCGGTCCGCTGCCCACGGAGCGAGTGCGCGCAGCCTGGAGACCGCCTCCGCGGGCCGGCCCATGGTGAGGTCGGGAAGGGCGCCCACGGGCCAGGGCGGCGTGAGGCCGCTCCCGTGCTCCGGAGCATGGCTCGGCGCGCTCCCGGCATGGGCCGGGCCGGGTGGCCTGCTCGGGACCGCGTGGACGTCCTGGCCGGTCCTGCTCGCGTACGCGCCAGTCCTGCCGGTGACCCGAACCAGGTCGGGGTCTCAGGAAGAACCGGGCGTTCCATCGTCCTGACGTCTGTCCGGCCGCGTGCGCCTGCTGTTCCAGCGCAGCCGGACCTGGTCGAGAACGATGTCCCACTCCTGGCGGACCTCGTTGTCAGGGGGCCGCTCGCCGCGGCGGATGCGGTCGAGTTCGACTCCGACTTCCCGGCCGAGAGCGCCGCACGCGACGATGACCAGCATGACGACGAAGAGTGCGGAGATCATCGCGAAGACGGCCCCGACCGGCCCGTACCGGGTCGCGGAGGAACTGAAGTAGCGGGGCAGGTACGCGGTCGCGCCCACGGCGAAGCCGGCTTCCGCGGCAGCGGCGGCCGCCGCGAACGGCAGCAGGTCCCGCCAGGTGAGTCGCCGAGCGCTCAGGAGCCGACCGGTGGCGATCAGGAACACGGCTGTGAGCGGGGCGGTGAGAAGGGAGGCCCCGACTTCCAGGGGAGCGCGTCCGGCGGCGGCGCGGATCCAGCCGGCGGCGGCCATGTACCCGGCCAACACGCCGATCCACAGCAGGCCGTTGAGCGTGTTGCGCACACTGAGTGGCTTGAGCTCCCATGTCTGCTCGAAGAACCGCTGAACCACTCGGGTGAAGCTCAGCAGGGAGACGATGAGGAGCAGCGATCCGACGATTCCCGCACTGGTGTCCTCGGGCGCGGAGAAGACGGCCGTGACCGCGTCCGCGCCGCCGCCGGTGAGGGAGTAGCGTTTGATGATCCGCTCCGCCGTGTCAGTGTGCCGGAAGAGGGACAGGACCGAGCTGGAGACGATGGCGAGCGAGACCAACGCGGTCAGAGCGCTGGACGCCAGGGACATCGCACGGTCGAATCCCACGGCCCTCTGGAAGCGGCTGACGACGCGCAGGACGAAGGCGGGACGCAACCAGAGGGTCAGCGTCCTGACCGCGCGCTCGCGGCGGGTCTGCGCGGTGGTCACCTCGTCGCCCCGGTGTCTCCGCTCGGCTGCGCGGCGCTGCTGACCACGAGCGAGGCGACGCCGAAGGCGACCACGATCTCGCCGAGTGCGACAGCGTCGCCAGGTCGGGCGCCCGCGACCTCCACCCGCGTCAGCTGGGTCCTTGAGGGGATGTGATCGAACGTCGTCTCGCTCTGCGTCACGGCTCACGCCTCCGACAGAATTCACGGCCGTATACGGCGGACCCGGCGGCCCTCCCTAGTAAGCCGTCAATCGCATCCGGGCGTCCTCCGCGCCACGCGGCCCTGGGCCGAAGGGGTCAACCCGGTTGAGGCTCCGAGCCTGCGCGTACTGTCGGAGACGTATTCGGGAAGAGGCGGCGCCACAAACCAGGATTCGATGTCCGCCTCGGCGAAGTCCCGGGAGATCGCCTGCGGGTCTACCCGGCAGCGCACTGAAGCCGACGCACAGACCGTCGGAGATGGCCCGTCAGCGATTCTCGTGTGATGCCGGCGGCGAGTCAGGCGCATATGTCCCGTTGCGCCACCTCCCTGAGAACCGTCGCCACTGTGCCGAGGCCACCGGCACGGGGCTTCCCGCTCCTCGGCCGGCTCGTCCTGGTGCGCCAGGCTTGTGGCCGAGGCGAGAATCGTGGTGGGCGAGTCTGCGGGTCGACCAGTGGGTGACGGGCTTGCCGAGCTTGGTGGCCGCCGTCCGGTCAGCACGCGATCGGCCCGCATGAACCTTCGCGGCACGGGCAGCGGCCGGACGGGGGCTTGTGGCGAAAGGAGCGGGATCATGCCCCGTGGATCGAGTGCCAAGCGTGAACGGCAGTACGAGCACATCAAGCAGAGCGCCCTGAAGCGGGGCGAGAGCGAGAAGCGCGCGAAGGAGATCGCCTCGCGCACCGTGAACAAGGAACGGGCCAGGGCCGGCGAGTCCGAGACGGCGAGCAGGAGCTCCACGCAGGACATGTCGTCCTCCCGGCGCGGCGGGCAGCGCTCGCACAGCGGGGCGAAGGGGCCGACCTACGACCAGCTGTACGCGGAGGCGCAGCGTCGCGACATCCACGGCCGTTCGCACATGAACAAGGCCGAACTCAAGCGCTCCCTGGGGCACTGAGGCCTCCGGGGCGCCGAAGGAGCGCTGCACCATGACCCTCGACGGAATGAACGTCCTCGTCCTCACCACCAATTACGGAGTCGAGCAGGACGAACTCACGCGGCCCGCGGCGGCCCTGCGCGAAGCGGGGGCGGCCGTCACGGTCGCCGCCCAGCGGGCCGCGCCGATCCTGACCCTGGTCTCGGACCGGCGGCCCGGCACCGTCGTGGGCGCGGACACCGCCATGGCCGAGGTCGTGGCGCAGGAGTACGACGCGGTCGTCGTCCCCGGCGGCACGCTCAACGCCGACCGGCTGCGCACCGATCAGAACGCCCAGCGCCTGGTCAGCGCGTTCGCGAAGGCCGGCAAGCCGGTGGCCGCGGTGTGTCACGGCCCGTGGCTGCTGGTGGACAGCGAGGTCGCCCGGGGCCGCGAGCTGACCTCGTATCCCTCGCTGCGCACCGACATCGAGAACGGCGGCGGCACCTGGCGCGACAAACAGGTCGTGATCGACACCAGCGGCGGCTTCCCGCTGATCACCTCCCGCCGTCCCGGCGACCTGGACGCGTTCTCCGCGGCCATCATCCGCACGCTCCGGAGCCGCCTCCCCGCGGCACCGGAGCGCGCGCAGTCGTGAGCGCAGTCGTGAACGGCGACCTCAGGCCGCTCCCGCCTCCAGGTCGGTCGTACCGGTGCGGACGATCACGACCGGGCACGAGGCGTGCACGGCGCACTGCTGGCTGACGGAGCCGAGCAGCAGACTGGAGAAGCCGCCGCGGCCCCGGCTGCCGACCACCAGGAGTTCCGCGCCCTTGGACGCCTCGATCAGCACCTGGGCCGGGTTTCCGCGGACCACGTGCTCGTTCAGGGGGATGCCGGACGTCTGGGAGAGTTCGTCGCGCAGTTCGTCGGTCAGGGCGCGTCCGGCCGCCTCCGCGTCGAAGGCGGCGTCGACGGCCGGTGCGGACCAGCCGACGGCTCCGGGCAGGTCGTAGGCGGCGACGGCCTCCACCGTCCCGCCGATCAGGCGGGCGTGCCGCACCGCCCAGCGCAGGGCCTCGTGCGAGGCCGGGGAACCGTCCACGCCGACGACGACGCGTCGCTCCTGCTCATGGGTGTTCATGGTCGCAGTCCCTTCGGTCAGGTCACGGGTTCCGGCGCCGGGACGGGGCCGGGCAGCGGACCCGGGTGCGGGCTCGGTTCGGGGCGGGGGCCGCCCGGCTGCGGGTCCGGGCCGGGCCGCGGCGGGGCCGGCGGCACCGGATCCGGACCGCCGGGCGCGGGCACCGGTCCGGGGACCGGACCCGGCTGTGGACCGGGCCCGGGGCCCGGCGCGGGAGTGGGGCTCGGCGGAACCGGGTCGTTCGGCGGTCCGGTCCCGGCGGGCCCGGTCGTGGCGGGCCCCGTCACGCTGGTTCTACTCATGATCAAACCGCCCACCGGGGTGTACGCAAAAGGGCTTCCTCATTGTCGCCTGCCCACCGAGCTCCCGCTCATCCCCGGGAATCCGCCGCGCCCCGGCGCATACCTGGCTTCGGCCCGGGAACGCGCCGAAGGAGGCGCATGACGTCATGACCGAGAAGAAGATCATCACAGTATTCGGTGCCACCGGCCGGCAGGGCGGCGGCCTGGCTCGGGCCGCCCTCGCGGAACACGGCGACGCCGAGTTCGCCGTACGCGCGGTCACCCGGCACCCCGATTCGGAGCCGGCCCAGGAGCTGAAGCGGCTGGGCGCCGAGATCGTGCAGGCCGACATGGACGACGAGGCCAGTCTCCCGGCCGCCTTCGAGCACGCGTACGGCGCGTTCTGCATGACGAGCTTCTGGGAGCACATGTCCGCCGAACGTGAGGGCGTCCAGGCCCAGGCGGTGGCCCGGGCCGCGGCGCACGCGGGGGTCCAGCACGCGATCTGGTCCACCCTGGAGGACACCCGGGAGTGCATCCCGCTCGACGACCCCCGCATGCCCACCCTCCAGGACCGTTACAAGGTGCCGCACTTCGACGGCAAGGCCGAGGCCGACCACCACTTCACCGACTCGGGCGTGCCGACCACCTTCCTCCGCACCACCTTCTTCTGGGAGAACCTGCTCGGCTCCTTCGCCCCTCAGCACGGCGCCGACGGCGCGCTGTGGCTGACGTATCCGATGGGCGACAGCCGGCTCTCGGGGATCGCGTCGGAGGACGTCGGCAAGACCGCCCTGTCGCTCTTCCGCCTCGGTGGCTCCGTCGTCGCCGCCACCATCAGCATCGCCGGCGAGCACCTCAAGGTCGCCGACATGGCGGCGGCGCTCACCGACGCGGTCGACCGGCCGGTGCGCTACCGCCCGCTCACCCCGGACGAGTGGCGGGCCCAGGGATTCCCCGGGGCGGACGAGTCGGGGAACATGTTCCAGTACTACGCGGAGTGCGAGCAGCGCTTCACCGACGCCCGGGACCTCGACGCCGTACGCGGCCTCGATCCCGCCCTCCAGGACTTCTCCACCTGGCTCGCCGCGCACCACGAGGCGCTGCGCAACGCCTGGGTTTGAGCCCGGATCCGGCACCGGGTCTCGCGAGGGTCAGACCGGGTCCGCCAGATGGAGGCCGAAGCCCGAGGCGCCCTCCGCGCCGCGCCCCGGCTTCAGCTGCAGGGTGTCGTCGTAGTCACCGCCCCGCTCCGGGCGGTACGGGAGGGGCTCGGCGGTCGCTATGCCCGCGAGGCGGGTCCGGTAGCGCTCGGCCAGTTCGGCGAAGCGCTCCTCGGTCAGGTCGACGGCCCGGTTGGCCACGAAGGGCGGCAGCACCTGGAAGCCCGTGAACCACAGGACGCCGTGGTTCACGGGGAACAGCAGGTCCTCCATGGGGCCGTTCACCCCTCGCGCGGTGTAGTTGCTCTCCCTGCCTCCGGCGGTGGTGACGACCATGGCCCGCTTGCCGGCGAACGGCCCCTCGCCGTAGCGCGGCACCTCGGCGCCGTACGCGAAGCCGTAGGTGAAGACCCGGTCGATCCAGCCCTTGAGGATCGCGGGCATGGTGAACCACCACAGCGGATAGTGCAGGATCACCAGGTCGGCCTTCTGGAGCTTCCGCTGCTCGGCGCGGATGTCCTCGCCGAGCCGGGCGGACGCGTACGCCTCGCCGGAGGCGCGCATGAAGTCCGGGCCCGTGACGGCGTCGAAGTCGTCGTAGTCGGCGGCGGACTTCCACTTCATGGCGTACAGGTCGCTGACCGCGACTTCGTGGCCCTGGGCGAGCAGTGTCTCCACGGCCACGTCCTTGAGGGAGGTGGTGAGCGAGTGGGGGTCGGGGTGTGCGTGAACGATGAGTGCCTTCATGCCGTCGATCGTCCGCCCGGTCGACGGACCCGACCAGAGACCCGCTTGTCCGCCGGTCCCGCGTTCCTACGGATCCTGATTCCTAGGACTGACAGGGCCACCCTCGGCGCCCCCGCCGCGGCCGTTCGCCGCACATACTGGGGGAATGGACGATCTCGGCGATCTCGGCGCATTCCTTCAGTCCCGCCGGGCACAGGTGACGCCCGCGTCGGTCGGTGTCGCGGTGGGCGCCCGCCGGCGGGTGTCCGGACTGCGGCGCGAGGAGCTGGCGCAGCTGGCCGGGATGAGCGTCGACTACTACACGAGGCTGGAGCAGGGACGGGCCACACAGCCCTCGGAGCACGTGCTGGACGCGCTCTCGCGCGCGCTGCGCCTCGACCAGGCCGCGCGCGCCCATCTGCACCGGCTGGCCCGGCTGGGCAGCCGCAGGCCGCCGCTCACCCACTACCCCGCAGAGGTGCGGCCCCAGTTGAGGCAGGTGCTCGACGCGATGCCCGGCTTCCCGGCCCTGATCATCAACCACCGCGTGGACATGCTGGCGTACAACCGGCCGGCCGGCACGCTCTACTGCGATCTGGACTCCATGCCCGCAGCCGAGCGCAATCTCGCACGGATGATCTTCCTGGACGCCGAGCGCTGCGGAACCTACTTCGACGGGGAATCGTGCCGGGAGGACACCGTGGCCCATCTCCGGCAAGCGGCGGGCGAGTTCCCCGACGACGCCGAACTGGCCGCGCTGATCGGCGAGTTGTCCATGGGCAGCCGCCGCTTCAGCGAACTGTGGGGAGCCGCCCGTGTCCGGGTGCGCAGCCACGGCCCCAAGCGCTTCCGACACCCCCTGATCGGCGTGATCACGTTGCACCAGGAGCGCTTCGTCCTGCCGGACGGATCGGGCCAGGAGCTGATCACCCTGACACCCGAGCCCGGCAGCGCGGACGAGGACAGCCTCCGGCTGCTCGCCAACCTCGACGCGACGCCCGCGAGCGGTCCCACGGCCGCGACCACGACCGGCCGGCCCGGCGCGTAGCTTCGCCGAGTCGCCGCACACACCACTCATCCACGGACAAATCGGCGTTCGGGTTGAATCGGCCGTCACGTCCGGATCATCCTTGCCGTCATGCCTCCCGCACTTGCCACACTCGATGTGTCGCACCTCCCCGGCTACGCCCACGACTGGGCCCTCGTCGACGTCGAGACCTCCGGGCTCGTCGCCCGCCGCGACCGGATCCTGTCGATCGCGGTGCTGACCTTCGGGCCTGACGGGACGCAGACCGGGGAGTTCAGCACCCTGGTGGATCCCGGCTGCGACCCCGGCCCCGTGCACGTCCACGGGCTCACCCCGGAACGGCTGCGGGGCGCGCCCGGCTTCGGCCAGGTCGCGGAGCAGGTCGGCGCGCTGCTGCGGGGGCGGGTCATGGTGGCCCACAACGCGCAGTTCGACTACGACTTCCTCGCCCACGAGTTCGCCCGCGCCCGACGCCACCTCCCCGTCACGAACCGCCTGTGCACCCTGGCGCTCAACCGGCGCGTGGAGCCGCCCACCGGCGACCTCGGCCTGGCCTCGCTCGCCGCGCACTACGGCGTTCCGCAGACGCGGGCCCACGACGCGCTCGACGACACCCGTGTCCTCGCGGGCGTCTTCCGCGCCTCCCTCGCCGAGGCCGTTCGGCTCGATCTCCCGCTGCCGCTCGTACCGTGTCCTCCCCGGCAGGATCCGCGGTTCGAGCCCAAGCCCCCGAAGACCCCCTGCGCCTACCGGAATCCCGGCCGGCTCGCACCGGACGGTCCGCTCGTCCAGGGCATGAAGGTCGCCGTCACCGGCGAAACCGGCCTCTCCCGGGCCGAGTTGACGGCCCGGGCCGTCGCCGCCGGACTCAACGTGATGTCGTCGGTCAGCCGGCACACGAGCGTCCTCGTCACCAACGACGGCTCGTCCGGCTCGGCGAAGGCCCGGCGCGCGCTCGCCGAAGGCGTCCCGGTCCTCGACGAGGACTCCTTCCTCGCCCTCCTGAAGGACGTCCACCCCGGCACGCCGCACGAAGAGCGGGCCCAGGAACCCCGGACCGAGGAGCCGCCCCGGGAGCCGGAACCGCCCCTGGTGGTGGACACCCCGGCCCCCGCGCCCACCGCCGCGCCCGCACCCGCGCGCCCCGCCGTACCGGCGCCCCGCACCGCGCCACGACCCCAGACGACGCCGACACCGGCACCCGCACCCGCACCCGCACCCGCACCGGCACAGACACCCGCACAGACACCGGCTCAGGCACCGAGGCCGACACCCGCGTTCCGGCCGTTCGGCCGGCGGCGGGTCCTGGTCCTCGGCGGGACGCACGAGGAGGCGGCCGCCGCCCGGAGCCGGGTCGTGGACCTGGGCGGGGCCGCCGCGATCTACCTCTCCGCGAGCGTCACCGACGTGGTCGTCCTGGCCGGCGGCGAGCGGGACCGCCGGATGGGCCGCGTCGGCTCGATGGGGCTGCCGGTCCACGCCCCCGCCTGGCTCGCCTCGCCCACCTTCCACGAGCCGGTCTTCGAGGGGCCCGCCCCCGAGACGGCCACCGCGACCGCTTCCCCCGAGGCCGAGGTGCTCCCCCGTGGCGGAGTCGTCGACCTGCCCGCCCTCCGCTCCGCCGCCCGCTGGCACGTCACCGCCTCCTGGGCGCGGCAGGAAGGCTGCGAGATCGATGTCGTCGCCTTCGTCCTCGACGAGGACGAACAGGTCGCCGGAGACGGGGACTTCGTCTTCTACGGTGCGCCCGAGAGCCCTGACGGAGCCACCCGGCTGCTCTGCGACGGCCCGACCGAGCAGACCGTCTCCCTCGATCTCGCGGCCCTGCCGTCCGGCGTCCGCCGGGTCGCCGTCGCCGCGGCCATCGACGGGGCCGCCGCCTTCGGTGACGTCGGAGCCGTCCAGATCACGCTCGCCCCGGGCGCGGACGCCCCCGCCGCGGCGCAGGCCACCCTCGACGCCGCCACGAGCGAGCGGACCCTCCTCCTCGCCGAGGTCTACCGCCGCGGCCCGCGCTGGCGTTTCCGCGCCGTCGGCCAGGGCTACGACCACGACCTGGAGGCCCTGGCCCGCGCGTACGGCGTCGACATCGAGGCAGAGGCCGATGTCGAGGCAAAGGCCGAGGCCTAGCCCCAGCCCCAGGCCGTGCCCCAGGCCCAGCCCCAGGCCCAGCCCCAGACCCAGGCCGTGCCTTCCGGATCACGCCGGGTTCACGCCCGCGGACGGTCCGGCGGCCCGGGGCGCGTCCCGCGGTGCCTGAGGTTGATGAGCGCCGCCTTGGCCAGGGCCAGGGGGCTGAGGAAGCGCAGCGGGCCGATCAGGCGGGCGGCGAAGAGGTACATGTGGCGGGCCATCGCCTCGTCGCGGGCCGCCGCCGCGAACATCAGGCGCTCACCGGGGTTGAACGGGCGGGCCTTGGCGAAGTCGACGGCGAGCTGCTGATGAGGGCGCAGGCTGCGACGGTGGCGGCGGGCGTACCGGGCGAGAGCCTGGTCGAGGTCGCCACGGCCGGCGGCGGCCGGGGCGACGGCCTCCGCGAGCCAGTGGGCGGTCTGCAGGGCCCAGCCGCAGCCGACGCCCCACAAGGGGTCGCCGGTGAGGGCGGCGTCGCCGATCAACGCGAGCCCCGGGGCCGTCGGTCGGCGACTGACCAGCGGGTAGTCGACCGTACCGATGATCTTCGAGACGCGCTCGGCTGAGTCGATGGGCGGCGCTTCGGGAAGACCGCGCACGAAGTCGAGGAAACTGCCCTCCAGGTCCTCGCGGAAGGCCGGCAGCCGCTTCTTGTCGGGGAGGACGGCCAGGACCGTGACACCGTCGTCGTTCGGGAACGCGTACGCCATGTCCGGTTCCAGGAACCAGGTCTGGCCGGTGCCGCCGCGCAGCGGGAGGTCGCGGAAGTGCGCGAGATAGCCGAACCGGGTGTTCTCGTGCTTCCGGGTGGGCACCTCGGCGAACTTCGCCACGGACGAGTCCTTGCCGTCCGCCCCGACCACCAGCCGGGCCCGGATCACCCGCTCGCCGTCCGGCGTCGACACCCGCACCCCCGCGACACGTCCGCCGTCCCGTACGAGCCCGGTCACCTGGTGGCCGAGCAGCAGGTCCACGCCGGGCGTCTCGGCCGCGCGGGCCCGGATCAGCGGATCGAGGGTGCTGCGCCGTACGTTGTAGCCGTGCGGAAGCTCGGGCCCGCCGGCCGCGGCCCGCGGCTCGATCCACCCCCAACGCGTGTACCAGCGCGCGTCGTTCCGTAGCGCGCCCGCCTTCTCAAGGGCGGGGAGGAGGCCGATCTCGTCGAGGACGGGATGCGCGTTCGCCGTGATGGAGTGGGTGCACAGCACCTTGTACGCCTCGGGGTCCGAGCGCCGCTCAAGCAGCGCCACGCGCACACCGCGCCGGGCGAGCAGGATCGCCGCCGTGCTGCCGGCGAGGCTCGCCCCGCTGATGACGACGTCGTAGTCGCCCCCGCCCTTGTTGTCGCCCTCGTGCTCGTGCTCGTGCTCGTGCTCGTGTCCCGCGCTCTCGGGCCTGGTCATGCCCTGATCGCCCCCTTCGGGTTACCGCCGCTCGTCGGAATGATGCAGAGCCAAGAGCTGTCAGGAGCATGACCGAATGTCAAGGGGTCGGAAGGGCCGGGAGCGGAGTCTCGATCGTCGCGACGAGCGCCGGCTCCCGGTCGCGGACCCGGCGCGCCGCCGTCACGAAGCGCTCCACGCCCGGGGTGCGGTGGCCGCGGCGCCAGGCGACGGCCAGGGCGGAGCCGGGGACTCCGGTGAGCGGGACGTAGCGCACACCGGGGTGCGGGGTGTAGCGGGCGGCGCCGGTGACGGTGATCGCGCAGGCGAGGCCCGCGGCGATCACCTGCAGCTCCTCGGTGTGGGAGGTGGTGGTCCGGACGGTCTTGGGCGGGCGGCCCCCGCGGCGGTCGTCCAGGGTCCAGTAGCGCCGCCAGACGGAGTCGGCGGTACGGCCGACGGCGAGGGGTTCGTCGACGATGTCCGCGGCGGTGAGGGCGGCGCGGTCGGCGAGCGGGTGGCGGGCCGGCAGGGCGACGACGAGGGGTTCGACGAAGAGCGGGATCGCGTCGAGGTCGGGCACCGACAGCGGCAGCCGGACGAAGGCGACGTCGGAGGAGCCGTCGGCGAGTCCGGCCGACGGGTCGTCGAAGCCCGTCTCACGCAGTTCCAGCTGGACGTCCGGGCAGAGCGCCGAGAACTCGGCCAGGATCGGCGCGGTCAGCTCCAGGGCGCCGCCCATCACGAACCCGAGGCGGACCGTGCCCGACACGCCACGGCTCGCGCTCAGGGCCGCGGCGACGCCGGCGTCCAGGGCGGCGAGGGCCTCCCGTACCGAGGCCAGAAAGACCTCGCCGGCCGGGGTCAGCGCCATGCTGCGAGTGGTGCGCTCCACGAGGCGCACGCCGATCGCGTCCTCGAGATCCCGGAGCTGCTTGCTCAGGGCCTGCTGCGTGACGAAGAGGCGGGCGGCGGCCCGGCTGATGTTCAGCTCCTCGGCCACCACCACGAAGTTCCGCAGTTTCTGCGTGGCGACATCCACAACCGCTGATTGTAGATGCGGGCGCAACTCTTTGTTTCCCCGGGTAACGGCGCGCCCCTACGTTGGCTGCCCATACGAGCCGCACGCACGCGACGCACCCCCGACGACGGGAGTCGATCATGCAAGCACCCCCTGCGCCCCGGCAGAACGGGCCGACCCGGCAGAACGGAGCGACCTGGCAGAACTGGTCGGGTGACGTCCGCAGCCGGCCCGCCCGCACCGTCACGCCGTCGACACCGGACGAGGTCGCGGAGGCCGTCGGAGCCGCCAGGCGGGACGGGCTGCGCGTCAAGGCGGTCGGCTCGGGCCACTCGTTCACCTCGATCGCCGCGACCGACGGCGTGCTGCTGCGGATGGACCGGCTCGACGGAATCCACTCGGTGGACCGGGCGAGCGGCCTTGTCACGGTCGGCGGCGGGATGCCGCTGCACCGGCTCAACCCGCTGCTCGCCGAGCACGGCCTCGCCCTGGAGAACATGGGCGACATCGACCGCCAGACGATCACCGGCGCGGTGTCCACCGGCACCCATGGCACCGGCGTCCGCTTCGGCAGCCTCTCCACCCAGCTGCGCGCCCTCGACCTCGTCCTCGCCGACGGCACGGCGGTGCACTGTTCCGCCGACGAGAACCCCGAGCTCTTCTCGGCCGCCCGGGTCGGCCTCGGCGCGCTCGGCGTCATCACCGCCGTCACCCTGCAGTGCGTGCCGAGCTTCGCGCTGCGCTGCGTCGAGCAGCCGATGCCGCTCGACCGCGTGCTCGACGGGCTCGACGAACTCGTCGACGGGAGCGACCACTTCGAGTTCTTCTGGTTCCCGCACACCCGCACCGCGCTCACCAAGCGGCTGACCCGGCTGCCGGCCGACGCCACGCTCGCCCCGGTGAGCCCGCTGCGGCGCTGGTTCGACGACGACTTCGTCACCAACACCGCGTACGAGGGTCTGCTGCGCCTCGGCGCCCGCTTCCCCGCCGCCGTCCCCGCGATCACCCGGTTCGCGACGGCCGCCGTCTCCGCGCGCGACTTCACCGACGTCTCGCACCGCGTGTTCGCCTCGCGGCGCGACGTCCGCTTCCGGGAGGGCGAGTACGCCGTCCCCCGCGAGCACGCCGCCGAGGTGATCCGGGAGATCGGACGCTGGACCGACACCCACGACGAGAAGGTGTCCTTCCCGCTGGAGGTCCGCTTCTCGGCCGCGGACGACATCCCGCTCTCCCCCGGCCACGGGCGCGCCGGCGCGTACATCGCCTTCCACCAGTACCACCGGATGCCGTACGAGACGTACTTCGACGCGGTCCAGTCGATCTTCGACACCGCCGACGGCCGCCCGCACTGGGGCAAGCTGCACCGCCTGGACGCGGAACGGCTGCGGCGGCGCTACCCCCGCTTCGACGAGTTCACCGCACTGCGCGACCGCCTCGACCCCGAGGGGGTCTTCCGCAACGCCTACCTGGACCGCGTCCTGGGTATTCCGGGCGACTCGGACCGGATCGGCTGACCCGCCCGTGTACGCACCCGGGTACGCCCCCGACTTCGCCGCCCTCGCACGGGCCACCCACGACCTCCAACCGCCCTTCGCCGTCCTGGACGTGCGGGCGATGCGGCACAACGCCGCCACCATGCGGCGGCGCGCCGGCGGCAAGCCGATCCGCCTCGCCAGCAAGTCCGTACGGAGCCGCGACGTCATCCGCTCGGTGCTGGCGATGCCCGGATTCCAGGGGATCCTGGCCTTCACACTGCCCGAGGCCCTGTGGCTGGCCGAGGAGTTCGACGACGTCCTGGTCGGCTACCCGACCGCCGACGACGCCGCCCTGCGCCGCCTCGCGGCGGACCCGCGGCTCGCCGCCAGGGTGACGCTGATGGCCGACTCCCCCGCCCATCTGGAGCTCATCGCCGCAGCCCGGACCACGGGTGGAGCGCATCCGCTACGGATCTGCCTCGATCTCGACGCCTCCCTCAAGTCCCTCGGGGGCAGGCTCCACTTCGGCACCCACCGCTCCCCGCTGCACCACCCCGAGCAGGCCCGGAGCCTCGCGCGGGCCGTGGTCGAGCGCCGCGGACTCCAACTCGTCGGCGTCATGGCGTACGAGGCGCAGATCGCCGGCGTCGGCGACGACGCCCCGGGCCCGATGCTCCGCCGGGCCGCCGTCCGGACGCTGCAGGGCCTGTCCCGGCGCGAGCTCAGGGAGCGGCGGGCGGCGGCCGTCGCCGCCGTACGGTCGGTCGCGCCGCTGGAGTTCGTCAACGGCGGCGGCACCGGCAGCCTGGAGTCCACGGCCGCCGAAGCCGCCGTCACCGAACTCGGCGCGGGCTCCGGCCTGTACGGCCCCACCCTCTTCGACACCTACCGCGCCTTCCGGCCCCGCCCCGCGGCCTTCTTCGTACAGTCCGTCGTCCGCCGCCCCTCGGCCGCCCGGGCGACGGTCCTCGGCGGCGGCTGGACCGCCTCGGGCGCCCACGGGCCCGACCGCCTCCCCACCCCCGTCTGGCCACCGGGCCTGCGGCTCACCCGCCTCGAAGGCGCCGGCGAGGTCCAGACGCCCCTCACCGGCCCCGGCGCCGCGCCGCTCGCCCTCGGCGACCGCGTGTGGTTCCGCCACACCAAGGCCGGCGAACTGTGCGAGCGCGTCAACGAGCTCCACCTGGTGGACGGCGACCGCGTCACCGCCGTCGTACCCACCTACCGGGGAGAGGGGCAGGCGCTGCTGTAGGCGCCGCTCATGGGTTACGTTCCCCCCTCGTCGGACGGATCGAGCGGAACACCGGGAGCGTGGCGTGACGGAAGAGTCGGCATCGGGGCCGGAGGCCGGGGCGAAGGCCGGGCCCGGACCGCGGAAGGAGCCGCGCCGGCCACGGCAGCCACGGCAGGCGCGGAGCCGGGCCCGGGTCGAGGCGATTCTCGGGGCGGCCGACCGGATCCTGGCACAGGAGGGGTACGAGGCCCTGACGATGCGGCGGATCGCCGAGGAGGCGGGGGCGCCGGTCGGCAGCATCTACCAGTTCTACGCGGACAAGGGCGCCGTGGTGGACGCGCTCGGCCGGCGCTATCTGGAGGGGTTCAGGACCGCGATCGACGCCCTCGTCGAGCGGGCGGTCGCCGGTGAGCTGACCGATCTGGTCGGCACGATGGTCGACGTGTACGCCGAGCTGTTCCGGTCGCAGCCGGGCGGCATGGCGCTCTGGGCCGGGCGGCACCTCAGCCCCGAGCTGGCGCGGGCCGACGAGGCGAGCAACGCGCTCATCGCCGAGGGGCTGCGGCGCATCGTGGAGCACCTGACCGGGGGCCCGGGCGGCGAGGTGCTGGAGCGGGCGACGCGGATGGTGGTGTGGGCGGCGAACGCCGTGCTGCACGAGGTCCACAAGGGCGGCGGCGCGGCGGACCCCGGGACCGTGGACGAGCTCAAGCGGATGCTGAACGCCTACTGGGAGGACCTGCGGAGCCGCCTGTCCGAACCATAGAACGTGAACGAGTGTTCATGTTATGTTGCGGCCGCCGTGAGGACCCTCGCACCGGCGAGGCGTCGACGTCGGCACGACCGAGGCAGGTGCCCGTGACCACGAGCTCCATCACCCCTTTCCCGATCCCGGCCGGATTCGTCTGGGGCGCGTCGACCGCCGCGTACCAGATCGAGGGCGCGGCCGACGAGGACGGCAAGGGCCCGTCGATCTGGGACACCTTCGTACGGCGTCCCGGCGCCGTTCGTGACGGGCACACCGGGGACGTCGCCTGCGACCACTACCACCGCCTCGACGAGGACGTCGCGCTGATGCGCGGGCTCGGCCTCGACGCGTACCGCTTCTCGCTCTCCTGGCCGCGCGTCCTGCCGACCGGGGCGGGCAAGGTCGAGCCGCGCGGCCTCGACTTCTACGACCGGCTGGTCGACGCCCTGCTCGACGCGGGCATCGAGCCGACGCCGACGCTGTTCCACTGGGACCTGCCGCAGGCCCTGGAGGACGAGGGCGGCTGGCTGAACCGCGAGACGGCGTACCGGTTCGGGGAGTACGCGGCCGTGGTCGCCGAGCGGCTCGGCGACCGGGTCCGACGGTGGATCACCCTGAACGAGCCCTTCGTGCACATGTCCTTCGGCTACGGCTTCGGCGTCCACGCCCCCGGCCGCGCGCTGATGCTCGACGCCCTGCCCGTCGCGCACCACCAACTCCTCGGCCACGGCCTTGCGTCGGCGGCGCTGCGGGCCACCGTGGCGGACGCTCAGGTGCTCGTCGCCAACAACTGCACGCCCGTACGGCTGCGCTCCGACGCGCGGCGCGCGGAGGACGCGGCAGCGGCCTCGGCGTACGACACCCTGCACAACCGGCTCTTCAACGACCCACTGATCCTGGGTAGTTACCCCGACCTGACCGCCTACGGCAGGGCTGACCCCGACTGGGGCGGCGTGGTGCGCGAGGGCGATCTCGACACGATCTCCGCGCCGCTGGACGGGCTCGGCGTCAACTACTACAACCCGACCTGGGTCACGGCCCCGGCCGATCCCGCGGCCGGGCTGCCCTTCGACCTCGCCGAGCCCGAGGGGTCGGACGGGTCCGAGGGGTCCGAGGGGTCCGAGGGGTCCGAGGGGTCCGAGGGGTTCGAAGCGGCGTACGAGCGCACCGCGTTCGGCTGGCCGGTCGTGCCCGACGGGCTCACGGAGCTGCTCACCGGCCTCGCGTCCCGCTACGGCAGCGCCCTTCCGCCCGTGTGGATCACCGAGAACGGCTGCTCGCAGCCGGCCGGGCTGCGGGACCAGGCACGCGTCGACTACCTCGCCGGGCACATCGGCGCGATCGCCCGCGCCATCGCCCACGGCGTGGACGTGCGCGGCTACTTCACCTGGTCGCTGCTCGACAACTTCGAGTGGGCCGAGGGCTATCACCAGCGCTTCGGCCTGGTCGAGGTCGACTTCGCCACCGGGGCGCGCACGCCCCGGGCGAGCTTCGAGTGGTACCGCGCACTGATCGCCTCCCAGCGCGCCCAGCACTCCCAGCACTCCCAGCACTCCTCACGCTCCCAGCATGCCGAGCGGTCCTGAGCGACGGAGCAGCCGGCCCATGACCCACTCGTCCGCGGCGGATTCCGGGGTGTCCCCCACCACGCACAGTGTCCTCGCCGAACCGACCACACCGGTCGGGTACGGCTGGACGGCGGGCCTCTCGCTCGCCACCCTCGCCGTCTTCATGGCGTTCATGACGCCCATCCAGATCCTGCTGCCCCTGCAACTGGAGCGGATCGACCCGCAGGGAAAGAACGACGCGCTCTCGCTCGTCACCGGGCTCGGCGCGCTCGTCGCCGTACTGGCCAATCCGCTCGCGGGGGCGTGGTCGGACCGGACGACCAGCCGGTTCGGGCGGCGGCGGCCGTGGATCGTCGGGGGCGCGCTCGCCGGGGCGGCCGGTCTCGTGTTCACCGCGGCCCAGCACACCGTGGCCGGGGTCGCGGTCGGCTGGTGCCTCGCGCAGGCGGGCCTGAACGCGATGCTGGCCGGGGTCACCACCCCCGTCGCCGACCGCGTGCCGCTCGCCCAGCGCGCGCAGGTCTCCGGCTGGACCGGCCTGATGCAGTCCTTCGGACTCGTCCTCGGCGCGCTGCTCACCACACTGGTGGTCACCGGCGTGGGCTCCGGCTACGCCACGCTCGCCGTGCTCACCGTCGTGCTCGCGCTGCCCTTCGTGCTGCGCCACGGCGAGCCGGCGCTGCCGCGGGAGCTGCGGCCGGCGTTCGACGCGCGGGCCTTCGCCCGCTCGTTCTGGGTGAGCCCGCGGCGGCATCCCGACTTCGGCTGGGCCTGGCTCACCCGGTTCCTGATCAACCTGGGGAACGCGCTCGGCACGCTCTATCTCTTCTACTTCCTCGCCGACGCCGTCCGTTACGCCGACCCCGGCACGGGCGTGCTGATCCTCACCGTCGTCTACACGCTCTGCGCGGCGGTCACGGCGATTCCGGCCGGGGTGCTGTCCGACCGCGTCGGGCGTCGCAAGTCCTTCGTCGTGCTGTGCTCGCTGGTCATGACCGCCGCGGCGCTGCTGCTCGCGCTGGTGCACACGTGGCCGGCGGCGCTCGCGGCGGCGGCCGTGCTCGGTGCGGGGTACGGGATCTATCTGGCCGTCGACCAGGCCCTGGTCACGCAGGTGCTGCCGGAGGCCGCGGACCGTGCGAAGGACCTCGGCGTCATCAACATCGCCAACTCCGGCCCCCAGGTCCTGGCCCCCGCCCTCGCCTCCCCCGTCATCGCCCATCTCGGCGGCTACACGGGTCTGTACGCCGCGGCCGCCGCCGTCACGCTGCTCGGCGGCCTGCTCGTCGGCCGCATCCGGAGCGTGTCCTGAGCCGGGTCACGGACCTGAGCCGGGTCACGGGGAGGGACGGGGAGTGCGGCGCCCCGGAGCGCGTCAGCCGAGCGCGTCAGCCGTACGAGAGGTCCGCGCACGGGTCCTCGTCCGCCGCGCGGGTGTCGGCGGGCGGGACCGTCGGGGGTGCGCTGCTCGGGGAGGCGGTCGTCGTCGGGGTGTCGGCGTAGGAGCGGCCCAGGGTCACGGTGATGCCCGGGGTGGCGGTCGGGGTGAGTTCGGCCGAGCGGAAGTGGGTGGCGACGGCCGCGGCTCGGGCCTGCTCGCCGGGGCCGTAGGCGATCAGGGTGAGGGGGTGGGTCTGGTCGGCGGCGGTGGAGGTGTCCGTGACGGTGAAGCCGGCCTCGCGGAGCATCTCGGCGGCGCGGGCGGCGAGGCCCCTGGTGCGGGTGCCGTTGCGGACGGCGACGGAGATGCCCGCGCCGGACGCCGGGGAGGGGGTGGCCGTCGGGGTGGCCCCCGGACCGGGGCGGGCGTCGAGGGGACGGTCGGCGCGGAGGGCCGCCCAGAGCGCGTCCGCCTCGGGCTCGACGATCGCGACGCGCGCGCCCTCGTACCGCCAGGGCAGCGTCACGAAGGTGGTGTCGTGCAGGTCGACGTCCTTCAGGGACATCGCGAAGTCGATCAGCTTGTCGGCGGAGCCGAGCCCGGGGTCGACGGTCAGGGACTCGGTGGCGGCGTTCGCCAGCGGCAGCAGCTTCGCCGGGGTCAGTCCGTCGCTCTTGATCTTCTTGAACAGACTGCCCACGAAGGCCTGTTGGCGCTTGATCCGGCCTATGTCGGAGCCGTCGCCGATGCCGTGCCGCAGCCGCACGTAGTCGAGGGCCTGCTGCCCCGCGACGGTCTGTTCGCCCTTGGGGAAGAGGAGGTCGCCGCGCGTGGCGCGCTTGGGGTTGAGGTCCTTCTGGTACACGTCGTCGGGCAGGCACACCCGCACCCCGTCGACGACCTCCGTCAGCGCGGCGAAGCCCTTGAAGTCGACGACCATGGTGTGGTCGACGCGCAGTCCGGTGAGCTTCTCGACCGTGTTCTGGGTGCAGGCGGGGTTGCCCTTGGCCGTCTCGCCCGTGCTGAACGCCGAGTTGAACATGACCCGGGTACGCGGCCGGGTCCACGTCCCGTCGGGCAGGCGGCACGGCGGGATGTCGACGAGGGTGTCCCGCGGGAAGGACACGGCGACGGCGTGCCGGCGGTCGCGGTAGACGTGCAGCAGGAAGGCGGTGTCGGAACGCCCGATGTCGTGCGCGTCGCCGCCGCCGAGTTCGCTGTTTCCGTCGGTGCGCGCGTCGGAGCCGATGACGAGGACGTTCTGCCCGGCGTCGGAGCCGGCGGGGCGGTTGTCGGAGAGTCCGTCGGCGCCGAAGGTCTCGATGTCGCCGCCGAGTTCGAGGTAGATCCAGCCGACTCCGGACACGGCGAGCACGAGCAGCGCCAGCGCCGTGGTGAGCAGTCGCCCGCCGCGGCGCCGTCGCGGAGCATGGTGCAGTTGCCTGGCAGTCATCGGTTCGCCCTCGTTCGTCCGGCCCTGCAGAGGGAGACGAGTGGTGGGGCCACGGGGTTGCATGCTCCCGGCACGCTCCCGGCACGCTCCTGGGGGCAACCACGAGCGCTGTTCGCACGTCTCCCTGGGCGAACAGGTGTGAGCTCGACCGTGGAGGAAGAACAGTGGGCGTTTCCCTGGCCAAGGGCGGCAACGTGTCCCTCAGCAAGGAGGCCCCCGGCCTGAGCGCCGTTCTGGTCGGCCTGGGCTGGGACGTGCGGACGACCACCGGCGCCGCCTACGACCTGGACGCGTCCGCCCTGCTCTGCGACGCCTCCGGCAAGGTCGTGTCCGACGCGCACTTCGTCTTCTACAACAACCTCACCAGCCCGGACGGCTCCGTCGAGCACACCGGTGACAACCTGACCGGTGAGGGCGACGGCGACGACGAGTCCGTCAAGGTCGACCTGGCCGCCGTGCCGGACCGGATCGACAAGATCGTCTTCCCGGTGTCGATCCACGACGCCGAGAACCGCGGGCAGAGCTTCGGCCAGGTCCGCAACGCCTTCATCCGGGTCGTGAACCAGGCCGACGGCCGGGAGATCGCCCGTTACGACCTCTCCGAGGACGCCTCCACCGAGACCGCGATGGTCTTCGGCGAGCTCTACCGCCACGGCGGCGAGTGGAAGTTCCGCGCCGTCGGACAGGGCTACGCCTCCGGGCTGCGCGGCATCGCCCTGGACTTCGGCGTCAACGTCTGACGTACGCCGTCGTCGCCGGGCCGCGGTCTCCGGTCTCCGGTCTCCGGCGCGAGGTCGAGCGGCCCGCGGCCGGAGTCGGCCCCGCCCCGGTAACCGGAACAGCCCCGGGTAACCGGAACAGCACGGACCTCTGCCCTGATCAAGGGAAATCCGGGGAGGTCAAGGTCACAGCTGATCGCGCTGCTGCTCGTATGCGTGACAACCTAGGCTCCGAACATGACTGTGCTGCCTGACGACGGCCTCTCCCTGGCCGCCGAGTTCCCCGCAGCGACCCATGCGCAGTGGCAGCGCCTCGTGGCGGGCGTACTGAGCAGGTCGGGCAAGGACGTTCCCGAGACCGAGGCCGAGGACGCGCTCTCCACCCAGCTGGAGGACGGCGTACGGGCCCGGCCGCTGTACACCGCCGCCGACGGCGTGCCCGATCCCGGGCTGCCCGGCTTCGCCCCGTTCGTGCGCTCCGGCCGCGCCGAGGGCAACACGGCGGGCGGCTGGGACGTGCGCCAGCGCCACCGCACGGCGGACCCCGAGGCGGTCCTGACCGACCTGGAGAACGGCGTCACCTCGCTGTGGCTGTCCGTCGGCTCCGGCGACTCCGGCGGCATCCCGGTGGACGCGCTCGGCCGGGTCCTGGAGGGCGTCTATCTCGACCTCGCGCCCGTCGTCCTGGACGCCGGCGCCGACACCACCGCCGCCGCGGAGGAGCTCTTCGCGCTGTACGGGCGCCGGGGCGTCGCCGCCGACGCGGTACGCGGCAACCTGGGCGCCGACCCGCTCGGCACCGAGGCCCGGACCGGCGCCGGGTACGACCCCGAGGGTTTCCCGGCCTCCGTCGCGCTGGCCCGCCGCTGCGCGGACACGTACCCGGGTCTGCGGGCGCTGACCGTGGACGCCCTGCCGTACCACGAGGCCGGCGGCTCCGCCGCGCAGGAGCTCGGCGCCTCGCTCGCCACCGGCGTCGCCTACCTCCGCGCCCTGACGGACGGCGGCCTCGGTCTCGAACAGGCCCTGGGCCAGCTGGAGTTCCGCTACGCGGCCACCGCCGACCAGTTCCTGACGATCGCCAAGCTGCGTGCCGCACGCCGCCTGTGGGCGCGGGTCGCCGAGGCGTCCGGCGCGCCGGCGGCCGGGGCGCAGCTCCAGCACGCGGTCACCTCGCCGGTGATGATGACGGCCCGCGACCCGTGGGTGAACATGCTGCGCACCACGGTCGCCACGCTGGCGGCCGGGGTGGGCGGCGCCGAGTCGGTCACCGTGCACCCCTTCGACCACGCGCTCGGTCTGCCGGACGCGTTCGCGCGCCGGATCGCCCGCAACACCTCCACGATCCTCATCGAGGAGTCGCATCTGTCCCGGGTCATCGACCCGGCCGGCGGCTCCTGGTACGTGGAGACGCTGACCGACGAACTCGCCCGCGCCGCCTGGGAGTTCTTCCAGGAGATCGAGCGGGAGGGCGGTCAGGCCGCCGCGCTGCGCTCCGGGTGGATCGAGCAGCGGCTGAGCGCGACCTGGGCCGAGCGGTCCAAGGCGCTCGCCAAGCGCCGTGAACCGGTCACCGGTGTCAGCGAGTTCCCGCACCTGGCGGAGAAGCCGGTGGTGCGCGAGCCCGCGCCCGCCGAGCCCTCCGGGGGTCTGCCGCGGGTCCGCCGCGACGAGGCGTTCGAGGCGCTGCGCGCCCGTTCCGACGCGCATCTCGCCGCGACCGGTGCCCGGCCGCGGGTCTATCTGGCCGCGCTCGGCCCGGCCGCCGCGCACACCGCGCGCCTCACCTTCGCCGCCAACCTCTTCCAGGCCGGCGGCATCGAGCCCGTCACCGAGGGCTCGTTCGAGGACAGCGGCGCGACCGAGGTGTGTCTGTGCTCCAGCGACGCGGTGTACGCGGAGCGGGCCGCCGAGGAGGCCGCCGCGTTCCGCGCCGCCGGTGCCGGGCACGTCGTGCTCGCCGGGCGCCCGGCCGCGTACCCGGACGCCGACTCGTACGTCTTCGCGGGGTGCGACGCCGTCGCCGTGCTCTCCGCCACCCTCGACCGCATGGGAGTGTCCTGATGGGAATCCCCGACTTCACCGGGATCGACCTCGGATCCCCCACCCCGGCCGGCAGCGCCGACGACTGGCGTGACGCGGTCAAGCGCGCCTCGGGCGGCGACGACCTGCTGTGGGAGACGCCGGAGGGCATCGGGGTCAAGCCGCTGTACACCGGCCGCGACCTGGAGGACGTCGACTTCCTGGGCACCTACCCGGGCGTGACGCCGTACCTGCGCGGCCCGTACCCGACGATGTACGTCAACCAGCCGTGGACGATCCGGCAGTACGCGGGCTTCTCGACCGCCGAGGAGTCCAACGCCTTCTACCGGCGCAACCTGGCGGCCGGCCAGAAGGGCCTGTCGGTCGCCTTCGACCTGCCGACCCACCGCGGTTACGACAGCGACCACCCGCGCGTCACCGGCGACGTCGGCATGGCGGGCGTGGCGATCGACTCGATCTACGACATGCGGCAGCTCTTCGACGGCATCCCGCTGGACAGGATGTCGGTGTCGATGACGATGAACGGCGCGGTGCTGCCCGTGCTCGCGCTGTACATCGTCGCCGCCGAGGAGCAGGGCGTGCCGGCCGAGAAGCTGGCGGGGACCATCCAGAACGACATCCTCAAGGAGTTCATGGTCCGCAACACCTACATCTACCCGCCGAAGCCGTCGATGCGGATCATCTCCGACATCTTCGCCTTCACCTCGAAGAACATGCCCCGGTACAACTCCATCTCGATCTCGGGGTACCACATCCAGGAGGCCGGTGCGACGGCCGACCTGGAGCTGGCGTACACCCTCGCGGACGGTGTGGAGTACCTGCGGGCGGGCCGCGAGGCGGGCCTGGACGTGGACGCGTTCGCGCCGCGCCTGTCTTTCTTCTGGGCGATCGGCATGAACTTCTTCATGGAGGTCGCCAAGCTGCGCGCGGCCCGTCTGCTGTGGGCCAGGCTGGTCAAGCAGTTCGACCCGAAGAACGCCAAGTCGCTGTCCCTGCGCACCCATTCGCAGACCTCGGGCTGGTCGCTCACCGCCCAGGACGTCTTCAACAACGTCACGCGGACCTGCGTGGAGGCGATGGCGGCGACCCAGGGCCACACCCAGTCGCTGCACACCAACGCGCTCGACGAGGCGCTCGCCCTGCCCACCGACTTCTCGGCGCGCATCGCCCGCAACACCCAGCTGCTCATCCAGCAGGAGTCGGGCACCACCCGGGTCATCGACCCGTGGGGCGGCAGCGCGTACGTGGAGCGCCTCACCTACGACCTGGCGCGCAAGGCCTGGCAGCACATCCAGGAGGTCGAGGCGGCCGGCGGCATGGCGCAGGCCATCGACGCGGGCATCCCGAAGCTGCGCGTCGAGGAGGCCGCGGCCCGTACCCAGGCCCGGATCGACTCCGGCCGGCAGCCGGTCGTCGGCGTCAACAAGTACCGGGTGGACGGCGACGAGCAGATCGAGGTCCTCAAGGTCGACAACTCCTCGGTCCGCGCCCAGCAGATCGAGAAGCTGCGCCGGCTGCGCGCCGAGCGCGACGAGCGGGCCTGCCAGGACGCGCTCGACGACCTCACCCGGGCCGCCGGCGGCGAGGGCAACCTGCTCGAACTGGCGGTGCGCGCGGCCCGCGCCAAGGCGACCGTCGGCGAGATCTCGGACGCCCTGGAGAAGGTGTACGGACGGCACGCGGGCCAGATCCGTACGATCTCGGGCGTGTACCGCAACGAAGCTGGCGAGTCCCCGTCCGTGGACGGCACGCGCGCGCTCGTCGACTCCTTCGAGGAGAACGAGGGCCGGCGTCCCCGCATCCTGGTGGCCAAGATGGGCCAGGACGGGCACGACCGCGGCCAGAAGGTGATCGCGACCGCCTTCGCCGACCTGGGCTTCGACGTCGACGTCGGCCCGCTGTTCCAGACGCCGGCCGAGGTGGCCCGGCAGGCCGTCGAGGCGGACGTCCACATCGTGGGCGTCTCGTCCCTCGCGGCCGGTCACCTCACGCTCGTCCCCGCGCTGCGGGACGAGCTGGCGGCGGAGGGCCGCGAGGACATCATGATCGTGGTCGGCGGGGTCATCCCGCCCCAGGACGTGCCCACGCTCATGGAGATGGGCGCCGCCGCGGTGTTCCCGCCCGGCACGGTGATCCCGGACGCCGCCGCGGACCTGGTGCGCCGGCTCGCGGCCGACCTGGGACACGACGCCGGCCCGGGACACGACGCCGGCCCGGGAGACGACGCCTGATCCATGGCCATCGACATCGACACGTACGAGAAGGGTGTAAGGGACGGGAGGCGCGCCCTCGTGGCGCGCGCCATCACCCTCGTCGAGTCCACCCGGCCGCAGCACCGGGCGCTCGCCCAGGAGTTGCTGACCCGGCTGCTGCCCCACAGCGGCCGGGCCCGGCGGATCGGGATCAGCGGGGTGCCCGGCGTCGGCAAGTCGACCTTCATCGACGCCTTCGGCACGATGCTGACCGGTCTCGGGCACCGGGTGGCGGTGCTCGCCGTCGACCCGTCCTCGACCCGCACGGGCGGCTCCATCCTCGGCGACAAGACCCGGATGGAGCGGCTCGCGGTCGACCCGGCGGCGTTCGTGCGGCCCTCGCCCAGCGCGGGCACGCTCGGCGGCGTCGCCAAGGCCACCCGCGAGTCGATGGTGGTGATGGAGGCCGCCGGTTACGACGTCGTGCTCGTCGAGACGGTCGGCGTCGGGCAGTCGGAGACGACCGTGGCGAACATGGTCGACTCCTTCCTGCTGCTCACCCTGGCCCGCACCGGCGACCAGCTCCAGGGCATCAAGAAGGGCGTCCTTGAGCTGGCGGACGTGGTCGCGGTCAACAAGGCCGACGGCCCGCACACCACCGACGCCCGCGCCGCCGCGCGCGAACTCGCGGGCGCGCTGCGGCTCATGCACGGCCAGGAGGCCTTCTGGACGCCGCCGGTGCTGAGTTGCAGCGCCCGCGAGTCCACCGGCCTCGACGAGGTGTGGGGGCGGCTCGAGAAGCACCGCGCGCTCCTCGACGCGACCGGCCGGCTCGACGCGCGGCGCCGCGACCAGCAGGTCGACTGGGCCTGGTCGATGGTCCGCGACGAGCTCCTGAACCGCCTGCACGCCGACCCGGCGGTCCGGGCGCTCACCCCCGAGGTGGAGCGGCTGGTCCGGGACGGCGAGCTGACGGCGACGCTGGCGGCGGAGCGGATCCTGGGGGCGCTGGGCTCCGGAGCCGGAGACACCCGGCCGACCGGGTGAGGCGCGGCGGGCTCGCCGGCTGACGAGGCCGTACGGGGCGGGGCGCGGGCCCGGTCGGGGGCGCCGCCCCCGGCGCGGGCCCGACCGGCCTCCCGGCCCTTCCCGCCCGTCCCCGGCCCTTCCCCGGTCCTTCCCCCGACTTGCCGCGCGCCCGGCGGCTGCCATCGTGGTCTTGCGGGGCACACGTCTGCCCGGCGAGTCGGAGGTGGTGGCGACCGTGGGCGATGCGGAGCGCGGGGCCGAGGAACGGGCGGCCGAGGCGGCGCTTCTGGACGCCCTCTTCACCCAGGCGCCGGTGGGCCTGTTCCTGGTGGACCCGGAGCTGCGGGTGACGCGCTTCAACCACGCGGCGAACGGCATGCGGCAGGTGCCGGAGGAACGGGTGCTCGGTCACCGGATCGGCGGCTTCGCCCCGAGCCTCGTCACGGACGAGCTCCACGAGACCGCCCGGCGCGTCCTGGAGACCGGCGAGTCCGCGCTCGGCGTCCTGCTGCGCGGGCGGCGGCCCGAAGGGCCCGAGCCCGGGGACGGCGAGGAGATCGCCGTGTCCGCGTCCCTGTTCCGGCTCACGGACTCCTCGGGCAAGGTGCTCGGACTCGCCGCGCTCGCCGAGAACGTCACCGCCCGCGAGCAGGCCCTGGCCCGCCTGGAGGTCCTGCACCGGGCGCACCGCCGGATCGGCACGAGCCTCGACGAGACCGCCACGGCCGAGCAGCTGGCGGCGGTGGCGGTGCCGGACCTGGCCGACGTCGTGATCGTCGACGTGATGGGCGAGGTGTCCCAGGGGCGCCGGCTGCGGCCCGGCCGGGTCGGTCCGGGCAGCCCGCTGCGCCGTGCCGCGTTCCGCGCCGCCGACGGCTCGGCCGGGGACGTCGCACCGGGCGCGCTCGTCGAGCTCCCCTTCCCCACCCCGTGCTCCCAGGCCCTCGCCGATCTGCGGCCGCGGCTGGTCCCCCGGCTCGCCGCCGGCACCCCGGGGGCGAAGGCGTTCGGCGGTGGCGCCCACTCGCTGATCGCCGCGCCGCTCGTGGTGCACGACACGGCCCTCGGGATCGCGGTCTTCCTCCGCACCACCCGCCCCGAGCCCTTCGACGGGGACGACCTGCAGCTCGCCGAACAGCTCGCCACGCTCACGGCGCTCGGCATCGACAAGGCCCACGCCTACACCCGCGAGCGCACCGTCGCCACCGCCCTGCAGCGCCGGCTGCTGCCGTCCGCGCCGCCGGAGCTGACGGGGGTGGAGGCGGCGCACGTGCATCTGCCGGGCGACGACGGGGCGGACTGGTTCGATGTCATCCCGCTCTCCGGGGCGCGGGTCGGGCTGACCGTCGGCACGGTCGCCGGGCGGGGCATCGAGGCGGCGGCCACCATGGGCCAGCTGCGGACCGCCGCGCGGGCGCTCGCGGCCCGCGACCCCGCCCCGGACGAGCTCCTGTCCGGTCTCGACGAGGTGACCGTACGGCTGGCTCGGGAGGTCGGACCGGAGGGCGGGGCTGCGTCGACGCAGGTCGAGCCCCCGTCGGCGACCTGTCTGTACCTCGTGTACGACCCGGTGTCCGGGCGCTGCCGGGGCGCGAGCGCGGGGCATCCGGTGCCGCTGGTGCTCGGTCCGGACGGGCGGAGTCAGGTCTCGGAGATCCGGCCGGGGCCGCCGCTCGGCGAGGGCGGCGGTTTCTCCGTCGCGACCGCGGAGCTCGCCGAGGGCAGTCTGCTGGCCCTCTACTCCTCCGGTCTGGTCCTGGGCCGGGGCCGTTCGGCGGCCGAGGGCCGGGCCACCCTGCGGACGGTGCTCGGCGGCCCGGGCCGGACGCCGGCGGAGCTCTGCGACGACGTCGTGTACGCGCTCGGCGAGCGCCACGACCCGCGCACCGTGGACGACGCGAGCCTGCTCCTGGTCCGCACCCGGCGGCTCGGCGCGGACCGGATCGCCGAGTGGCCGCTGCGGCACGACCCGACGGTGGTGGCGGAGGCCCGCGCCCTCGCCGTACGGCAGCTGGCGGAGTGGGGTCTCGACGAGCTCGCCGACGACACCGAACTGATCGTCAGCGAGCTCGTCACGAACGCCGTCCGCTACGGGCTGCCGCCCCTGTCGCTGCGGATGCTGCGCGACCGTGAGCTCGTCTGCGAGGTCATGGACGGCAGCAGCACCACCCCGCACATGCGGCTCGCGGACCCCGGCGACGAGGGCGGGCGCGGTCTGTTCCTGGTGACGCACCTCGCCGGCCGCTGGGGCACCCGGTTCGCCGCCCGGGGGAAGACGATCTGGGCGACCCAGGAGCTGCCCCAGGACCTCAGGTGATGGTCCAGTGCTGGAGGGCGGATCCCGTGTCGGGCTGCTGGGTGACGCGGGCGCCGTCGCCGGTGGACGCGGTGGTCAGGAGCAGTCCGCTGCCGACGGAGGCGACGGTGTAGCCGCCGGACGGCAGGCGCGCGATGGTCCAGCGCTGGTTGGCGCCGCCGTGGCAGGTCCACTGGATGACCCGGGCGCCGGCGGCGGTGGAGCCGCCCTCGATGTCGGCGCACTTGCCGGAGGAGCCGTTGCGGAGCTCGTAGCTGCCGTCGGTCCGCCGGGTGAGGGTCCACTTCTGGTTGGCGCCGCCGTTCGGGCTCCAGGTGATCAGCTGGGTGCCGTTGGCGCTGCTGCTGTCGGGGTCGTCGAGTGCCTTTCCGCCGGTGGTGAGGGTGCGGACGCCGTCGAGGGCGGGCGGCGCGTCGCCGGTCGGGGTCAGGCCGAGGGTCTGCTCGGCGGCGCTGCGCCCGGCGCCGACCGGGCTTCCGGTGGTGTCGGTCCAGCTGCGGGCGGGCGTGGTCTCGGCGGCCGGGCGTGCGGGGTCGCCGGAGAGGCCGAGGACGAGGCCGCTGTAGCGGTTGACCAGGCGGTACGTGCCGGTGGGGGTGTTGTCGGCGGCCGAGGCGCCGGGGATCACGAACCACTCCTGGCCGGTGGCTCCGGTGCCTCCGGCCGGGGCGGTCACGGTGGGCCGGGTGCCCCAGGCGCGGGTGGCCGGGCCGCCGGCGGCGACCCCGAGGAGCTGTCCGGTGGCGGCGTTGGCGATGCGGTAGGCGCCGTCGCCCTTGGCCGTGAAGGTCCAGGACTCCAGCGCCGAGCCGGTGGGGGCGGCGACGGACGTCGTGGTCGTGGCGCCCTGGACCTGGGCGAGGACACGTCCGTCGGCGCTGCCGATCGAGAAGGTCCTGGTGGTGTCGACGGGCGCGGCGGGGCGGCTGCTGTCGATGCGCAGGTTGACGTACTCGCTGCTCGCGCCGCCGGAGCAGCCGAAGGAGCAGTAGGCGCGGAAGTCCCGGCCGACGATGCCGGAGCCGGTCCGGCTGCCGGCGTCGAGGAACCAGCGGTACCAGGAGGCGGTGGTGTAGCCGCCGGTGTCGCCGAGCCTGAACCACTTCTGGGTGGTGAGGTCGGCGGTGGCGTACAGCTCCTGCGGTGCCCTGCCGCTCTGGTCGACGGCCTGCGGTTCGCCGATGTAGAGCCCGAGGTGGGCGTTGTAGGTGATGTCCATGACGAAGAGCGGCGAGGTGGGCGGGGTCTGCCCGGCGGCGACCTGCTGGCTGACGGTGCCGGGGGTGGCGGGGTCGTACTCCTGGTCGGTGGGCACATAGCCGGTGCTGTCGGTCCCGACCGGGACCATGGTGCTCTCGCGTCCGCCGACGCCGGGCTGGGACCAGGCACCGCCGTACCACTTCTGCCAGGAGCCGGGGGCCATCTTCCGGGCGATGGGGGCGCGGGCGACGTGGCCGTAGAAGGCGGCCCAGCCGCCGCCCTTGTTGACGATGCGCGAGCCGTAGAAGACGTAGAAGTAGCCGGAGGCGGTGTCGGTGAAGAGGCGGGGGTCGCCGGTGCCGTAGTGGTACGTCTGCTGGGGGAAGGCGGTGGTGTCGCCGCGCCCGGTGCTGTACGGGGACGTGATCACGTGGTCCTTGACGGTCCAGGTGCGTCCCTGGTCGCGGGAGACGGCGTAGTCGATGCCGTCGTAGTGGATGCCGTCGGCGAAGGGCTGCGGGGTGAACTCGTTGTGCACGAGGCCGTACCAGTCGCCGGTGTCGGGGTCGACCCACATGCCGGTGAGGTCGCAGTAGTTGCGGTGGGCGTAGCCGCTGCCGGCGGGGGCGGGGGTGGATTCGACGCCGGTGGGGCTGTTGTCGCAGCGCCAGGTGGTGTCGTTGTTGCGGTCGGCGGTGTTGGCCGGGTTGACGGCGTCGCTGATCGCGGAGGAGCGGGTGGCGGTGTCGAGGTCGGTGCCGGTGAAGAAGTTCCACTGGCGGGAGTCGTTCGCGCCGTAGAGGGCGTGCGCCTGCTGGAAGTAGAAGGTGCCGTCCTTGTCGATGTAGGGACTGGCGGGGGTGTCGTCGGGGTGGGTCCAGGAGCCCTTGGCGCCGACGGTGACGGTGTAGGTGTCCTGGCTCGTGGCGGGGGCGGGGGCCGAGGCCGCTGAGCCGGCGGGGGCGGTGACGGCGAGCGCGGTGGCGGCGAGCAGGCTCGAGAGCCTGCCGCGACGTGGAGGATGCACGTGAACTCCCTGGGCGGGGGCCGGAGTTGCCGAACGGCCACGGACGATAGGGCTCATTTGACCGGTAAAACAAGAGGCGCGGCACAGTCCGGCCCCCGAAATCACCGCCCCTTGACCGCGGTTGGCGACGGGGCTACGGTGCGACGCCATGGTGACCATGCGCGAGGTGGCGGAACGGGCCGGCGTCACCAAGCAGACCGTGTCGAACGTCGTCACGGGACGGGTGGCGGTCCGCCCGGCCACCGAGGCGCGGGTGCGCGCGGCGATCGCCGAACTCGGTTACGTGCCCAACCTGGTGGCCCGTTCGCTGGCGACGGGCAGCACCCGCACGGTGGGGCTGTTCGTGCCGACGGTCTCGGCGCCGTTCTACGCGGACGTCGTCGAGGAGGTCGAGGACGCCCTGGAGGAGCGGGGCCACCATCTGCTGCTGTGCACGACACGGCTGGACGGCGAGCGCGCCCGGCGCCATCTGGCGGGGCTCACCAGCCGCTCGGTGGACGCGCTCCTGATCGCCGGGGACCAGGGGCTCACCGGCCATCTGCCGCTGCTCGCGGACGCCCGCTTCCCGGTGGTGCTGTGCGCGTGGGAGGCGCCGGTGCCGCCCGGCTTCCCGGTGGTCACCATCGACTACGCGTACGGCGGCGGGCTCGCCGGCCGCCATCTGCGCGAGCTGGGCCACGAACGGGCCGTGATCCTGGCGAGCCCCGCCCACTCCGTACGCGTCGAGGGCTTCCGGCGCGCCTTCGGCGAGGACTCCCCCGTCCATCTGTCCCCCGCCCCGGCCTTCCGCGCCGGCCTCGACACGGCGCTCGCCGCCCTGAGCGCCCACCCCGAGGCCACCGCGCTCTTCGCCACCCACGACGTCCTCGCGGCGGCGGCCACGGAGGCGGCCCGCGCCCTGGGCCGCTCGGTCCCGCACGACCTCTCGGTCGTCGCCCACGACGACACCCCGGAGGGCCTGCTGTCCCGCTCGACGCTCACCTCGGTGGTCCTGCCGAAGCGCGAGATGTCCCGTGAGGCGGTCGCCCTGGCCCTCGCCACCCCGCCGGGTGCCGTGCCGCCGCCCCGCCTGCTCCTTCCCCGTCTGACACCGGGCACGAGCACGGCGCCCAGGGCCTGACGGCTCCTCGAACCACGTCAGGGCTACCAGTACCGGGCGAGGGCGCCTTCCCGGTACGGGGCGGGGCTCACGCTGAGTTCGCCGGCGAAGGGTCGGTCGAGGACGAGGACGAGGAGCAGGCTGAAGCCGACGAGCGCGGCGACGGAGGCGACGAAGAGCAGCTGGACGCGCAGTTTGCGCATGCCGTAGAGGAAGGTCAGCGGGATGAGGACGACCGCGCCGCCGATCGCCAACACCTGGAGGAGCGGCGGGAGTTCCTGCTGCGCCATGGTGATGCGGGCGCGGCGCTGGGCGGCGACGTCGTTCAGGTGGCCGACGGCCTGCCCGTAGAAGACCTCCTCGCGCGGGGTCTTCGGGTCGTACGCCTGGAGCACGTCGAACGCGGCCCGCAGATGCGTCTCGGTCGCGCCGTACGCCGGCTGCCCGGCCCGCATCCGCGGCCACTGGTCCTCGACGACGGCGTGCACGTACCCGCTGAGCGCGTGGTCGAGGTCGGCGACGATGACGAACGCGAGGATGATCCCGTAGATCGCGCCGAACATCGGCGCCTCGAACCGCCTGTTGCACGGCGCCTGTGCCGGAAAGGGGGGCGCCCCGCGCCACGGGTCCACTCCAACGGGTGACGGTCGGGCCACGGCCACGGGCACGGGCACGGGCACGGGCACGGCATCAGTATGTGACAATGGTTTTCATTAACGTTAACGATGACCGTCGAGAGAGGCAGCCCCACCCATGTCCGCCCACTGCCAACTGACCGGCGCCAAGCCGGGATTCGGCAACTCCGTGTCCCACTCCCACCGGCGCACCTCGCGCCGCTTCGACCCGAACGTGCAGCGCAAGCGCTACTGGCTGCCGAGCGAGAGCCGGTACGTACGGCTCACACTGAGCGTCCGCGCGATCCGGACGGTCGACACCATCGGCATCGAGGCCGCCGTGGCCCGTATCCGCGCCCGCGGAGGGAGGGTCTGATGGCGAAGAAGAGCAAGATCGCGAAGAACGAGCAGCGCAGGCGCACGGTCGAGCGGTACGCCGCCCGCCGGGCGGAGCTCAAGGAGATCCTGCGCCGGCCCGGCTCCACCCCGGCCGAGCGCGCCGACGCGCTCGCCGAGCTGCGGCGCCAGCCGCGCGACGCCAGCGCCACCCGGGTGCGTAACCGCGACGCGGTGGACGGGCGCCCGCGCGGTCATCTGCGCCGGTTCGGCCTCTCCCGCGTCCGCACCCGGCAGCTCGCGCACGCCGGCTTCCTGCCCGGAGTCACCAAGTCCTCCTGGTAGCAGGCGTAGCGCGGGGCGCCGGGTCTCACCCGGCGCCCCGGAAAACAGAAGAGGCGAGGAACGCTCTCCTCGCCACTCTCAACTTATAGCGCACGGGGGGCCTTGCGGCAAGGCCCCCCTGGTGCCGCACAATCGCTCTCCTGACGCCGGAACCTGCGGAAATGGGAGCTTCACCACGTGCGTACGCATACGTCCGCGTTCGATCTGTCCGACATCCACTCCACCAAGGCCGACCCGGCGCTGATCGCCGCCGACGAGCAGCACTTCGCGGCCGTCGCCGAGAGCCTGGAGCAGTCGATCGCCGAGCTCACGGACCGGCTCGCCGTGCTGCGCAGGGCGCCGGGCGGGATCGGCCGGGAGGCGATGGAGCGGGACAACGAGATCCACCGGCTGACCGGCCGGCTGCGCACCCTGCGCCGCTTCGGCCTGGACCTGTGTCTGGGGCGGATCGTTCCTTCGGGTGGCGCCGACGGCGACCCCGTCTACATCGGCCGCCTCGGCCTCACCGACGCCGCCGGGCGGCGGCTGCTCGTCGACTGGCGCTCACCGGCCGCCGAGCCCTTCTTCGCGGCGACCCACGCCCGGCCGATGGGCCTGGCCAGCCGGCGCCGCTACCAGTGGGCCGGCGGCCGGATCCACGACTACTGGGACGAGGTGTTCACCGCCGACGGCCTCGAAGGGCACGCGGCGCTCGACGACCAGTCCGCGTTCATCGCGAGCCTCGGCTCCAACCGCTCGGAACGCATGCGGGACGTGCTCGCCACGATCCAGGCCGACCAGGACGCGATCATCCGGGCCGGTTCGCGCGGCGCGCTGGTCGTCGACGGCGGTCCGGGCACCGGCAAGACCGTCGTCGCCCTGCACCGCACCGCCCACCTGCTCTACTCCGACCCGCGCCTCGGCCACCGGCGCGGCGGCGTCCTCTTCGTCGGCCCGAGCCGGCCGTATCTGGCGTACGTCTCCGACGTGCTGCCGAGCCTCGGCGAGGAGGGCGTGCGCACCTGCACCGTGCGCGACCTGGTTCCCGAGGGCGCCTCGGCGGTGCCCGAGAGCGACCCGGCGGCGGCCCGGCTGAAGTCCTCCGCCGAGATGGTGCGCTCGATCGAGCTCGCCGTGCGCTTCTACGAGGAGGCGCCGACGCGGGCGCTGACGGTCAGCACCCCGTGGGCGGAGCTGCGGCTCACCGCCGACGACTGGGCGGAGGCCTTCGAGGCCGCCGACGGCGTGCCGCACAACGAGGCCCGCGAGCGGATCTGGGAGGAGCTGGGCAGCCTGCTCCTGGAGAAGCTGGACGAGGACACCGAGGTGCCGGAGGAGCGGTTCCGCACGGCGCTGCGCGCCGACCGGGAGCTGGCCGAGACGCTGCACGGCGCCTGGCCGGTGCTCGATCCGGCCGACCTGGTGGGCGACCTCTGGTCCGTGCCCGCGTATCTGCGTCTTTGTGCGCCGTGGCTGTCGCGGGACGAGGTGCGGCTGCTGCAGCGCGCCGAGCCCCGGGCCTGGACGGTGTCCGACCTGCCGCTCCTGGACGCGGCGCGGCAGCGGCTCGGCGACCCGGAGGCGGGGCTGCGGCTGCGCCGTTACGAGCAGGCGCTCGCCGCCCAGCGCCGGGAGATGTCGGCGGTGGTCGACAACCTGATCGCGGCGGCCGCCGACTCCGGCGCGGACGGGGACGACGGCGAGGGCCTGGTACGGATGCTGCGCGGCGAGGACGCGAAGGTCAGCCTGGTCGACGAGAGCGTGCTGCCGGGCGCCGAACGGGACGCGCTCGCCGGTCCGTTCGCGCACATCGTGGTCGACGAGGCGCAGGAACTCACCGACGCCGAATGGCAGATGCTGCTGCTGCGCTGCCCGTCCCGGTCCTTCACGGTGGTCGGGGACCGCGCACAGGCCCGGCACGGCTTCACCGAGTCGTGGCGGGAGCGTCTGGAGCGCATCGGTCTCGACCGGGTCGAGACGGCCTCCCTGAGCATCAACTACCGTACGCCGGAAGAGGTGATGGCCGAGGCCGAGCCGGTGATCCGGGCGGCGCTCCCGGACGCCAACGTGCCGGCCTCGGTGCGCCGTTCCGGCGTCCCGGTGCTCCACGGCCCGGTCGCCGGCCTGGAGGGGATCCTGGACGGCTGGCTGGCCGAGCACGCCGAAGGGACCGCATGTGTCATCGGCGGTCCCCTGGCGCGGGGCAGGGAGCGGGTCTTCTCGCTCACCCCGGAGCTGTCGAAGGGCCTGGAGTTCGACCTGGTGGTCCTGGTCGACCCCGAGCGGTTCGGCACCGGCGTCGAGGGCGCCGTCGACCGCTATGTCGCGATGACCCGGGCGACCCGGCAGCTCGTGATCCTCACGAGCGCCTGAGCCGCCCTCGCGGCCCGGGGCCGGCCGACCCCCGAGTCAGCCAGTCGGATGACCCCCGTGCGGAAGGTCGGCCCGGGTCGCGTGCATCTCCTGGAACAGGTCCCAGCCGCCGTCGGGCGTGGCGACGAAGCCCTGCCAGTGGAACGAGGCCGGCGTGACGTCGCCGAACGTCCAGCGCGAGAGCCGGCCCTCGGCGTCGGTGCCCTCCTGGATCATGCCGCCGGCGCCGTCGGGCCGCCCCGTCTGGGAGAAGTACGAGGGAAGCTTCGGCGAGAACCAGGTGATCTGCCACAGCCCGGTGGTGACGTCGTACATCCGCACCGTGGTGCCGGGGAACGGGCCGTGGAAGTCGGGGCAGTGGAGCACGTCCTGCACCACCCGGCCGCCGAGCGTCCAGCCGAACCGCCACTCGCCCGCCGCGGTGCGCCACTCCCCGTCCGGGAACCGGTAGCGGTTCTCGATGCGCCAGGTGCCGACGAGTCGGCCGTAGAGCATCAGCGCCTCGGCGTGGTCCGGGTCGGGACCGTCGGCCGAGAGCAGTTCGAGCATCGAGCCACGGGAAGACGCGGTCATCACGGGTCGAACCCCCTTCTGACGGAACGCGGTTGACCGGCCGAGGGTAACCCGCGGATCCGGCCCCAGGACCGGGCCTAGGACCGGCCCTGGACCGGCGGCGCCTCCCGCCCTACGCCTCGCGCCCGTTACGGCGCCCCCGTGGTCCGGCCTACCGTCGCCCGTATGGAGACGACTGGCACGCACACCACCGACACCACCGGCGTCCTCGACGAGGCGCTGGAGCGGCTGCACTCCACCGGGCCCGAGCGGCTCGGCCGGCTGACCAATCACGCGCCGATGGCCGTCGAGGCGCTGGCCGCGCACGGGCAGGCGCGGGCGGTGCACCGGTGGCTCGACCGGTACGCGCCGAAGCTGGAGGAGTTCCCGGCCGGGCTCGCCCCCGTCACCGCCGGGAACCGGCAGGAGGCCCTGGGCGACCCGCGCCGCGCCGCCGACTGGATCGGGCACTTCGGCCGGGAGCTCGACGGGCGCCCCTGGCAGGACGTCCTCGCCGAGTGGTGGCCGCGACTGCTGCCCGGCATGTACGGGGGCTCGACGCACCCGGTGATCCGCGTCGGCCACGCCGTACGCACCCTCCTCGCGGACGGCGACAGCGGTACGGCTCCCGGCCCGCGGCTCACCGAGCTGGCGCACGGCCTCGGCTACTGGGCCGCCCGGCACCGCCCCGTCACCGGCGTCGCCCCGCTGCCGGGGACGGACGGCGCCACCGCGTCCGCCGCGCTCGACGCGGTGCCGCGCATCGACGGACAGGAGGGCGGTCTCCCCGACCGGCTCGGGCAGGTGGCGCGGCTGCCGGTGTGGGCGACGTCCGTGACCGGCCCGGAAGCGGCGTACGAGCGGCTCACCGAGCTCGTCCTCGCCGCGACCCACCGCTATGCCACCCACGGCCACGGCGAGGAGACCATGCTGGTCCACGCCGCCACCGCCCCCAACGCCGTCCTGCGCACCCTGCCCGCGCTCCCCCGCGACCTGTGGGCGGCCGGCCTGCACGCCGCGTGGACGGCGTCGGCGGCGGTGACCGCGATGTACGCGCCGGCCGAGGCCGTCGTCCCCGCCCCGCCCGGCCGCCTCACCCCCGAGGAGGTCTTCGAGCGCGCCCTCGCGCACGGCGACGAACACGTGATCAAGCTGACCGACACCGCCCTCGACATCCCCGACGAGCTGTCGCTCGCGGCGGCCCTGCGCGCCGTCGAACTCAGCGCGCCGCCGCACCCCTGACCCCACCCCCGCGGCCGGGCCCCCGGTCGCATGAGCGGCCCGGATCGGGGCAGGCGCCCAGCGGAGGTGCCGCCATGGTCCCCGTGGAGTTCGAGCCGCAGGGCGGGGAGCCGGACCCGAGCCCGGCCGGCCAGGAGCCGCGGACCTACCGTGCCCCGGCGGGCACGGCCTGGGTGGTCCGCGAGACCTCCCCGGCGCCGGACACCGTGGTGCTCTCGGCGACCGGGGAGTTCGACGTCGACACGGTCGGCTGCCTGCGCCGGGCGCTCGCCGAGGCCCGGCACTCGGGCCCTCGGCGGACCGTGCTCGACATCTCCCGGATCGGCTTCGGCGACTCGTCGTTCCTGCACGAGCTGCTGACCGCCCACTTCGCGCACGGGCGGCTCGTCCTCGCCGGACCGGTGCCGCGGCAGCTGAAGCAGCTGTTCGCGATGACGGGGACGCTGGGGCTGTTCACCATCGTCAAGGATCGCGCGGTGCTCGGCTTCGCCTGATCATGGTGCGTGAGGCACGAGGCACGAGGGTTGTCGGGTCCGGCGGAACCGGACCGGAAGGAGGCCGCCACCGCATGGAGGCCATGGATCGGGCGGAGGACTTCACCGGACGACTCGACGTCCGGGTACTGAGCGGACGGCGCCCCGACACCGTCGTCCTCGCCCTCTCGGGCGAACTCGACCACGACACGGCGGGCCCGCTGCGGGACGCCCTCGCGGAGCACGGCGGCGACGCGGGGAGCAGCCGGAACGGCGGCCGGGTCGTCGTGGACTGCTCCGAGCTGAGTTTCTGCGACTCCACCGGCCTGAACGTGCTCCTCCGCGCCCGGCTGCGGATGACCGAGGCGGGCGGCCGCCTCGACATCGCGGGCCTGCGGCCCCCGGTGGACCGCATGTTCGAGATCACCGGCGCGCTCTCGGTCTTCCGGGTGTACGAGACCGTCGCGAGCGCCCTCGCGGACGCCCCGGCCCCGGAGGGGTCATGAGGAACGGCGCCCCCGGGGCCGGGACCGGCGGGCGGCCGGACGACGGCGACCGCCCACCGGACCCGCCCGCCTTCGCCGACGCCCAGGTCCGGCGCCTCCTCCTCGGCGGCACTGCCGGGGCCGTCACCCGCTGCCGCGACTTCACCGCGGCGGCGCTGCGCGACTGGGGCTGGCTGCCCGCTGCCACGCCGGAGGAGCGCGAGCGGGCCGAGGACGTGCTCCTGATGGTGTCGGAGGTCGTCACCAACGCGTGTCTGCACACCGCGGGACCCGAGGAGCTGGTGCTGCGGCACGCCGACGGGCGGCTGCGCCTCGAAGTGGCCGACGCGAGCCCGGTCCCGCCCCGCCCGCACGCGCCCCGCTCCCCCGCGCTGCCCGGCGGGCACGGGCTGATGGTCCTGGACCGGCTGGCCGGGGCCTGGGGCTCGACGCCGAAGGCGGACGACGCCCCCGGGAAGGTCGTGTGGGTCGAGGTCACCCGCCCGTCCCGGCCGCCCTGGCGAAGGAACTGAGCCGGCCCGACACCCCGCCGTACCGTCCCCGCCACCGTCCCCGCCGTGGCGTCCCCGCCGCCCCGGTTTGCGGACCGCGGCAGCGGCAAGCCGCAGCGTATGACCATCGCGCACGGAAAGGAGATCCGTGGCCGCGGCCACGGCCGGTCCCTGCGGTACGACCTGACGGGGGTGCCACCGGGCCCGGGTGTCGTCGCCGCGTGCCGCGAGGCGACCCGTCGGGCCCTGAACTCCTGGTTCGGTCCCGCGGACGCCCCGGACACCCGGGCGGTGGCGGACGCGCTGCTGCTGGTCTCCGAGGTCGTCACCAACGCGCACACGCACGGCGGCGTGCCGTCCGAGCTGCGCCTCGACGGGACCGACCGCGCCCTGTGGGTGCAGGTCAGCGACACCGACCCGCACCGCCCCCGCCCGCACGGCCCGCACCGGGCCTACCGCTCCTCCGGACACGGGCTCTATCTGCTCCAGCGGCTCGCCGCGCGCTGGGGCACGGTGCCCCGGGGGCCGGACGGCAAGACGGTCTGGTTCCAGGTGGACCTGTTCCCAGAGGCTTCCGGACCCGGCGGGTCCTAGAGTGGATGGGCGGGGCGTCCGACCCCGCCCGGGCAGGCCCTCATGGCAGAGCGCACACCAGCACCCCACGGCACGCACGACGACCGGCACGACGGCCGGCACGACGGCGCACAGGACGGCAAGTCCGCCGAGGAGGGGCTGCGGCGGCTGCTCGCCGGGCTGACCGCCGTACGGGACGGGGAGCTGTCCGTACGCCTGCCCGAGGGCGCGCAGGGTGTGCAGGGCGAGATCGCGACCGTCTACAACGACATGGTCGAGCGGCTGTCGCTGCTGACCTCCGAGGTGACCCGGGTGGCCGGCGAGGTCGGCGGGCAGGGCCTGCTGGGCGGGCGCGCGGGCGCGCCGCGGGCGAGCGGGGTGTGGCGGGAGCTCACCACCGGTGTGAACACCATGGCCGACAACCTGACCTCCCAGGTGCGCTCCATCGCGCAGGTCGCGACCGCCGTGGCCCGCGGCGACCTCACGCAGAAGATCCGGGTGGACGCGCGCGGCGAGATCCTGGAGCTCAAGGAGACCATCAACACCATGGTCGACCGGCTCTCCTCCTTCGCCGAGGAGGTGACCCGGGTGGCCCGTGAGGTCGGCACCGAGGGCAAGCTCGGCGGCCAGGCCCGGGTGCGGGGGGTGTCCGGCACCTGGAAGGACCTCACCGACAACGTGAACTCGATGGCGGACAACCTGACCAACCAGGTCCGCAACATCGCGCAGGTGACCACCGCCGTCGCCCAGGGCGATCTGACCAGCCGGATCGACGTGTCGGCGCGCGGCGAGATCCTGGAGCTCAAGACCACCATCAACACGATGGTCGACCAGCTGTCGTCCTTCGCCGCCGAGGTGACCCGGGTGGCCCGCGAGGTCGGCACCGAGGGGCAGCTCGGCGGCCAGGCGGAGGTGGAGGGCGTCTCCGGCACCTGGATGCGGCTCACCGAGAACGTCAACGAGCTGGCCGGGAACCTGACCCGCCAGGTCCGGGCCATCGCCGAGGTCACGAGCGCGGTCGCCGAGGGCGACCTCACCCGCTCCATCACCGTCGAGGCGCCGGGCGAGGTCGGCGAACTCCGCGACAACATCAACGCCATGGTCGAGTCGCTGCGCGCGACCACCCGCGCCAACGAGGAGCAGGACTGGCTGCAGACCAATCTGGCCCGGATCACGGCGCTGCTGCAGAGCACCCGCGGGCTGCCGGAGATCGCCGAACTCATCATGGCGGAGGTGCCGCCGCTGGTATCGGCGCAGTACGGGGCGTTCTTCCTGGCCGCCGAGCCCGAACCCGAGCCCAAGCCGAAGCCCGAGCCCGGGCCCGAGCCGGGTGAGGGGGCCGACGAGCGGACCGGAAAGGCGACCGGAAAGGAGTCGGGTCCGGACGGGGGTCCGGACGAGGGTCCGGCGGCGCGCCGTGCCGTGCCCGACGGGCCGGACCTGGTCATGGCCGCCTCGTACGGTCTCCCGGTCGTCTCCGGCGACCCGCCGCGCCGCTTCCGCACCGGCGAGGGGCTGGTCGGGCAGGCCGCCCGGGACCGGCGCGTCCTGCTCGTCGACCCGGTGCCCGAGGGGTACGCGACGGTGTCCTCCGCCGTCGGCACCGGCGAGCCGGCCGCGCTCATCGTCCTGCCGATCGTGGTCGAGGACCAGGTCCTCGGCGCCGTCGAGCTCGCCTCGCTGCGCCCCTTCGGCGCGCTGCAACGCGACTTCCTGGACCGGTTCGTGGTCAGCGCGGGTGCCGTGCTCAGTTCGCTGGTCGCCAACCTCCGCACCGACGAACTGCTCGCCCAGTCCCGCAGCCTCGCCGACGAACTCCGCTCCCGCACCCTGGAGTTGCAGGCCCGCCAGCGCGAGCTCCAGCGCTCCAACGCCGAACTGCAGGAGCAGGCGGAGCTGCTGGCCGAGCGCAACCAGGACATCGAGTCGAAGAACCGGGTCATCGAGCAGGCCCGGCAGGAACTGGAGGCGCGCGCCCAGCAGTTGTCCCGCACCTCCATGTACAAGTCGGAGTTCCTGGCCAACATGAGCCACGAGCTGCGCACCCCGCTCAACAGTCTGCTGATCCTCGCCCGGCTGCTCGCACAGAACCCGGAGGGGAATCTGACGGAGAAGCAGGTCGACTACGCGGAGGTCATCCACTCGGCCGGTTCCGACCTGCTGCAGCTCATCAACGACATCCTCGACCTGTCGAAGGTGGAGGCGGGCAAGATGGAGGTGCGGCGCGAACCCTTCGCGCTGTCCCAGCTCCTGGAGTCCCTGGAAGACACCTTCGCCCCGGTCGCCGACCAGCAGGGGCTGGACTTCTCCGTCGCCGTCGCCCCCGGCGTACCCGAGCGGCTGACCACCGACGAGGCGCGGCTGCGGCAGGTGCTGCGCAACCTCCTCTCCAACGCCCTGAAGTTCACCGAGGTCGGCAAGGTGTCGCTGACCGTCGAGCACACACCGCCCGACCAGGTGCCGGCCGCGCTTCGGGACGGGCGGCGGGTGCTCGCGTTCCGGGTCGCGGACACCGGGGTGGGCATCCCTGCGGACCGGCTGCGGCACATCTTCGACGCGTTCCAGCAGGGCGACGGCACGACCGCGCGCGAGTACGGCGGGACCGGGCTCGGCCTCTCGATCAGCCGCGAGGTGGCCACGCTCCTGGGCGGCACGATCGAGGTCGAGAGCACCCCGGGCCGCGGCAGCACCTTCACCTTCCACCTCCCGGAGCAGGCCGCCCCCGCCCCGGCGGGCCCGGCCGACGCCGCCGGCACGGAGACCGGCACCGATGCCGGGGACGAGGTGGCCGAGAGCGCGGCCCCCGCCCCGGAGCCCTCGGCGACCGTGCTGGTCGTGGACGACGACACCCGGAACGTCTTCGCGCTCACCCAGGTCCTGGAGACGCACGGGCTGCGGGTGCTGACCGCCGACGGAGGCCGGCGGGCGCTCGAACTGCTCGCCGCGCACGACGAGGTCCGGCTCGTCCTGATGGACGTGATGATGGCCGGCATGGACGGCTACCGCGCGATCGAGGAGATCCGGCGGATGCCCGGCCGCGGCGACCTGCCCATCATCGTCGTCACCGCGAAGGCCATGCCGGGCGACCGGGCCCACGCCCTGGAGGCGGGCGCCGACGACTACCTCGCCAAGCCGGTCGACGAGGCGGAACTGCTCGTCAGGGTCCGCCGCCGGCTGGCGGACTGACGCCCTCGCCGGACGTCTCCCCCGTCTCCCTCCCCCGTCTCCCTCCCCCTGCTCCCTACTTCTGCCCCTTCTCCTCCTCCGGGCGCCGGAGGCGGACCGCGACCACGCTCGTGTCGTCGTCCGTGTCCCCGAGGGCCATCCCGAGCAGCGCGTCCACCAGGAGTTCGGGGCTCTCACGGCCGGCCACCCGGGTCGCGACCGCGAGCAGCCGCGCGAGCCCCGGGCCCAGGCCCTCGTGGCGGCGCTCGACGAGGCCGTCGGTGTAGAGCAGCAGGGTGTCGCCCGGGTGCAGGGCGGTGCGGCGTTCCTCGTACGCGTACGAGGGCACCGCGCCGAGGAGGACGTCCTGCGGCGGTTCGAGGAGCCGGGCCCGGCCGTCGCGGATCAGCAGCAGCGGAAGGTGGCCGGCGCTGGACCAGACGAGACCGCCGTCCTCGGGGTCGTACAGCGCGCAGACGGCGGTGGCGGTGGAGCCGCCGCCGGTGCGGAGGGTGACCTCGTTGAGCCAGCCCATCAGCTGGTGGGGCGGGCGGCCGGTGAAGGCGAGGGCGCGCTGGGCGTTGCGCAGGGAGACCATGCCGGTGACGGAGTCGATGCCGTGGCCGGCGATGTCGCCGACGGCGAGCAGCACCTTGCCGCCGGGCAGCGGGAGCACGTCGTACCAGTCGCCGCCGACCTGGTACTCCTCGGCGGCCGGCCGGTAGCGCGCGGCGACGGTGAGTCCGGCGAGTTCGCGCAGGGCGGTCGCCTCGGGGACGATCGCCCGCTGGAGCTGGAGGGCGAGCTGGTGGCGCAGTTCGGCCTGGTCGCGGACGGCGGTGAGCCGGTCGAAGGTCGCGGTCAGGGCGAGCTCGGTGCGGCGGGTCGCGGAGACGTCCTGGTAGGCGCCGACGAATCCGGTGACGGTGTCGCCGTCGAGCAGCGGTTCCGCCGCGACCCGCACATGCCGCACGGATCCGTCGGGGAGCACGGTCCGCAGCACGGTCTGGGCGCCGGAGCGGCGTTCGGTGAGCGTCCTGAGCAGCGCGGTCAGCGCCTCGCCGTCCTCCTCGTGGATGCGGGACCGCAGCGCGAGCAGCGGCAGCGGGGCCTCGTCGCGGGCCATGCCGAAGATGCCGTACGCCTGCTCCGACCACACGGTGTCGCCGCCGGTCAGGCTGTCCTGGAAGGTCGCGACGCTCTGCAGCCGGGCGACGGCGCGGCCGGTGGCGAGCCCGGGGTCGCCTGTGGTGTGCCAGAGGACCACGGCACGGTCGGGTCCGGCGGGCAGCACCCGTACGTCGAGCAGCGGGCCGGGTCCGTCCTCGGGGCCTCGCGGAGGCCCGGCGGGCAGCCGGGCGGCGTGCCCGGGGCGGCGGGTGTGCCGGGCACGGCGGGCCAGCCGGCCGAGCTCGGTGTGCACGTGCGGGAACGCGCGGGCGAGGGAGCGGTCGTCGGCGGGGAGGGTGCCGCCGAGGGCTCCGGCGGCGGCCTCGTTGACGTGTTCCACCTCCACGGCCGGCGCGCCGGTCGTCTCTCCGGTACGGAGCAGGGCGGCCGGGTGGGTCAGCGCGTCGAGCAGGTCGACGAGGACGGGGGCGCCGGCCTCCTCCCCGTCCGGCCGGTCCAGGAGCGCGACGGCCACGTCCATCAGGCCGCCGACGGCCCGTCGCGTCGCCGGGTCGAAGTCCACGGGCCCGGGCCAGCCGATCAGCGCGACGCCCTGTGTCGTACCGCGCCGGCGCAGCGGCAGCACGGCCCGTGCGGCATCCTCGCCGGCCCCCGGCAGGGCGGCGGCGCCTGCGGGGCCCTCGGAGAGCCACACCGGCGCGTTCCCGGCGAGCGCGGCCCGGATCGCCTCCGGCGCGGCGGGCGGGATCCACCACCACGCGGCCGCCTCCGCCGCGCCGACCCCGGCGTGCCCGGCGAGCCGCAGGCAGCCGCCGTCGACCAGCCGCCACAGCCACACGCTGTCCGCCCCGAGCGGTCCGAGCCCGCCCTCGAGCAGCGCCTCCGCCGCCGCCCCGACGTCCTCCGCCGTCTCGGCGACGGCGGCGGTGCGGCGGCTGCGGCGGGCGAGGAGGGGGGACGGGTGCGGGGGCGCCGTTCCAGGGCCGGCGACGGAGGTGAGGACGTCCGCGGCGAGGTCCTCGGGCGACAGGCCGGTGGCGCCCGCGAGCGCCGTCAGGTGCTCGGCCGCGTCGGCCGTGGAAACGCCCAGCTGTGCGGCGAGGACCCCGGTGGCCAGGTCCATCAGATGCGCCCGCGCCCGGTCCCCGCGCAGCCGCCGGTTCTCGGCGGCCAAGCCCGCGAATCCGGACTCCGCCCCGATGTCGGACGCCCCCGGGTACATCCCCGGGGACCCGGCGGAACCGGCCACGTCGACCTCCGACACAGGCACGCGTACCCCTTCGGAGTCTACTCGCGGGGGTGGCGCTCCGGCTGGGCGGTTCCGCTCGTGGCGGGTGCCCCGAAACCGGCCACGTGGCTGCGGATATGGCCGGAACACGCCCTGGGCGGCGGGAACCCTTCCCGTGCGGCGGCACTCATGCTCGGTGACGAGTCGTCCGGAACGTCCGGGTCGACCGCATCGAGCAAGAAGTCGAGGGATTCCGTGCTCCTTTCGCCGCACCGACGTCTGGCCGCGGGCGCGGGCGCCGCGCTGATCGCCGCGTTCGCCGGGACGCTCGTCCCGGCCACGCAGGCCTCCGCCGCGCAGGCACCCGCCCGTACCGCCGCCCCGGCACCCGTCCCGGCACCCGCCCCGGCACCCGACATGGCCGGGATCACCGCCGCGCTGAACGCCGCCATGGCCAACGGCGCGCCCGGCGCGATGGCCCGGTACAGCGGCCCGGAGGGCGTCAGGAGCCGGACGGTCGGCGTGCAGGACCGCACCACGGGCGAGGCGATGGACGTCCGCTCGCGGTTCCGGATCGGCAGCGTCAGCAAGACCTTCTCCACGGTCGTGCTGCTCCAGCTCGTGGACGAGGGCCGGCTCGAACTCGACCAGCCCGTCAACCGCTACCTCCCCGGCCTGCTGCCCGACGACCGCATCACGGTCCGCCATCTGCTCACCCACCGCAGCGGTCTCGCCGACTACACGGACCCGATGTTCGAGCACACCGTGCCCGGCTTCGAGTCCGTGCGGAACCGGGTGTTCACGTACCAGGAGCTGGTGGACCTCTCCCTTGCCCTGCCCCGCACCACCGAGCCCGGCGTCTCCTACAAGTACTCCAACGCCAACTTCGTCGTCGTCGGCATGCTGATCGAGAAGCTGACCGGCCGCCCGGTGGCCGACGCGTACCAGCGGCGCATCTTCAAGCCGCTGAAGCTGCGCGGGACGTCGTACGTCCACCCGGACACCCGCATCGCGGGCCCGCACGTGCACGGCTATCTGCACCCGGACGAGGCGGGCGCGCCGCTGGTCGACTCGACCGAGCAGACCGTGTCGTGGGCCCAGTCCGCCGGCGCGGTCATCTCCACCACGGCCGACCTCGACACCTTCATGAGCGCCCTGATGCGCGGCCGGCTGCTGTCCCCCGCGATGCTCGACGCGATGACGACGGTGACGCCGACGGACACCGCCAACACCCGGTTCTACGGGCTCGGGCTGCGCCGTTACGACCTGTCCTGCGGCACGCAGGTGTACGGCCACACCGGCACGGTCCAGGGCTTCTACACGTACGCCTTCGCCACCCGCGACGGGCGGCGCAGCGTGTCCGCCCTCGCGAACACCTCCAACCACGGGGCGGCGAACACGGCGCTCGGCGGGACCCTGGAGGCGGCCTTCTGCGGGACCGCGAAGAAGCCGGCCGCGTCGGCGCGCTCCCTTCAGGAGACGCCGACCGCGACGGACCGCCCGGCGGAGCGCGACCTGCCCGAGCGGCACTGAGCGGCACTGAGCGACGGGCGGGGGGACCGGACCGACCGGCCGGCGGCCACGAACGCGTGAACGAGCGTTCAGCCACCGGCGGTTCATCCGGCCATCCCCCGCCCGCCATCCGGATCTCGCCGGCGGTGATCACGATCCGGCCATGACCAAGGCCTCTCGCGCGGTCCGCTCGGCCTTCGAGGGGAATTCGCGCAACCCGCGCAGCCCGCGGCGTCCGGCCGCCGGGGGAGTGCCGGTGCCGGACAAGGGCCCGATCCGCTGCCCCCTGGCCTAGCGGTTGGCCGGGGTCTGCTCGCGGTCGGCGTGGGCGGCGAGCAGGAGCTGTCGGCGTTTGGCGGCGCCGCCCGCCAGGCGGTGCAGGCGGTACGAGCCGGGCTTGCGGGCCTCTCCCACCAGCTGCTTGTGGATGGACGTGCAGGCGATCTCCTTGAACCGGGCGCCCAGCCGGCCGTCGACATGGAACCCGACGGCGACATCCGCCCTGTTCGCGAGCTGGAAGACGCCGGCGCCCCGGCCCAGGCTGACGCACTGGGCGTAGTACGACTGGTGGAGTTCCTCCGGCCGCTCGCCCGCGAGCCGGCTGAGCACGGTGTCGGCGGCCCGCGCGCCCTGCGGCATCGCGGACTGGCAGCTCATCCGCAGCGGCAGTCCGGACGGCGCCGCCGAGTCCCCGGCCGCGACGATGTGCGGGTCGTCGACGCTCGTCAGCGTCTCGTCCGTGAGCAGGCGGCCCACGGCGTCGGTGGTCAGCCCGCTGCGGACGGCCAGGTCCGGAACGCCGAAGCCGGCGGTCCAGACGGTGACCCGGCTCGGCAGCGCACGCCCGTCCGCGAGCCGTACGGCGTCGCGGGTCACGGCCGTCACCTCGGCATCCGCCCCCTCGACGACCGTTACGCCGAGCCGGCCGAGGTGCCTGGCGACGGAACGCCGGCCACGCGGGTGCAGATACGGGCCGAGCACGCCGCCGCAGACCAGGGTGACCGTGCGGCCGGCCTCCGCCAGCTCGGCGGCGGTCTCGATGCCGGTGGGACCGGCGCCTACCACCGTCACGGGGGCCGACGCGGGCTCGGCGTCGAGGGCCGTGCGCAGCCGCCCCGCCTCCTCCAGGGTGGCGACCGGCAGCGCGAACTCGGCGGCCCCCGGCACGCCCGAGCCGTGGGCGCTGCCGCTGCCCACGGCGTAGACCAGGTAGTCGTAGGCGAGCGGGCCGCCGGCCGCCAGGGTCAGGGCGTGCCCGGCCGCGTCGATCCGGGTCACGCTGTCGACGACCAGGCGGACGCCGTCGGCCAGGACGTCCTCGTAGGCGACGACGGCGTCGTGGGATCCGCCGACCAGCTGGTGCAGCCGGACCCGGTGGACGAAGGCCGGGCGCGGGTTGATCAGCGTGACGGTCACGCCGGCGCGCCGGGTCAGCCGGTTCGCCGCCATCACGCCCGCGTATCCGCCGCCGATCACGACCACGGACGTCGTCGTCTGCACGGTGTTCTCGGTCATGGTGTCTCCTCGGGTTCCAGGTGTTCGCCCGCAGGACACCGCGTCATCGGCCACCGTGACCGAATGTGACCCAGGTCACACCATGGGGGCTCCGTCCGCCGCCTCGGCCAGGATCCGGGCCAGTTCGCGGGGCCGGGTGGTCATCGGCCAGTGGCCCGAGTCGATGTCGACGTACGAGAGGTGCCGGGCGGCGGTGAGCTCCGGGATCTCGCCGGCGGCAAGCCACTGCCGGGCCTCGTCCGGGGTGAACTCGGGACACACCAGCGTCACGGGCACCTCGAAGCGCCGCGGGTCGCTGAGCCGTACGACGCCCTGGACGACCGGCCCGGGGACGGGGAGGGCGGCGGAGGCGAGGCGCTCGCGGGTGGCCTCGTCCAGGTCGGCGGCGTCGGGGCCCTCGAAGGGCTCCCAGCCGGGGAAGGCCATGAGGCCGTCGCGGACCGGGAAGAAGGGGGCGTACTCCCGGCCGTCGGGGGCCGGGAAGCCGCCGATCAGGGCGACCCCGGCGATCTTCTCGGGCCGCGCGTCGGCCGCCAGCCAGGCCAGGCTCGCGGCGGCGGAGTGGCCGACCACGAAGGGCCTGCCGGGCGCCGCGTCGACGGCGGCGACGACCGCCGCGACCTGGTCGTCGAGCGTGGCGGAGGCGGCGCCGTCGCCCTGTCCGGGGAGGGTGAGCGGTACGGGCCGGTGACCGAGGGCGGAGAGTTCGGGCACGACGTCGTCCCACGCCGATCCGTCGAGCCACAGACCGGCGACGAGCAGGATGTCCACGAGCGGTTCTCCCGGTGAGAGGTGAGAGTGCGAGTGCGGTTCTGGGCGGTTCTTGCTGCGTCTCGCACGCTAGCGGGAGGGTCTGACAACGGGCCGGACCCGGGCGCGTCAGCCCGTGGCGGCGGCCTTGGCGGCCGTGACGAACTCGCGGATGAGGTCGTGGTCCTTCACGCCGGGGGCGGACTCGACGCCGCTGGAGACGTCGACGCCCCAGGGGCGGGCCCGGTCGACGGCCTCGGCGACGTTGTCGGGGGCAAGACCGCCGGCGAGCAGCCAGGAGCCCTCGGGGCGGGCGGTGTCCAGGAGGGAGAGGTCCCAGCGCGAACCGGAGCCGGCGCGGGGCGAGTCGAGCAGCAGGATCTCCTCGCCGTAGGCGCCGACACGGGTGTCGGGCCGCTCCTTGAGGGAGGTGGCGCGCCAGAGCCGGGGGAAGACCCGGGCGGCCGCGGCGAAGTCCTCCTCGCCGTAGGCCGGGCCGTGCAACTGGAGTGCGTCGACGTCGAGTTCCCGGGCGAGCGCGGCCGCCTCGGCGGCTGGGGTGTCGTTGACGACGAGGACGGACAGCACGTGCTCGGGGGTGTGGGCGCGGGCATGGGCGGCGAGCACCGCGGCGCGGTCGCGGGTCAGACCGCGGACGCTGGTCCCGCTGACGACCAGACCGATCGCGTCGGCCCCGGCCTCCGCGGCCACGTCGATCTCGGCCGTCGTGGCGAGCCCGCACACCTTCACGAACACCGTGTCTCCTTGTCGCTCTCTTCCGCCCGGCCCGGCCGAGCCTACCGCCGCGGCGCGCCTGTCCGAAGGGACGCCGCCGTCCCTCGGGACACGCCCTAGGTGTATTGATCACGAGCGTTGTTGACAGTTGTGGGTCTTGATCATGGCGAAGACCTCCGGTGTGGTGGAGGTGTCTAGGCTTCACCGCACAACGGAGGTCTTCGTGTCCCACCGTAATGCCCGGCTGACCGTTCATGGCAGGCGGCTGCT
>NZ_JBFAYA010000017.1:0-176824 GCF_040681095.1 Streptomyces sp. NPDC051909 | reverse complement strand
CGGCCATCGCGGCCGTCCACCGGCGCCACCGCACCCCACACCGCACAGCACCGCACCGCACTCAGCACCACACCCACGCACCAGGAGCACCGCAACGATGCGTACACACCACGCTTTCCGCGCCGGCACAGGCCTCGGCCTCCTGCTCATGCTCATGCTCTTCGTCCAGGTCCTGGCCGTGCCGACCACCGCACAGGCCCACGGCGACACCGTCAAGGTGGTCGTGACCGGCCAGCGCGACGGTCACGTCACGACCGAGATCACCTGGGAGAACGACGGGGACGCCGTCGACGAGACCGTCGCCGCCACGGTGAACGCGACCAGCCCCGACGGATCCCGCACCATGGGCCCCTGGCCGCTGGTCCGCGATCCCGGCACACGCACGGGCTGGAGCACCGCCGAGGTCCTCACCCCCGGCACCTGGAAGGTCACCGTCGACGTGGGCTTCCCGTCCCTCGGCCATGGGGAAGGGGAGGTCTCGGTCCCGGTGGTCGACCCGTCGCCGCCCGGCCCGCGCACGCCCCCCACCCGGTCCGCCGCCCCTGTCCCCACCACGCCGGCACCGTCCTCGCCCCCGCCCTCGTCGTCGCCCTCGCCTTCGCCCTCCGCGAGCCCGGCCGGCGACACGGAGGACGGTACGGTCGGGTGGTCCGTGGCCGGCCTGGCCGGGTTCGCGCTCGTCGGCGCCGCGGCCGGTGTGCTCATACGGAGGGCCCGCGCACGCAGGAGGCGTTGACGCCCGAGGCGTTGACGGCGGAGGCCGGCGTCTCAGAACACCAGCGGCAGTTCCTTCACCCCCGTCATGCTCAGGCTCGGCAGGAACCGGGGCGGCCGGTCCGGGTCGCCGCGGAGGTCCGGGAAGCGGTCGAGGAGGATGTTCAGCGCCACCCTGCCCTCCAGCCGGGCCAGCGGCGCGCCGATGCAGTAGTGGGCTCCGCGGCCGAAGGCCATGTGCGGGTTCGGGTCCCGGGTCGGGTCGAAGACGTCCGGGTCGGGGAAGTGCTTCGGGGAGCGGTTCGCCACCCCGAGGAACGTCACCAGGAGGGAGTCGGCGGGGATGTGCTCGCCGCCGAGTTCGACCTCGGTCGTGGTGGCCCGGGCCGTGCCCGCGAACGGGCTGAAGTGGCGCAGCGACTCCTCGATCGCCGCGGGGATCAGACTCCGGTCCGCGCGGACCCTCGCGAACCACTCCGGATTCCGGTCCAGGCACAGGATCGTGCTGCCGAGCAGCATCGTGGTGGTGATGTGTCCCGCGATCAGCAGCACGTTGGAGAAGTTCACCACCTCGTTGTCGCTGAGGTTTTCACCGTCCACCTCGGACTGGACCAGCTTGGTGATGAGGTCGTCGCGGGGGTTGCGCCTGCGGTCGAGGACGTGTTCGCGCAGGTAGTCGTTGAGCCGGGAGACCTGCCGCATCGCGTCCTGGAGCTGCTGCCGCTGGGCGTCGGTCCGGTCCGCGAAGGAGACGTCCTGGGTGGCCTTGAGCAGCGCCGTGCCCCAGGTCTTGAACTTGTCCCGGTCCGCGGCCGGCACGCCGAGGAGTTCGGCGATGACGATGACGGGCAGCGGATAGGCCAGGTCGGCGACCAGCTCCATCCGGTCGTCGGCCGGCAGCGCGTCGAGCAGCTCGTGGGTCAGCTCCGCGATCCGGGGTTCCAGATCGGCCACGACCTTCGGATTGAACGCGTGGCTGATCAGCCCGCGGAGCTTCCTGTGCTCCAGCCCGTCCATCTGGATGAGGTTGCCCTCGCGGAACTGGTCCGCGCCCTCCATCAGCTCCGCGGGGATGGCGCGCCGGGTGTCCGAGGTGTACGTCGCGGGGTTCGCCAGGACGTGCTGGACCTCCTCGTAGCCGTACACGCACCAGATGCCGGCCTGCGCGTCGTACTGAACCGGGGCCTCCGGCGCCCGGCCGCGCAGCCAGAACTGCGCCGGGTGGACTCCCCAGGCGTCGGCCGTGTCGGCCATGCCGGCCGTGGATGTCATGCTCCGCCGTCCTCTGCTCGTTCGTAGGTGCTGGCTCGTAGGGTGTGGATCCGCGACGATGCGCCCGTGACGATGTGCCCGTCACGAGGCGCCCGTGACGATGCGCCCGGGGCGCGGCGACGGCGGGGCCGTCACACGGCCGGCTTGCGCGCGACGACCCGCTCGACGACGCCCGCCTTGAAACGCTTCTGGTACTCGATGACGAAGCCGGCCTGCTGGACCAGCGGGAGCGGCCGACGGGTCTGGTAGTCGCCGCACTGGCGCAGCATGGACTTCTCGAGCAGACGCTGACCGAAGAAGATCAGCTTGTGGTGGCTGCCCACGTGGTCGAGGAGCACCAGCTGTCCGCCGGGGCGCAGCAGGCGGTGCATGTCGGCGATCACCGCGCGGTGATCGGGCACGCTGCACAACCCGAGCGTGCAGACGACGGTGTCGAACGAGCCGTCCGGGAACGGCATCGAGTGGGCGTCGCCTTCGCGCAGTTCGACCGTCCGGCCCAGGGCGGCCGCCCGCTTCCGGGCCAGGTCCAGCATGGCCGGGCTGAGGTCGAGCCCGGTCAACGACACCCCGGCCGGATAGAACTCCAGATTTCGGCCGGTGCCGATGGCGACTTCGAGGACGTCGCCCTTGGCCTGGCCGCAGGCCCAGGCGCGCCCGTCGTCGAGCAGCATGCGTTCGAGCCGCACCATGTCGTCGTCGTAGCGGGGCGCGTAGTCCTGCCACAGTTTGAACAGCCGCGCGTTCTCCTTGGTCACGTCGGTCACGTCGTCTCCCTTGTCGATCCGTCCTGGGTTCGGGTTCGCGCGGGCCGGAACCTGCCTCGCTGCGGCGGACACCGCGCACCGGGTGCCGAATGGGGGGCCTGGGGTGGGGGCAGCGAAGGGGCAAGATTCACTTCGTGCCAGCCGACTGTGCCAGAAAAGTGCCGCCCTTGGCTACGGACGAATATCCGCCACTGTTTATGCCGGGAGCGTCCGGACAAAGGCCCTGCGGTGCGGGTGACGACCTGGGCCGGGCTATTCCCGCGCATACCCCTGACGGTGATTTCCGGCCCCGTCGGACCTCCGAGCCGCATCGGGCCGCGAGTCGTCTTGTGGCAGTGGCGCAATGCCGCTACCAGGCCCCTTACGTGACGAACTCTCGCCATCTGTCGGGGGGTTGGGAAAGGCCTCCTGAAAAGCCGTTCTGACCAGCGGAAACGGCAGGGGGTATGCGACTGGAATGATCTTCGCTTCCAGGTCTGTCGACCTGAACGGCCTTGACTGCCTGCATCTCTTCGGTGACGATCAATCGTGGCGGTCGGCCCTCGCGGCGCCGTCGTTGCGTCTGCGATTCTCAGCGTCTGCGATTCTCGGCAGGAGCGCCTATGGATGTCAGCACAGATGTCAGCCCACCCGAATTACGGCGATTGGCCTCCCTGGTCTCGCCGTACGGTCTCGTCTCCCGCACCACCGCCCTGCCGGTCGCCGACGGCGATCCGGATTTCGCGGTGCGCGTCTCCGGAATCGGTGATCCGTCGAAAGTCCTGGAAAGCCTGCGGGGTTGGAGCAACAAAGGCGACATCGGCAACATCGACGGTGCCGGCAGCGCCCTTGCCGCCGAGCGAGCCAAACTGATATCGATCGCCGAGGCGCTCGAACGCTACTCGGTCTGCTCCTGGCACGACGAGGATCTGATCGTGGCCGCCGAGGGCGAACTCACCGAGGAATGCGTCTCTCCGACGCGATGGCCCCGGTGTTCCGCCCGCGAGTTCGCCCGTGACGACTGCGGACTGCTCCCCTACGACCCGGACGTTCCCATCAGATGGGTTCGGGCCTGGTCGCTCACCCGCCGGCGCGCCGTCCTGGTGCCGGCCATCGCGGTCTACCTCCACATGGCCCCGCGAACGCCCTCGGAACGCTTCACCCGCGGGATCACCACGGGCGCGGCCGTCCATTCCGACCTCCGCGGTGCCGTGCTCGGCGGACTGCTCGAAGTCGTGGAACGGGACGCCCTCTCGATCGCCTGGTTGCAGCGCCTGCGGCTGCCCCGCCTGGAGGTCGATCCGGAACTCCTCGACCCGTCGGCGCGTGCGTATCACGCCGCCGGCACCGCCCGTCACCTGGACGTCCGGCTCTTCGACGCGACGACCGACTTCGGCATCCCGGTGGTGTACGCCGTGCAGCTCTCGCCCCATGAGGACCAGCTGGCCCAGATCGTCGGCGCGACCTGCGACGTCGATCCGCGGCGGGCCGTGGGCAAGATCCACCGTGAGCTCGCCTCCGTACGGGTGGCGCTGCGCGGCAGCATGGCGCATCGGCCGGTACGGCGACCCGAGGACGGGACCGTCAGCGTGACCGGCTCGGCCGCGTACAACGCCTCGGCGGAACGGCGGGACGTCTTCCGGCACCTGCTGGAGGGCGAGCGGAGCGTACGACGCCTCGACGACCTGCCCGACCTGTCCGCCGGGCCTGATCCACTGGCGACGGCGGTGTCGCAGGTGGCCGCGCGGGGTGCCGAGGTGCTCGTCGTCGACATCACCACGGACGAGGCGCGACAGGTCGGCATGCACGCCGTCAAGGTGCTGGTCCCCGAGGCCGTTCCGCTGTCGTTCATCCACAGCGAGCGCTACCTCGGCACGCCCCGGCTCTACACCGCGCCGACGGCGATGGGCCACCCGAGCCACGACGAGGAGTCGCTGAATCCGGAACCGCAGCCGGCCGCGTAGCCGGTGGACAGGAGACAGAGCACGTGGAGCCCGAACAGCCGGAGCAGTCGGAACTGTCGGAGCAATCGGAACGGTCGATACCGTCGATGCAGTCGGTGGATTGCCTGTACCTGGTGAGGGACACCTTCGGCGAGCAGTACGCCGACGCGTACCGGCCGGCGGCATGGACGCGGGTGACCGGCAGTGAACTCCCCGACGACGCCCGCCTGTCGACCGCCGCGACGGTCGTGGCCGTGTACGCCGGCCGCGACGAGGAACTGCGCGACGCGCTCGACCGGTTCGGGTTCGAGCGGGGCGTCCCGACGGTGGGGGTCGAACTGCTCCCCACCCGGATCGTCTGCGGTCCGGCCGTGATTCCCGGAGCCACGGCCTGCTACGCCTGCCATCTGCGGCGCGCGGAGCAGCACCAGGATCCCGCGCGGACCGATCGGGTCGCCGAGGCGACCCGGGGCCTGCCGGAGGGCTTCGGCCGGATGCACCTCGCGATCGCCCACGGACTGCTGACGTCAGCCATGACCGAGCTGCGCGTCGGACCGGACGGACTGGGCGGCACGGTACGGAAGTTCGACCTGGTCACGGGCGGGGTCTCGACGGCCTCGACGGTGGCCGTGGACCGCTGTCCGCGGTGCGGCGGCCGATGGGCCGACCGGCGGACGGGCGTCGACGCGCTGGCGGGCCTCGTCTGACGGGCCCTGTCCGAGAACTCACGACGTCTTCGTTACGGGGGAAGGAACGCAATCGATGGGTGTGGAGCTGAGGGCCGAAGCCCTGGGGCGGGCCGCCGGCCGGGACAAACAGATCGCCGTACCCCGACGCCCCGCTCTCCGCAGGGGCGTACGGCTCCGCCGGGCCGGCGACGCCATGATGCTCGACGGCGCGGACAAACGGCAGGCCTTCACCGGGACGTTCGCGCGCGAGCACCTCGGCCGGCTGGTCGCCGCCTGTGACGGCCGTACCGACCACGCCGGCATCGCCGCCGCGGTGCACCTCGACGAGGCGGTCGTCCTCAAGTCCCTGGCGCTCCTCTGGGCGTCGGGCGCCCTGGAGGAGGGCGCGCCTCCAGGTGAGACCCCGGCGGTGTCGCCCGAGCTCGCGTGCCTGCTCTCACGGCTCGGCAACTCCACCGGGGTGAACCCGTCCTGGACCGACGCCGCGGCGCGGCTCGATCGCGCCACCGTGCACATGGCGGGGGACAAGGACCTGGTGGAGGCCACGGCGCGCTGCCTGGACGGCGTGTGCGAGGTCGTCGGCGACCTCGACGAACTGCCGATCGGCGACGACGCCCTCGTCGTCTTCTTCGAGACCCGGCGGTCCCGGCCCGAGCTCGCCGCACTGCGGAACCGATGTTGGCTGGAGCGACGGTCCCTGCTGCGCGTGCGCGTCGACGGCTCCTCGATGACCCTGGGTCCGTACGTGGACCCCGCGTTCACCCCGTGCCTGGAGTGCGGCGTCGCCGCCGAGGGAGACGTGGGGGACGGGGGCGACCAGCGAGGCGCGGGAGACGAGCGAGGCGACCTGCCGGACGATCCGCCGCAGCAGGCGTACGACCTCGTCTCGGGCCTCGTCGCCCACCACCTCCTCGCGCTCTTCTCCCGTTCGATCCGGACCTACCTGCCGCTCGACGCCGGCGTCATCGACCTGACCACCCTGTCGACCCGCTACCGGCCGAGCGCCACCCGCCCCGGGTGTCCCACGTGCTCGTTCGGCACGGGCACCACGGCGTCCGCACCCCCCGCCGCCGCCGTCTACGAGGCGTCGATCGCCCTGCCGGTGCGCAGGTTCCTCGACACCAACGGGCATCTGGCCCACTTCCATTCCAAGAACATGAACCTGCAGTGGCAGTTCCGCGACTGGCCCAGCTGCCCGCGGGTGACGCTGCCCGCGGCGGACCTGTCGAGGCTGGCCGGAACACCGCCGCCGACGGCCGCGGCCCGCGCCGAGGTCGGCCGGCCCGAGGCCGCCCTCATGCTCGCGGTCGGCTTCGGTGTCCGTACGCGGTCCGACGGCTGGGTGCAGCGGTGGACCGCGGCCGGCGGCAACATCGGCTCGGCGACGGCCTACCTGGTGAGCCGCGACGCGTCCGTGCTGCCCGTGGGCGGGTACGCGTACCGAGAACGCGACCACGACCTGGCCCAGCTCACCGGCGAGGCACTGCCGGGCGAGAGTCCGCTGCTGCTCGTCGTCACCGCCAACCTCAAGAAGATGGGCGCCAAATACGGCACGTTCGGGCTGAGGATCTCCTTCTGCGACGGCGGCGTCGCCCTGTCCGCGGCCCGGAAGGTCGCCGACCGGCTGAACCTGGCCCACTCACTGGTCACGGACTGGGACGACCGCGCCCTGAGCGCGTACCTGGGCCTTTCCCCGGCCGAAGAACCCATCACAGCCGTCATGGAGGTGGGCTGAACCATGCGGACCGACTCCTCCATGATGGAGCCGCTGCTCGAAGGCTTCGCGGGGCGGACCCGTACGAGCGACGGCCTGGCGGCGCACCGGTCGCCGATGCCGTTCCCGGACGCCCTGCCCGTCGACGTCGACGTCGCGACCGACACGGACATCGACGTCGCCACCGGCACGGACATCGACCTCGCCGTCGACGAGCAGGCGGCAGGCTCCGGCCGCCCCCTCGATCTGCACGACACCCTGCAGGCGCGCCGCTCGTCCCTGCGGTACGGCGACGCGCCCGTGCGCACGGACCTGATCCTGGGCGCGGCGCGCGAGGCGCTGTCCCGTGACGCCGCCGACTGGGCCCTCGACGACGCCATGGGCCCGCTCGAAGCCTTCGTCTTCGCGCTGCGCAGCGAGGGCAGGCCCGCCGGGGTGTACCGGGTCACCGCGGGGGAGACGTCGTTCATCGCCCCCGCCTCGGCCATCGGCGATCCCGAACTCCTGGGCGTCCAGCGCGAGTTCGCCGACGCGGCCGGGATCGTCACCGTCTGCGCGAATCTCGACGCCGCGGACTCGTGGGCGGGAGCGCACGGATTCCGGCTCGCCTCGGTACGCGCCTCCATGGCGCTCTACGACCTCCATCTGCGCTGCCAGTCGCACGGGCTCGCCGGCACCGTCTTCGGCGGCTTCATCGCCGCGGCCGCCCGGAACCTGATCCAGAGCGACGGCGTGACGAGACACCCGCTGCTCTCCGCGACCTACGCCCACCCCGCGTCATGAGCGTCCTGCTCGCCCGGCCCGACGTCTCGACGCTGCGGACCAGGCAGGGTGTGTGGATCGGCGTCGGCTCCTCCTCGTTCACCGTGAAGGGCGCGTCCGCCTTCCAGGTCGTCTCGACGCTGCTGAGCCGGTCGGACGGCAGCCGTACCGGCCGTGAACTGGTCGACGCCTTCCCGGCCGGTTCGCGCCCGGCGGTGTCGCGCGTGCTCGACGCGCTGGTGACGCGTGGGTGCGTGGCCGTCCTGGACGCGCCGATGGCCCAGCAGATCGCGGCCAGAGGGCCTGCCGCGGAGTGGCTCATCCCGTACCTCTCGCAACTGACGGACGAACCGGTGCGCGCACTGGACCGCGTCCTCGCCACCACCCTCCACCTCTACGGGCGTCCCGACCGGCTCGACCGGCTGCGCCGACTCCTCGGAGCGGCACCGCTGTCCGGCCTGAAGACCGAGTTCCACGCGGTGACGGCGGGGGAACCGGTGCCGCGCTGGGAGAGCGGCGGCCTCGTCGTCGTCGACGCCGACGGCCTCTCGTACGAGCGCATCGTGCGCGTGCAGGACGCCTTGCTCGAACGCGGCGTTCCGCACGGCATCGTGGGCGAGGTGAGCGGGCGCCGCTGGATCCTCTGGTCCGACGACACGGTGACCGGCTGCTGGGCATGCCTGTGCCGGTACGGTGACACGGCACCGTCGGGCGCTCCGGCCGGCGTCGACACCAGCGGGCCGATGTCCACGGCATCGGACGACGACGTCATCACGGCGGCGCTGATCCATGCCGTCCACCTGCGCGGTGCCGGACTCGGCGAGCACGCGGCAGCGGCCGTGTCCCTGTCCCTCGCGTCGGACCGACCGAACCCGCCGACGGTGACCACGCACCCGGCGTGGTCGGCGGCGGGTTGCCGTTGCCACCGGGCGGTGGTGCCGCCCCCCGTCCCCGCGACCGTCACCGCCGACGCGGGCCACGACGCGGCCGAGACGCTGGTCCGCAGGAACATCGTCAGCCCCGAGGACGACGGTCGACTGGACGACGTCCACGCGCGGATCGTCGACACCCTGCGCGGCTGGACCGACGAATGCGTCGGCCCCTTCCGCCGGCTCGACGGCGGCGATCTGACGCAGGTGCCCTTCGGACGGGCCGGCGCCACCGTCCTCGTCGGGCTCGCCGGCGCGTGCCGGGTCCATGAGCTCACCACCGCCACCCTGTCGCCCCGGGAGGCGATCTATCAGGCGGCGCTCAACGCGCTGGAGATGTTCGCGTCACCCGCGGCGGGCGCCGGATGGACGCTGGACGAGGCGGTCTACCGCGCCCTCCTGAAGCGGTCGCTGGCACAGCCCCCGGACGGTTACGCGTGGGTGGACCTGTCCGACGACGACCTGGGGCACGGCGAGTGCGCCCGGTTCAGCCGGTACATCCAGCGGGCCGTCCTCCGCGGCCGTGGCGGGGAGGCACCGCGGTGGACCGGCACCCGGCTGCCGAACGGCATCCACCGGGTCACCGGCCGCATCGCGGGCGCGGCGGTCGCGCGGGGCGCGGGCGCCTGCTACGCGGAAGCGGTCTCCATGGCGCTCCTCGGCCTTGTCAACGACGCCGGAGCCCTGGTCCCGCTCAACCCGCACTTCCTCACCTGGACCGAGGTGTGGCGGCACATCGCACGACCGGAGTGCGCCGAGGTGACGGCACGAGCCGTTCCCTTCGCGCGAGGCAGGGTCCGACTGGTGGAGGTCGTATGAGCGTCCAGAAGCAGGCCGCCCCGCCGGCCGACGGCCCGATGCCGGCCGCCGACCTGATCTCCGAACTGTCGGGCGCACCGGAACCGGCCGAGCTGCTCCTGGGCCCGCTGACCGACCCCACCCGGATACGGGGCGACGGAGGGGGCTCGGGGCGCGGCCTGGCGGTGCTGTTCTGGTGCGGCGGCGTCCACGTCCTGGCGTACGACCTGGCGCACGACGGCGACGGCGGATGCCCGCGATGCCTGGCCTGGTTCCTCGGCAGGAACGTGGAGTTCGCCGAGATGCCGCTGAAGGAGCCGTACGGGAGCGATGCCGCGGGAGCCGCGCGCGGCCACGCGCTCTGGCAGCGGCTCGGCCCGGCCCTGCGCGCGACCGTCACCCGGCTCGCGGCCCTGCTGCTCCGGGCGCCCACCGCCGGCGGCGCGCTCGCGACGGTCGACCGGGCGAGCGGCGCGGTGCGCCGGGGACACGTACCGCCGAGAACGGGCTGCCCGGCGGCCCGGCCCGGGACCGCCACGACCACGATCCCCTTCGGCGCGACGCCCGAACTCCTGGAGAAGTCCGAGGGCGCGCTCCGCGCCCGGCGCCCGCTGCCGCCGACGCTCACGGCCGACTATCTGGGACCGCACTCGCTGTTCCGGGAACCACTCGTCGATCTGGACGGCCCGCTGCCCCAGGCGCAGGTGGGCCTGCCCTTGGGCAACGGGATGCTCGAACCCGGCGTCGGGCGCACCCGGAGCTTCGCCAGGAGCAGGACGACCGCGGTCCTGGAGGCCCTGGAGCGCCACACCGGCTTCTGCCACCAGCCGGCCGACGGCCTCGTGGCGGCGTCGCTCGCGGAGCTGGGGACCCAGGGCCTCGATCCTCGCACCCTCGGACACCACTCCGCCGAGCAGTACGCGCGGGACGGCTTCCTCTGGGCGCCTCTGGACCCGGCCGAAACGGTGGAATGGGTCCCGATCACGCCGCTCGGCGACGGCCCCGCCCGGTATCTGCCGGAGGTCGCGCTGTCGTGGGTGCGCCGCGCCGGAGCGCGGAAGCCGTTCTTCTACGACACGTCGAACGGCTTCGCGCTGGGCCAGAGCCACGAGGAGGCGACCCTGCACGGACTGTTCGAGATCGTGGAACGGGACGCCTTCCTGCTCACCTGGTACCGCAGGCTGCTCCTGCCCGAACTCACGCTGGGGCCGGCCGACGGCGACCTCAGGGAGCTGATGGAACGCGTCGAGGTCACGACGGGATTCCGCGTCCGCCTCTACTGGGCGACCTCGGACATCGACATCCCGGTCGTCCTCGCGCTCGCCCGGCGCGATGCGGACTCGGGCCCCTGCACCCTGGTGTCGACCGCGGCCGGCCTGTACCCGCGGGCGGCGGCCGAGTCGGCCGTCATGGAGGTGTCCGCGCGCGTGGCCTCCTTGCGTCACTCCTTCGACGACGACCCGGTGCACCGGCAGCGGCTCGCGGAGGACTTCGACTCGCTGGTCGAGATGGACGACCACAGTCTGCTCGGTGCCCTGCCCACCTCCCGGGAGTGGTTCGACTTCCTGACCACACCGGACCGGCCCGAGCTCCGTCTCTCCGAAGTGGCCGCGGCCGCCCCGGAGTTCGCCACCCTCGACAAGGATCTCGACCACGTGCGGGCCCGGATCGAGGCCGTCGGCACGCACGTGTACGCGGCCGATGTCACCACGCCCGAGCTGCGCTGGCGCGGACTGGTGTGCACGCGCAGCTTCGTACCCGGATGCCTGCCCATGACGTTCGGGCAGGCCACCCGCCGTCTCGAAGGGCTGCCGCGGCTGCACAGCGGCTCGCTCCCTCATGCCTCCCTGCTGCCCGACGACATGACCCCGGCGGACGTCCCGCCCCACCCCTTCGCGTAGGGCGTGCCCTGCGCCCCAGCCCGCCGGATAGACGAGGAGTACGTTTCGTGCGATCGGATGAGCCTGCTCGGCCCCCGGCCGAGTCCACCGCGAGGGTCAGCCCCTACGTCGTGTTCCGGCGCAGCCGGCTGCCCGTGGCCGGACTCGCGGAGCTGCGCTTCGACGAGCCCTGGGCCTGGATCGAGGAGAGCCGCCGCCTCCGGGAGGACTGCGCGCGGCGGGCGGGCGAGCTGGCCGACCGCCTGGCCGGACTCGTACCGCACGTGGACGCGTCCGTGCGCGCCGAGCTCGTCCGGCTGCGCCGTGACGTCTACAACCAGCGGGCCGAGCCGGCGGCCCGGCGGGTCGGCGCCGTGGAGCCGCACCTCGGCGCGGACGTGCTCGCCGGGGTGCGGGAGTGGTTCGACCTCGTGGAGCGGACGCGACGGAGCGAGGACGCGGCGCGGGAGCGGTTCGAGGACCGGATGCGCTCGGCGCGCGCCGGTTTCGCCCGCATCCTGGAGCACGACTCGATGGCGCGGAGCATCCAGCTCTCCGGCGACCAGCTCTACGAGAGCCTGCGCCGGTACACCGCGGGCGAGATGGGCACGGTCAAGCCGAGCCGGTCGCGGGTGCTCGAGTCCTCGCTGGTGAACTTCGCCTACCGGGCCGCCCTGAAGCCGTCCCCCTTCGGCCGGTTCACCGAGGTCGGCGCCTTCCCGCCGGACCTGCCGGAGGCGGAGGCGGAGGCAGCCGCGGCCGCGGCCGTGCCGGAGTCCCGTACGTACTCGACGGCGACGCTGAACCGGGTCCTGGTGAACTGGCTGGCCGCCGGACTGCGACGGGTCGACGGCGGCATCGACCTCTGCAAGGTGCTGCTGAACTCCTCGCTGCGGGCGGACGACAGGAAGATCGAGTTCATCGGCCTCGTCCCCGACTCCTCCGCGTACGGCCTGAAGGAGTCGATCGTCCGGCTGAAGCGCGACAAGGTCGTCGACTGCCTGCTGACCGTCCTGGCCGGAGGCACGGCGACGGTGCCGGAGGTGCTCCAGGCCCTGACCGCGCTGACCGGCAGCGACGCGACCAGCAGAAAGGCCCTGCGGGCCATGATGCGGATCGAGCTGCTGTACGTCAGCCCGGGCTTCGACGAGCAGGGCCCGGAGTACTCCGAGAGGGTCGCCGGCGTCCTGCGGGCCGGGACGACCCGGCCCGTGTCCGTCCTGAGCGGTCATCTCGACACCCTCCGGGAGCTGGAGACCACGCTCTCCGACGCGCCCGCGGAGAAGCGCGGGCTGCTGCTGGGCGCCGCGGGGCAGGCCCTCACCGATGTCGCCGAGGTCTGCGAGATGGACCCGCCCCCCGCGGAGATCTCCCGGGCCCCGGTGTACGAGGACCTCTGGACGCCCGACCGGCCCGCCACCTGGAGCCAGGACGCCGTGGCCGCGAGCGTCCCCGCCCTGGAGAGCCTGTGGCGCCTTTCGTCGCTGCTCGACTACGGCCACACCAAGCGGCTGGGGATGTACCACTTCGCGGCCACGACTTACGGCGACCGCGAGACCGTGCCGTTCCTGACCTTCTTCGACCGGCTCGTCTCGCTGTCCGAGAGCGAGCAGGACGCGGTGTTCTGGGGACACGAGTCCGCCGCGGCCAAGACCTTCGTCGCCCAGCGGGTCGAGGCCCTGCGCGACATCGGCGCGCGGCTCGTGCCCGAGGACGGCGTCGCCCGGATGACTCCCGAGGCGCTCACGGCCGCCTGCGCGGGCGTGGCGGACTGCGTCGACCCGGAGTCGATCACCTTCCGCGTCCAGTTCGCGGGCGGCACGCCGTCGCCCGACATCGTGGTGAACGGCGTCCTGACCGGATACGGCGTCTACTTCTCGCGCTTCAGCTCGTTCGTCCAGGGATCCGCCGCCGACGACTGGACCCTTCGGACCGCCGTCCGGGAACACCTCCGGAAGGCCTTCCCGGGGCAGGTGGACCTGAACATGGTCGCCGGCCTCAACTTCAACCTGCACCCGCCGCTCACCGACCGGGTGCTGAACTACCCCGGCACCTGGCCCACCGCGCCGGAGATGAGGGCCTACAGCCTCGACCGGCTCGCGATCCGGATCGACCACGCCCACCGCCAGGTGGTCCTCTGGGACCCCGAGCTCGACGAGCGGGTCCACCTGGCTCCGATGAACTTCATGCTCCCCATCGTGGTCCCGGTCCTCTACAACCTGCTGGAGGTCCTGAGCCCGACGATCCGGTACAACTATGCGCCGCTGGACGACATCGGCCGGGCGATGGGCCATCGCGGGTACCCCGGATCCTCGCCGCGGCTGATGGTCGGCGACGTCGTCGCGAGCCGGCGCACCTGGACGGTGCCGGCCCGCGACATCCCCGAACTGTCCGAGCTGAGCAAGGACTCCTACCCGGCGCTGCTCGGCTTCGACCGGTGGCGGCGCGAACAGGGCCTGCCCCAGCACGCGTTCGTCCTGACCCAGCGCCTGGACGAGTACAACCTGCTGTCCGGGCTCGTCGAGGAGATCCCGAGGGACTGGTCCGACTTCCGGCATCTGACCCGGGCCAGCGTCCACAAGCCCATGTACGTCGACTTCCGCAACCCGTTCCTGGTGCGCAGCTTCGCGAAGTCCGCGCTGACCCGGGACGACGTCTACGCGTCCATCCGAGAGTGCGTGCCGGCCCCCGACGAGTACGGCGGCTCGGGACCGGCGGCAGCAGAGGAGTTTTTCGTTGAGCTCTACCGAGACCGAGCGGACGGCCGTACGGAGTGAGTGGTCGCCGCTCCACATCCATCTGCCGATGTCGCTGCAGCCCGGATTCCTGCGCGATGTGCTCCACCCCGTCGTGCGCGAGGCCGGGGTCCGCGACCGCTTCTGGTACCTGCGGTACTGGCAGGGCGGTCCGCACATCCGACTGCGGCTCCACGAGGCCTCGGAGGCGACCGTCGAGTCGGTACGCGGCAGGCTGGCCGCGGCGATGCCGGCCCTCGACGCCGAGCAGGCCGCCGAGTACGCGCAGCAGTCCTCCCACCAGCCCGGTCTGGCCGCGCTCGAAGGGGCGAAGCCGGAGGAGGTCAGGGCGGCGGGCACCATCGAAGCGGCCGTCTACTCGCCCGAGTACGCGAAGTACGGCGGCACCACCGGACTCCGCATCGCCGAGGAGCTCTTCCGCTCGACCTCGACCGCGGTCCTCGACCTCCTCGCGGGCCTGACGGACCGCCAGTTGAGAGCGTCGCCGGCCGGGCCGGCGATGCGCGTCATGGCCATGTCCCTCAAGGGCTCGGGCCTGGACATGGAGCAGAGCCAGGACTTCCTCCGCCACTACGAGGAGGACTGGCGAAGATGGGTGCCGCCCGGCTACGACGAGCAGTGGGCCGGGATGTACGAGAGAACGCGCGGCAGGGTGATGCGCCTGTGCGGCGCGGTCTGGCGGGACGGGGCCACCGACGTCTTCCACGACACGTACGCCAGAGCCCTGAAGTCCGCCCAGGCCGCCCAGGCCGCGCAATCCGCCCAGGCCGCGCAGGCCGGACCGCCGGGCGGCGGCGTCGCGGAACTCGTCCTCGAAGAGACTCCGTACGCCCACTGCCTGGCCAACTACATTCACACCACCAACAATCGCCTCGGAATTCTTCCGGTCGCCGAGGCGTTTCTCGCCCATGTCATTCGTCGCGCCCTGAGGGAAATCACGTCGTCGGCCAACTGACGGAAATTTCCCGGGAGTTCTTCCCAAACTGCCGACCGATCCTGGTACGGTGAAAAGCGAGTCGCGGAGGGAGGTGATTCCCAATGGATTCCACGCAGGAGCTCGACCTGAACGCGCTGGAGATCTCGGATCTGATCGAGGACTCGAACTACAGCGACGAGACTCTCTCGCAGGCGATGGCGGCGTCGACCACGACGACCGGCTGCACGACCAGCTCGTGTTCTTCTTCGTCGTCCTGACCAGGCGGCGGACTTCCCGGATTCATGAAGGGGGGTGATTTCCCATGGATTCCACGCAGGAACTCGACCTGAACGCGCTGGAGATCTCGGATCTGATCGAGGACTCGAACTACAGCGACGAGACCCTCTCGCAGGCGATGGCGGCGTCGACCACCACCACCGGCTGCACGACCAGCTCGTGTTCGTCCTCGTCGTCCTGACCAGACGGCTGGAAGGCCGCTGCCGCCGGGCGCCGTTCACCGAACGCGCGCCCGCCGGCAGCGGCACACCGGGGGCCTGACGCCCCCTCGGCAAGGCATGTCGTTACCGCGGAGGTTCGTGTGCACGTGTTTGTGACGATCCCCCTCGACGAGGGGGACGCGACGGTGACCCGGAGCATCCGCGGATTCATCACCGGCCTGTTCGGGCCGGAGCAGCCGGCCTGGCCCGGCGACTACTACTTCGTGCGCACCTGGGACCGGGAGAGCGGGCGCGACTGCCTTCAGATCAGCCTCCGGTCCGACACGGCCACGCCCGACGAGGCGCGGGGCCGGGTCCGGCGCGCGGCGGACGCCCACGACCTGCGGCCGACCGCGGCGGAGCTCCCCTTCGAGGAGATCCCCTCACCGCTGTGGAACTCCGGGATCGGCGGAGACGGGTTCGACGCCGCGGCCAAGCGCCTCTACCGCGCCGTCGCACCGATCCTCGCCCGGGCCGTCTCGGCGATCGGCGACGACAGGACCAGGGCGTATCTGCTGGCCCTCGACCTGATGGTCGCGAACGCGGCGGCCACCGTGCTGGAGTCCGAGCAGCGCCGGCTGTCCTCGCGCGGCTTCGGTGAACTGCTCGGTCTGCGCATGCTCAGCTATCGCTCCCACTACGAGGGCGCCAAGAACGCGATGGCCAAGGACCCCGACTCCTTCGAGCGTCGCTGCGCGGCGTACTACGCCCGACTCGGCGGACACGTCCGGGAGGCCGTCCGCGCCTGCGCGGCGTCACCGGTCCCCGCGCTCCGGCTCGGCGACGAGCCGGCGCGCGCCTGGGCGGACGCCGTACGACAGCACTTCGGAGCACTGCGCGAAGAGTGCCGCGCCGGTCGCATCGCGCACGCCGGCCCGACGCTCGACGACTTCGGCGAGCACCGCGACGATCGACGGCCGCCCAGCGAATTCCACGCGAAGAAGCTGTCCCCGGAGATGTCGGACCTGCTGCACCGGAGCCCGGACTTCCTGGCGTACCGCATTCAGGCGAGCCTGCTGTACAGCTGTCTCCACACGATGGGATTCAGCCTGGCCGAGCGGTTCCTGTTCTGCTATCTCCTCGCGCGCGCCAACGAGGAGGTCTCGGGGAAATCCACCCAGGAGCTGGCGGACGGGCTCGATTCCGTCGCCCGGGAACTCGCGAAACCGGCGACCTAGGAAACTAACGGAGAAGAATCATGCGCATTGCGCTCGTCAATGTGCCGTGGAGTCCGATCGGGTTTCCGTCGGTGGCTCTCGGCCTGCTCAAGAGCCTCACGCTCAAGGAGTTCCCCGACTACCAGGTCGACGTGGTGTACGGAAACCTCGACTTCGTGGACTGGATCACCTCGCGCCGCCCCGACTTCAACTACGAGGACTACCGCTACTACGACCTCGAGAGCTGCTACATCGGCACCGGCGACTGGGTGTTCTCCTCGGCTCTCTACCACGACCCGAAGTGGAAGGTTCCGGAGTTCCTGGAGCAGTTCGGCCCCCGCTCGGAGACCGTGCACGGCCAGGAACTGGCGCACGGCAACACCGAGGAGAGCCGGATCCGGACCACGCTCTGGCTGCACGAGCACGTCGAGGAGTTCACCGACGAACTCGCCCGCCGGATCGTCGCCGGCGAACCCGATGTCGTCGGCTTCACGACCACCTTCCAGACGCTCACCGCGTCGATGGCGGTCGCCCGGCGGGTCAAGGAACTCGCGCCCGGGACGGTGACCGTGTTCGGCGGCGCCAACTGCGAAGGGTCGATGGGCGAGGCGCTGCACCGCAACTTCGACTTCGTCGACTACGTGGTCCGCGGCGAGGGCGAGCTGGCCTGGCCGGGGCTGCTGCGCTCGCTCACCGCGGACGAGCCGGCCTTCGAGACCGTGCCGGGGCTGTGCTGGCGGGACGGGAGCGGAGCCTCGGTGCACAACGCCGTGAGCACCAGGCCGCTGCCGCCCGCCGCGATGGTGATGCCCCACTACGACGAGTACGTCGAGCAGTTCACGAGGTCGCACGCCCGCTTCTGGCTGGAGCCCAGGCTGGTCCTGGAGAGCTCCCGCGGCTGCTGGTGGGGCGAGAAGCACCACTGCACCTTCTGCGGCCTGAACGGCGCCAGCATGATGTTCCGCAGCAAGCGGCCGGAGCAGTTCTTCGACGACCTCGTGACGCTCACCAAGCGCCACCGGATTCTCGACGTGATGATCGTCGACAACATCCTGGACATGTCCTATCTGGACTCGCTCCTCCCACGGCTCGCCGAGGCGGACCTCGACCTGCGCCTGATGTACGAGATGAAGGCGAACATGCGGTACGAGCAGCTGGAGGTCATCGCGAAGGGAGGCGTGGTCTGCGTCCAGCCCGGCATCGAGAGCCTGAACAGCAAGGTGCTGAAGCTCATGGACAAGGGCGTCTCCGGCTGCCTGAACGTGCGCGTGCTCCGGGACGCCGAGTCGCTGGGCCTCACCGTGGCGTGGGCCTATCTCTACGGCTTCCCCGGGGAGACCGACGAGGACTACGCGCAGATCATCGAGCAGTTCCCGAAGCTGCACCACCTGGAGCCGGCCGGCGGCGACGACCGGCTCGCGGTCCAGCGCTTCGCCCCGTACTTCGAGAACCCCTCGCTCGGCTTCCACGAGCGGTGGGCGGCCCCTCAGTACGGACTCACCTACGACCTTCCCGAGAAGGAACTGTTCGACATCGCGTACATCTTCAAGGCGACGCACCAGGGCATCGGGAACGACATGGCGTGGAAGCTGCGCGCCGGCATGGACGCGTGGCGCGACGCGCACTGGCGCAGCCAGCTGTCGTTCTTCGAGACCGACGAGGGCATCACGCTCACCAACACCCGGCCCGGCTTCGACTGGGACGTCGTCCAGCTCACCACCGACGTCGAGATCGCGCTCTTCCGGCTGCTCGACCAGCCGAGGACGCTCGAATACCTGGAGCGCGAGTGCGCGAAGCGCTTCGGGCCGTCCGACGTCGCCTCGGTGATCGACCGCTGGATGAACGAGCTCGGCCTGCTCTTCACGGACGACGGGCGGATGATCCACGTCGTCACGAGGGACCGCAACCAGCGGCTGATGCAGATCCGGGTGGGCCAGGGCCTCGCGGCGCGTCCGTCGTCCGAGTCCGTAGCGGCGTGAGAGGGAGCGAGGCTGCCATGCAGACGACGAACGATGCCGCGACCCTTCCCGGCAACGGGTTCGACGTGCGGTTCAGCATGTGGCGCCACGGTGCCGCGTCCGTACGCGCGTTGCCGGACATGCACCTCGGCGACCGTGTGCTCGGCGGGGACATCGCGGACGAGGCGCGCCGGATCTACGAGTCCGGCGTGCGGTTCGTGTCGATCGAGCCGCTCGTCGATCTCGGGGGACGACCGGGGACGGAGCACGTCATCCCGGTGCTCTCCTTCATCCGCGATCTCACCAGCTACGGCGTGGAGGTGGACTGGCGGGCGGAGATGACGGCGCCGGAAGGTCCCGAGTGGTGGGTCTACAGCCATCTCTTCCCCCCGTCGGTCCTGGAGGGGCCGCGCGGTGCCGAGGCGCTGCGCATCTGGCGGGCCAGGTACCACGTGGGAAGGTGCTTCTTCCGCCGGGGCCCGGGATTCCTGCAGATCCGGGACCGGCGCCACTCCGGTCTGCGCCGGCTCACGGTCTCGGACGACGTCCACGTCTCCGCCGTCGAGGCGCTGGCGGCCGACCGCGGAGCGGACTCCGTGCCGGCCACGGCGATGGCGGTGTTCGAGAAGCACCGCCTGGTCGTCCGGATCGGCGACGGCGTCTGGTGGGCGCCGTACCGACTGCGGCGCTGGGCCTCGCCGTCCTGGGAGGTGTGAGCATGTACGTCAGCATCGTGCTCTGGAACCTGAAGAACTCGACCGCGACGGTCGAGAGCCTGCGCGAGTACCTGCGCGACTACGCGGTGGACGCGTTCTCCACGCTCAGGGGAATGCGGCTGAAGACCTGGTTCGCGGACGCCGAGAAGGGCTACTGGGGGGCGGTGTACCTCTGGGACGGCGTCGACATGCAGAACCCGCTGTCGGTCAGCCGGGCCATCGAACTCATCGGCTACCCGCCGACGACCACGAGCGTCTTCGCCGTCGAGGCGATCGCGGAGGGCATCAGCGTGATCGAGTCGTTCGCGGGCGTCGGCCGCGCCTTCGAGGACGCGCCCGCGACGGACCCGGAGACCGTCACCTAGGGACCACGGCCCGCCGCACGGCCCCCGCCGCGCCCCGCCCCCGTCTGCGTCGCCTGCCTGGCTGGCGCGGACGGGGGTTTCGCGCGCTCCCTCCCGGGAGTGGAACGGGCGGGGCCAGTGGGACGCAGCGCGGCACGGCCGGCGGGGCGGCGGAGGGCGAGTCAGGAAGGTGTGGGTGCTTCCCAGTCCGCCGCGAGACGGAGGTTCGTACGCGCATGACCCCCCACCCACACCCGAGGCCGGCGCACCGGCGTCGCCGACCGGGCACCACCAGGGCCGCGGCCCTGGTCGCCCTCGGCCTGGCGACCGCCCTCCTCCTGCCCGGCGCCGCGCTCGCGGCACCCGGTGACCTGGACCCCTCCTTCGGCGCCGACGGCCGGGTCACGACGCCCGTCACCGGCTACGCGGAGGGCCACGACCTCGCGCAGCAGCCCGACGGCAAACTGGTCGTCGCCGGCGCCGGCGAGGCCGGCTTCGTCCTCGCCCGCTACGACGGCGACGGCGCCCTCGACCCCACCTTCGCCGGCGACGGCATCGCCACCAGCGACTTCGGCGGTGGCACCCACTCCGCCAACGGCGTCGCCGTCCAGCCGGACGGCAAGATCGTGGTGGCCGGCACCACCGAGGTGCCCGGCGAGGAGGGCGGCTGCTGCTTCTTCTCGGTGGCCCGCTACAACGCCGACGGCTCGCTCGACGCCGGATTCGGCGACGCCGGGCTCGTACGGGTCGACGAGTTCGGCGGCTCCGCCGACGGCGCCGACGTCGCCCTGCTGCCCGACGGCCGGATCGTCGCCGCGGGCAAGGGCGGTGGCGGCGGCTTCGCGCTGGTCCGCCTCAACGCCGACGGCAGCCTCGACCCGAGCCTCGGCGGCGACGGCGCGATCGTCGCCGGCTTCACCCCGGCCTCACCGCAGGACGCCGGCGGCATCGCCCGCCGGATGGCCGTACAGCCCGACGGCAAGGTCGTGTCCGTCGGCTACGTCGGCAACACCGCCTTCGACATCGGCCTCGCCCGCTACAACACCGACGGCAGCCTCGACACCGCCTTCAGCGGCGACGGCATGGTGACCGCCGACTTCGGCGGCACCGAGTTCGGCAACGCCGTCGCCGTCCAGTCCGACGGCAAGATCGTCGCCGCCGGCTCCGGCGGCGCCGGAGTCGCCCTGCTCCGCTACAACGCCGACGGCACCGCCGACGCGGGCTTCGGCACCGGCGGCCGCACCTCGGCGGCCTTCCCCGGCGACGGCGGCCAGGCGAACGCCCTGGCCCTCCAGTCCAACGGCAGGATCGTGGTCGCGGGCCTGGCCGACGACCCGAACAGCGCCGAGGCCAACGACTTCGGCGTGGCCCGCTTCAACGCCGACGGCACCGTCGACACCGGCTTCGCGGGCGACGGCTTCGCGGTCACCGGCTTCGGCGACTTCGACGAGGCGCGCGGCGTGCTCGTCCAGCCCGACGGCAAGATCGTCGCCGCCGGTTACGGTGCCGGCTACGCCCTCGCCCTCGCCCGCTACCAGGGCGGCGACGGCACCCCGCCGCCCCCGCCGCCGACCCCGCAGGCCGACCTGGCGGTCACCAAGACCGGCCCCGCCGCCGTCAGCATCGGCGACCGCGCCACGTACACCGTGACCGTCACCAACGCGGCGAGCTCCACCGCCACGGCCACCGGGGTCACCCTCACCGACGCCCTCTCCGGCGCCGGCGCGACCCTGATCTCCGCCACCCCCTCGCAGGGCGGCTGCACCACCGCCGCGACCGGCGCCACCTGCGCCCTCGGCTCGCTCGCCGCCGGCGCGAGCGCCACCGTCACCGTGACCGCCGAGCCCCGCACCACCGGCACCCTCACCCAGACGGCCACCGCGAGCGCCACCGAGCAGGACCCGGCCGGCGGCGACAACACGGCCGCCGCGACGACTTCGGTGAACAACGCCCGCGGCTGCACCATCGTCGGCACCAGCGGCACGGACACCCTCACCGGTACGTACGGCAACGACGTGATCTGCGCGCTCAGCGGCAACGACACCGTCCGCGCCACATACGGCACGGACACCGTGCACGGCGGCTTCGGCAACGACAACATCGACGGCGGCTTCGGCGACGACACCCTGAACGGCAACCAGGGCAACGACACCCTGACCGGTTACTACGGCAACGACCGCCTCACCACCACCGACGGCGTCTCCGGCAACGACACCGCCAACGGCGGCTACGGCACCGACACCTGCACCACCGACCCCGGCGACACCCGCGTCAGCTGCCCCTGACCCCCGTGCCCGACGGCGGCCCCCGGTCCGTGCTCGCGGACCGGGGGCCGCCGCGCGTCCGGACCGGCGGGAGATCATGAAGCGGCCGCGTGCGAACGGGTGAGACGGTTCGTGTCGGTGTTGGGCCGAACGGGTGAGTAACGGGAGGATGGGCGCATGAGTAGGTACGAGAGGTACGACGTCACCGACGAGCAGTGGGAGGGCCTGGCACAGGTGGTGCCCCTGCGCGGCCGGGACGAATGGCCGTCCAGGGTCGACCACCGCACGATCCCCGACCAGTACGGGGCCGCCGAACAGCGCCGCATGGTCGTGCTGCGGGTCCAGGTGTTCGCCGACGCCCGCGAGGTCGCCGAGTACCTCATCGCCCAGATCCCCGTCCTGCTCGACCTCACGAGCGCGGACACCGAGGTCGCCAAGCGCATCCTCGACTTCAGCAGCGGTGTCGTCTTCGGACTCGGCAGCGGCATGCACCGGGTCGACCGCAACGTCTTCCTGCTCGCCCCGGCCGGCACCGAGGTCGAGGGCTCCGCGGACGAGAACGCCGAGGACATGGAGGCGGGGGCGGTCCCCCGTTCGTAGGAAGACCGTTCAGCCGTAACGGTTCGGCGTACGGGCGGCTGCGTACGGTCCGGGCATGACGACCACCACGGGCGGCACCGCCCCCGACCGCGCGTACCACCCCGAGGTCCGGGTGTCCGGGTTCGTCCCCTCGCAGGGGCGGACCCGCGGCCCGGACCGGGCCACGAGGGCCACCGTCCCGCTCCCCGCCTCCGCCCCCGCCCGGCCCTCCCTCACCGAACTGCGGCTCTCCGCCTTCGGACCGCACCGCGGCACCGTGCTGCCGCTCGGCCCGGTCACCCTGCTGCGGGGGCCGAGCGGCAGCGGCAAGAGCACCGCCCTGCGCGCGTACGAGGCACTCGCGTGTCTCGCCTCCGGCGCCGGTCTCGCCGAGGCCCTGCCCGACGCCGCCGACCACGTCCCCGAACGGTCCCGGCCCGACGGGCAGGGGCGGCGCGGATTCCGCATCGGCTGCACCGTCGACGGGCCGGCCGGACCCGTCGCACTCGACCTCGCCGTACAGGTCGAACCCGCCCTGCGGATCGCCGGCGAACGCCTCACCGGCCGGGGCCGCACCCTCCTCGCCACCGCGCTGCGCGATCCCGGGCGCGGCACCGTCCACGCCGAGTGGCACACCGCGGGCAGCACACCGGTCACCCGCGCCCCGCTCCCCGACGACCTCCTGGCCACCGCACTCCTCCCGCTGCGCGTCGCGGGGAAGACCAAGGGCCAGCGCGACGTCCTCGCCGCCGCCGAACAGGTCGTCGTCGGACTGCGGTCGGTCTTCCCCTGCGACCCGCGGCCGCACACGATGCGCGAACCCGTGCCGATCGGAGCGAGCGCCGGCCGGCTGCGCCGCGACTGCCGCAACCTCGCCGAAGTGCTGCACCGCACCGCCAACGAATGCCCCCGCCGGCACGCCCGGCTCGCCGCGTTCGCCGCCGCGGGCTGCGCGGGTCCGGTCACCGGTCTCGGTTTACGGGAGTCGGTGGACGGCTCCCTGGTCCGGGCCGTCCTGGAGCGCGCCGCCCACGGGGCGTCCCCGGCCACCCCGTTCGGCCGCCTCGGCGAGGGCGAACTGCGCTACCTCGCCCTCGGGCTCGTCCTGCTCACCGGGCCCGCGGTGCTCACCGTGGACCCGGTCGACGAGGTCCCGCAGGCCATGCAGACCCTCACCGTCCTCGCCGACGGACTCGACCGCGGACTCGACAGCCGGCAGGTGCGCGCCCTGCTCGCCCTGGCCGGGGAGATCTGCGGGTCCGGCCACATGCGGCTCGTGGCGACCGTGGGGGAGCGGGTTGAAGGGGAGCGGGTCGTGGGTGAGCGGGTCGTGGGTGAGCGGGGTGGGACGGGTGTGCCGGAGGTGCCGGGTCTGACGGTGGTAGACCTGGGGCGTGACCGAACATGATGTGCCCGGCCTGCAGCGCCGCCTCGCGGAGTTCGCCGCCGCCCGCGACTGGCAGCCGTACCACACGCCGAAGAACCTGGCCGCGGCGCTGAGCGTCGAGGCCGCCGAACTCCTGGAGATCTTCCAGTGGTTGACGCCCGAGGAGGCCGGGCGCGTGATGGCGGACCCGGAGCGCGCGCACCGGGTCCGCGACGAGGTCGCCGACGTCCTCGCCTATCTGCTGCAGTTCTGCGAGGTGTCCGGGATCGATCCGCTGGAGGCGCTCTCGGCCAAGATCGACCGCAACGAGCTGCGTTTTCCGGCCCGTCGGGGGCGGTCAGGGCCCGCCGACGACACCGATCGTCACTCTTCGGAGTGATCGAGTTCTCCCCAACGAGATTCCTGTCCACAGATTTCCGAATTCCCCTGGTGTTCGGGCTCAGGTCGCCTCACGCTGGGTAATGGAATGAGTGAGCGGTAAGTCAGGGGAACGGGGGCGGCGTTGATGGATGCGGAGAGGTTGATCGCGACGGGGCGGCACGCGCTGGCCGAAAGCCAGGTGGCGCTCGACATCGTGGCGGAGGCCTGGCAGGCCCAGGTCCTCGCCCAGGCGATAGGGAGCCGGCTCGCGCTCTGCGGGCCGATGGAGCTGCGCAGCGAGGCACGGGGACTGAGCGAGACGGTGGGCGGACGTGGAGCGGTGGAGCACCCCGCCCTCCGCACCGGCGGGCCGCGCGCCGCGCAGCTCACCGGTGTCGGGGACACCCGCGCGGCCCTGACCGCGCTTGCCGCGCTCCTGGGCGAGGTCGGCATCGCCCTGGTCGGCGTGGCCTGCGCCACCGACGAGGAGGGGCTCTACTGGCAGTGCATCGAGGCCATCGACGCCGCCGACGAGGCGGGCGACCGGGTGCGTGCCATGCTCCGCCGCCTCGCCGCGCGGGAGGCCGAGCGCGAGCGGGACCGCCCGCCCGACCCCGCCCGCGGCCGTGCGGGCCCGGCTCCGGGCCCGCGCTGAGCGAAGGCCGGCCGTCGGGCCCGGGGCCATTCAGGCCGGGGTGTCCTCGGTCCGTGGCGGCGCGGGGTGGGCGGCGGCCGAGGACTGGAGGTCGGCGTCGAGCTGGGAGAGATCGGCGGTCAGGGCCGCCATCAGCTCCTCCATCTGCTGCAGCAGCCCCTTCGGGGCGCCACCCGACGGCCCCTGCGACGGCAGGGGCTGCTCCGGCGCGGCTTCCTGGGACATGGCGGCCTCCTCGGCCCGGGGCCCCTCGCTACGGAGAGGGCCACAAGAGAGCGACGCACCGGCAACGGCCGCCGGCACGCGGGCCGGGCGGTCCGGCTCCGCCCGAGCCAACGACGCCCGCCGGGCCCCGGTCACTGGCCCGGCCGGACGCCGCCCGTCCCGTGGGCGGATATTCACCCGACCGTGCCGGTGGAGATCATTCGCTGACGAATCGGTTGACGGGCGGCCGGCCGGCCGGGCCGCGGGTCGGGCCGCGGACTGACAGGAGGGTGGACGGCGGGCGGGCGGGGGTACGGTGCAGGTGGGAGCCGTGGTCCGGGCGGCTTCCGCGCAGGGGACGAGGTCGCTGGGGTGAGCCGATGAGACCCGAACGCACGCTGGCCGCCGCCCTCGCCGAGGGCACGGTCGTCCTCGACGGCGGGCTCTCCAACCAGCTGGAGGCGCAGGGCTGCGACCTGTCCGACGCCCTGTGGTCGGCGCGGCTGCTCGCAGACGCGCCGCAGCAGATCGAGGCCGCGCACGCCGCCTATGTACGGGCCGGGGCGCAGGTGCTCATCACCTCCAGCTACCAGGCCACCTTCGAGGGCTTCGCCCGGCGCGGCCTCGGGCACGCGGAGACGGCGCGGCTCCTCGACCGCAGCGTCGCGCTGGCCCGGGAGGCGGGCGGGCGGACGGAGCGGGAGGTCTGGGTGGCCGCCTCCGTCGGGCCGTACGGGGCGATGCTCGCCGACGGCAGCGAGTACCGCGGGCGGTACGGGCTCTCGGTGGCCGAGCTCGAGCGCTTCCACCGGCCCCGCGTCGAGGTCCTCGCCGAGGCCGGCGCGGACCTGCTGGCCCTGGAGACGGTGCCGGACGCCGACGAGGCCGAGGCGCTGCTGCGGGCCGTCGGCCGGTGCGGGGTGCCGGTGTGGCTCTCGTACACGGTGAGCGGGGTCCACACCCGGGCCGGGCAGCGCCTGGAGACCGCCTTCGGGCTCGCCGAGGGGCTCGACCAGGTGGTCGCGGTCGGCGTGAACTGCTGCGACCCGGACGACGTCGGACCCGCCGTGGAGATCGCCGCCGCCGTGACCGGCAAGCCCGTGGTCGTCTACCCCAACAGCGGCGAGCGCTGGGACGCCGGCACCCGCCGCTGGCACGGTGGCGCCACCTTCGACGCCGCCACGACCTCCGCCTGGCGCGCCGCCGGCGCCCGCCTCATCGGCGGTTGCTGCCGCGTCGGTCCCGGCGCCGTCGCCGCCCTGGCCGCCGAGCTCGCGACGGAGCGGTAGCAGGACCCCGACGGGCACGAAATACGTTGTGACGGGGCGGCGCGAAAGGTCATCCTTGAACGCATGTTCCTGACGATCAGCACCACCGGCACTGTCGAGAAACCCGCCACCGACCTGGGCTTTCTGCTGCACAAGCATCCCGGCAAGGCGCAGTCCTTCGCGACCTCGCACGGCACCGCGCACGTCCTCTACCCCGAGGCCGGCGCGGAGCGGTGCACCGCCGTGCTGCTGCTCGATGTGGACCCCGTGGCGCTGGTGCGCCGCGGCAAGGGGAAGGGCCGGGGCGGCGCCCCGGACGCGGCACTCGCGCAGTACGTGAACGACCGCCCGTACGCGGCCTCCTCGCTGCTCGCCGTCGCGCTCGCCAAGGTGTTCAAGAGCGCCCTGCACGGCAGCTGCGCCGCGCGGCCGGAGCGGGCCGCCGAGCCGCTGCCGCTGCGGATCGAGGTGCCGGCGCTGCCCGCGAGGGGCGGCGCGGAGCTGGTGACCCGGCTGTTCGGGCCGCTCGGCTGGACGAGCGTGACCGCGGAACCGGTCGTGCTCGACCCGGAGTTCCCGGCCTGGGGCGACTCCCGCTACGTACGGCTCGTCCTGGAGGGCGAACTGCGGCTCGCCGACGCCCTCAACCAGCTGTACGTGCTGCTCCCGGTGCTCGACGACGCCAAGCACTACTGGGTCGCGCCGGACGAGGTGGACAAGCTGCTGCGCGCCGGTGACGGCTGGCTCGCGGACCACCCGGACCGCGCCCTCATCACCAGCCGCTATCTGTCCCGCCGTTGGGGCCTGACCCGGCAGGCGACGGAACGCCTGGAGCTGGTCCGGCTCGCCGAGGCGGACGGCCTGGACGTCGAGGACGTCGACAACGCCGTCGACGAGACCACCGACACCGACGAACGCCCGGTGCCGCTCGCCGAGCAGCGCCGCGAGGCGATCCTCGCCGCGCTGCGCGCCGCCGACGCCGCCCGCGTGCTCGACCTCGGCTGCGGCCAGGGCCAGCTGGTGCAGGCGCTGCTCAAGGACGTGCGGTTCACCGAGGTCGTCGGCGTGGACGTGTCCGCCCGCGCTCTCTCGGTCGCCGCGCGCCGGCTGCGCCTGGAGCGGATGGGCGAGCGGCAGGCAGCCCGCGTGAAGCTGCTCCAGGGCTCCCTCACGTACACCGACAAGCGGCTGAACGGCTACGACGCGGCCGTGCTGAGCGAGGTGATCGAGCACCTCGACCTGCCGCGGCTGCCCGCACTCGAATACGCGGTGTTCGGCTCCGCCCGGCCCCGCACGGTGGTCGTGACCACCCCGAACGTCGAGTACAACGTGCGCTGGGAGTCGCTGCCCGCTGGGCACGCCCGGCACAGCGACCACCGCTTCGAGTGGAACCGGGCCGAGTTCCGGGAGTGGGCGGCGGCCGTGGGGGAGCGGTACGGCTACACGTGCGCGCTCCTGCCGGTCGGCCCGGACGACCCCGAGGTCGGCCCGCCCACGCAGATGGCCGCCTTCACCCGTATCGACTCCGCAACCACCGCCACCGACACCCCGAAGGAGGACGCGGCATGACCGACGACACCACCACCCCGAAGACCGGGCGCGTCCTGCCCGTCACCGATCTCTCCCTCGTGGTCCTGGTCGGAGCGACCGGCTCCGGCAAGTCGACCTTCGCCCGGCGCCACTTCAAGCCGACCGAGATCGTCTCCTCCGACTTCTGCCGCGGGCTCGTCGCCGACGACGAGAACGACCAGAGCGCCAGCAAGGACGCCTTCGACGTCCTCCACTACATCGCCGGGAAGCGGCTCGCCGCCGGACGCCTGACCGTCGTGGACGCCACCAACGTGCAGCGCGAGGCGCGCCGGCAGCTCGTGCGGCTCGCCCGCGAGCACGACGTGCTGCCGATCGCCATCGTGCTCGACCTGCCCGAGAACGTGTGCGCCGCGCGCAACGCGGCCCGCCCCGACCGCGCGGACATGCCCGGCCACGTCATCCAGCGGCACCGCCGCGAGCTGCGCCGTTCGCTGAAGGGCCTGGAGCGCGAGGGCTTCCGTAAGGTGCACGTACTGCGCAGCGTGGCGGAGGTGGACACGGCCGAGGTCGTCCTGGAGAAGCGGTTCAACGATCTGCGGCACCTCACCGGGCCGTTCGACATCATCGGCGACGTGCACGGCTGCCGCTCCGAGCTGGAGACGCTGCTCGCGAAGCTGGGTTACGTGGACGGGCACCACCCGGAGGGCCGGACCGCCGTCTTCGTCGGTGACCTGGTCGACCGCGGCCCCGACAGCCCGGGCGTGCTGCGCCGCGTGATGGGCATGGTGGCGGCCGGGGACGCGCTGTGCGTGCCGGGAAACCACGAGAACAAGCTCGGACGCTGGCTGCACGGCCGCACGGTGCAGCAGACGCACGGACTCGCCGAGACGATCGAGCAGCTGGAGCGCGAGCCGGCGGAGTTCAAGGCCGAGGTCGCGGCCTTCGTCGACGGCCTGGTCAGCCACTACGTCCTCGACGGGGGCCGGCTGGTGGTCTGTCACGCCGGTCTGCCGGAGAAGTACCACGGCCGGACCTCGGGGCGGGTGCGTTCGCACGCGCTGTACGGGGACACCACCGGCGAGACCGACGAGTTCGGGCTGCCGGTGCGCTACCCGTGGGCCGAGGACTACCGGGGCCGGGCGACTGTGGTCTACGGCCACACCCCGGTGCCGAACACCTCCTGGATCAACAACACCCTCTGCCTCGACACGGGTGCCGTGTTCGGCGGGAAGATGACCGCGCTGCGCTGGCCGGAGCGCGAGCTCGTCGACGTACCGGCGGAGCGGGTCTGGTACGAGCCGGCCAAGCCGCTCGCGCCGGAGGCGCCCGGCGGGCACCAGGGCCGGCCGCTGGACCTCGCCGACGTGCACGGCCGCCGGATCGTGGAGACGCGGCTGATGGGCAACGTCGCCGTGCGGGAGGAGAACGCGGCGGCGGCCCTGGAGGTCATGAGCCGTTTCGCGGTCGACCCGCGGCTGCTCACCTACCTCCCGCCGACCATGGCGCCGACCGCGACGTCGAAGACGGAAGGCTACTTGGAGCACCCGGCGGAGGCGTTCGCGCAGTACGCGGCCGACGGGGTCGGGCGGGTCGTGTGCGAGGAGAAGCACATGGGGTCGCGGGCCGTCGTGCTCGTCTGCAAGGACGCGGCGGTGGCGACGGAACGATTCGGCGTGGCCGCCGGCGACGGGGTGACCGGCGTCGTGCACACCCGCACCGGGCGCCCGTTCTTCGACGACCGGGCGACCACCGAGCTGGTCCTGGCGCGGCTGCGGGCGGCCATCGGCGCCGCCGGGCTGTGGGAGGAGCTCGACACGGACTGGCTGCTGCTCGACGGCGAGCTGATGCCGTGGTCGCTGAAGTCGGCCGGTCTGCTCCGCTCGCAGTACGCGGCGGTCGGCGCCGCCTCCCGGGCGGTCTTCCCCGGCGCGCTGGGGGCGCTCGAACAGGCGGCCGCACGCGGGGTGCCGGGCGTGGACGCGCTGCTCGGCCGGCAGCGGGAGCGGGCGGCGGACGCGGCGGCGTTCACCGACGCGTACCGGCGCTACTGCTGGCCGACCGAGGGCCTGGAGGGCGTGCGGTTCGCGCCGTTCCAGGTGCTCGCGGCGCGGGGGCGCTCGCTGGCCGCCGTACCGCACGACGGGCAGCTGGCCTGGCTCGACCGGCTGGTCGAGCACGATCCGACCGGACTGCTCCAGGTCACCCGGCGGCTCGTGGTCGACCCTGCCGACGAGGCCTCCGTACGGGCCGGTGTCGACTGGTGGCTGGAGCTGACCGCGGCCGGCGGAGAGGGCATGGTCGTCAAGCCGCTCGCGGCGGTGGCCACCGGCAAGGACGGGCGGCCGGTGCAGCCGGGCGTCAAGGTCCGCGGCCGGGAGTACCTGCGGATCATCTACGGCCCGGAGTACACCCGTCCGGACAACCTGGAGCGGCTGCGGAACCGGTTCCTCGGCCACAAGCGCTCGCTCGCCCTGCGCGAGTACGCGCTCGGCCTGGAGGCGCTCGACCGGCTGGCCGCAGGGGAGCCGCTCTGGCGGGTCCACGAGGCCGTGTTCGCGGTTCTCGCCCTGGAGTCGGAGCCGGTCGACCCGCGGCTCTGAGCCGGTCGGCCGACGGTTCCGAGCCGGTCGGCCGACGGTTCCGAGCGGCCGGTCACAGGCAGGGCACAGGGGGCGCAAGGGGGCGGAAATCAGCGCTCCCTTGCGCCCCTCGTGTCCGCCCCCACCCGCGTTGACGTGATTCTTCGGGTGGGCCTAGCGTTCTTCACCCCACGGAGTGACGCAGCGTCAACAATGTGACTCTGGTTGCTCGTTGCTGTGGGAACAAGCACGCGAATGCGCGAAGTCGTGCGGGGGTGTGAGCGACCGTTGAGTCTTTTCGGCCAGGACCGGTCCTTCCTCCATGCCCTCCCCGCGACCGACCGCCGCGCGCTGCTCGCGGAGGGCGCCGCGCGCACCTACGAACCCGGTGACGTCATGATCCGGGAGCGGGACACCACCGCGTACGTCCTCGCCCTGCTCTCCGGCTGGTCGGTCGTCTCGGTCGGCACCGAACGCGGCGCCCGGCTCATCCTGGCGCTGCGCGGGGCCGGCGAGGTGGTCGGCGACCTCGCGGCCGTCGACCGCCGGCCGCGCAGCGCCACCGTCACCGCGCTCGGCCGGGTCGAGGCCGTCGCCATCTCCGGCGACCGGTTCCGGCGCTTCCTCGCCGCCCGGCCGCACGCCACATCCCTGATCATGCGCCAGCTCGCCACCCGACTGCGCAGCGCCGACGTCGAGCGGCGCTCGCTGGCCTCTGAAACCGTCCTCCAGCGGCTCGCCGCCCGGCTCGTCGAACTCGCCGAACGGGCCGGTCGGCGCGCCGAGTCCGGCACCGTGCTCGAACTTCCACTGCCCCAGCACGACCTGGCGGCGGCCATCGGAGCGACCCGCGAAGCCGTGGCCAAGGCGCTGCGGCTGCTGCGCGAGCAGGGGGTCGTCCGCACCGCCCAACGCACCGTGGTCGTCGTCGACATGCCCCTGCTCGCGCTGCTCGCGCAGGGGCGCGCACACCCCGGAGCGCATTCATCGGACAAGCAACCCCCGGCTGTGTAAACGGCTACATCGCCCTTGCGTGAAAGCCGCCACGCTGGATCCGTGACCACCACCACGGCCAGGGCGCGGGGCGGCAAGGGCCCTTGACCTCCGCACCACGGAACCGCCTGAACGACATCAGAGGAGTCCGAGTGACCAGTACGGGAGCCAGCACGGGAGCGGATGTGGGGGCGAGCGCGGGTGCCCTCCACCGGCTCGTCGTCTTCGGGGACGTCGTCGGCTCCGGGCGCCTCGGCATGGACGAGAAACGGCTCGTCCGGGCCGCCATGTACGAGGCCTTCGGAGAGGCGTACGCCTCGGTCGGCGTCGAGCCCGGCACCGTGCACCAGGAGGACCGCGGCGACGGCATCCTCGCCGCGCTCCGCCCGGACGTGCCCCCGGCGCTCATGGTCGGGCGCTGGATCGCCACCCTGCACGCCGTCCTGCGCGCGTACAACGCCCTCCACGGCGGCGGAGGCGGAGCGGGGAGCGGCGGCGGGGGCGGAAGGCTGCGGCTGCGGGTCGGCATGAACGCCGGTCTGGTCCTCGACGACGGGCGCGGGCTCGTCGGGCGGGCCGTGGACCTGGCCTGCCGGCTCTGCGACAGCGCGCCCGCCCGCCAGGTGATGACGGACGCCCCCGAGGTCGATCTGCTGATCGTCGTCTCGGACTCGCTCTACCGGAACGTGGTCGTCGAGGGCGGCCGTTTCGTCGAGCCGGACCGCTACCGGCGGGCCGCGGTGATCGCCAAGGAGACCCACGAGGACGCCTGGTTCCACGTGCCCGGCCTGCCCGAGCCGCCCGCCCTGGCCGGCGCCCCGCGCGCCGCCGGACCGCGGCGGCCGGGCGGGTCACCACAGACCGGCGGTGGGCCGTCGCGGGGGGACGGCTCACCGCCCGGCTCGGCCGGGCACGGACGCAGGACCCCCAAGGCCCCCTCGGGCAACAGGAGTTTCACCGCGGGCCGCGACATCCAGGTGATCGAGGCCACCACGATCCAGGGCCCGTTCACCGGCATCCGCAACGAGACGCGGGGCGGCGGGCGGGACGGGGCGGCGCCCCCCGGGGCGCGCGACGGGGGCACGCGCGGGCGCACGGGTGACCACCTCCCGGAGGAGGGCGTCCCGGAGGAGGACTGGGAGCCGGACTGGGACGACGCCCCGGACGCCGACGACCTGGACGAGCAGCACATGTACGGCGACGGCGACGGTCACGGCGACCGGGACGGCGGGCGGGAGGAGCGGGCATGAGCGACGACGACCTCGACCACGGCGGCGGCGCGGCGCCCGACGCGGAGCCCAAGGCCGAACCGGCCCAGGCGGCCTCCGGTACGGCGCCGACGACGGGCGACGGCGGGCCCGGCGACACGACCCGGGAGTCGAACCCCTTCGAGGGGGCCGACCGCATCCCGCTCGGCGGCGCGGGCAGCACCGGCGGCGCCGGAACCGCGCGCGCCGCGCGCCGATCCCTCGGGCAGGGCTCGCCCGGCGACCACCGCACGGCCGCGGGCCGCGACGCCCACGTCCACTACGGGGACCGCTACCAGCTCCTGCTCGGCGACCGGCCGCACTTCGTGCAGGGCGCGGTCCCCGCCGAGACCCTGGACCACCTCGACGACGTGTACTGTGAGACGGCCGGCTACCAGCGCATGAAGGAACGGCTGCGCAGCCACCGCGTCCTGGTGCTGTGCGGTGAGCCGGGCAGCGGCCGCACCGCCACCGCGCTCGCGCTGCTCGCCGAGGAGACCGAGCGGCGGGTCTACCGGCTCGACCCCCGGCACGGGGTCGACGAGATCACCGCCGACGCGCTCCACGAGAAGGCCGGCCACCTCCTCGAACACCGCCCGGACGACGTGCGGGCCGAGGACGTGCGGCGCCGCGCCCGCGACGAGCGCGGCGAACCCGCCCGGCGCCCTCCGGCGCGCCTGTCCGAACTGCACCTCGACCGTTTCGCCGAGCTCCTCCGCGGCGTCGACGGCTACGCGGTGATCGTCGTCGGGAACGGCGACCTCGCCGACCGGCTGCTGCGCGGCCGGTACGGGATGTACTGCGCGCCGCCGCCCGCCGCCGACGTCCTCCACCGCCATCTGCGCCTGCTGTTGCAGGGGGCGCCCGAGGAGGCCACGGCCGAGGCCCGGGCCCTCGCGGTCCGCCCCGACGTGGTCGCCGCCCTCGGCCTGGAGGAACTGCGGCCGCGCGAGGCCGCCCGGCTCGCCGACCACCTCGCCGGACACAGCCGCGGCACGCTCACCGACGAGCAGCTCCTCGCGGAGTGCGCCTCCTTCGTACGGGGACAGGCCCGCGAGTGGTTCGCGGGCGCCGACCGGCCCGGCACCCTGCCCGAGGCGCTGCCCCTGCTGAACGCCGCCGCCTTCCGCATCGCCGTGGCCGTCTTCGACGGCTCCGCGTACAGCATCGCCACCGAGGCCGCCGAACTCCTCACCTGGGAGCTCGCCGTCACCCTCGACCCCGAACACCCCGCGGGGCGCCGCCTGTTCGGCACCCACGCCGAGCACCGGCCGGTGCTCGCCCGGTCCGTCCTGGAGGACGGCGAGCTGGACCTCGGCCGGGCCAAGGTGCCGGTGCGCGCCGTCCGCTTCCAGGGCGCGGCGCTCGCCACCGCCGTGCTCGCCGAGGTCTGGCACGGCTATCACAACGTGCGCGGACCGGTGGCCCGCTGGCTGCGCGGCCTGTGCGACGACCCCCGCCCCGAGGTGTGGGTGCGGGCCTCCATCGCGGCCGGGGTGCTCTGCTCCTGGGACTGGATCCACGGCTACCACGAGCTGGTCGCGCCGCTCGCCGGCACGGACGACCCGGTGGCCCGGATGGCGGCGGCGACCGCCCTCGCCGAGGCGGCCCGCGACCCCGAGGTGCGGCCCGCCGTCGCCGCCACCGTCAAGGACTGGGCCGCATCCGACGATCCGCAGCTCCGCGACACCGCGTTGCTCACCCACGGCTACGAGTACGCGGCCGGCGGTCTGCGCGGCTCGCTCGACGCCGTCGCCCGGGTCGTCCGGGAGCGGGAGGCGAGCGACTTCGACGTCCTCGTGCCCGCCTCCTTCAGCGTCACCCGGCTGCTCGCCTCGGGCGACCCCGAGCCGGTGCTGCGCCGGATGCGGCGCTGGCTGACCGACGGGCGGCAGAGCCTGGCCAACCTCGTGCACCTGGTCGTGATCAGGAGCCTCACCAACCGCACCACCTATCTGTGGGGCCTGCGGGACGTTCCCGAGCTCGACGAGCACGCCGCCCGGCCCCTGCTGGTCGCCCTCCTCGCGACCCGGCCCGACCTCGCGCCGGTGCTCGGCGCACTGCTGCGGCACAGCCTCGCCACCGCGAGGGCCGGGGAGGCCGCGCTCGACGGACTGGGCAGTCTGCTGCGCCGCGCCGCCAAGGACCCCACCGCCCTCGACCTCGTCTGCGGGCTGCTGCCCCTGATCTCCGTCGAGCGCCGCGACCGTGACCGGCTCCGCGGGCTCCTCAACGACCTGGTGCGGGACCGGGACCGGCCCCTGGACAAGAGCGCGGCGCGCCGTATGTGGGACGCCGTCGCGGAAGGAGCGAAGCGATGAACGGGCCGTACCCGGAGGGACAGGGCCGCCGCGAGCCGGACGGCCTGCGCGAGCGCCGCGAGCGGCGGGTCCGCCGCATCCAGGGACCCCAGGCAGGACCCCAGGCCGGAACCCCGGCCGAGGACCGGGCCGGACCACGTGAGGCGCCCTTACCGGAGCGGCGCCAGAACGCCGGCCAGGGACAGCGGTACGGGCAGGGGCGGCCCCGCGCCCGGGCCGCGGGCGGCGGACCGGAGCCCGGGGCCTCGGGGGGTGCCGCTCCGGACGGGCCCGGCGCCCTGTCCGGGGAGAGCACGGGCACCGGACCGCTCGGACCGCTGTTGCGCGAGAGCGCGCCGCCGTACCGCCGCACCAGCGGACAGATCGCGGCGGTCCTGCTCTACCGCAACGGTGGGCACCGGGTCATGTGGCCGGACCGGACCGAGGACGTCGACAAGCCTCTGCTGCGCCCCCCGTACACCGTCTTCGAGGTGCAACTGGGCCGCAACATCACCGAGTTCGCGCTGCGGCTGCCCGCCGCCGGCGACGGTTCCTGGTTCGACGTCCGGGTCCGGGTCCAGTGGAAGGTCGAGGACCCCTACCTGGTCGTCCGCGAACAGGCGTGGAACGTGGCCGAGCTGCTGCACGACGACCTGCTCGACGGGCTTCGCTCGCTGTCCCGCCGCTTCCGGCTCACCGAGGCCCAGCGCGCCGACGAGGCCGTCCGCGACGAACTGGCCTCGGGCCGGCTCGTCATCGGCCGTGACATCGGACTGCGCACCCAGGTCTACGTCTTCTTCGACCTGGCCGAGCAGACCCGGGAGGAACTGGCCCGGGGCGACCAGGCCAGGGTGGCCATCGGGTCGGACGACCGGGTCGCCGAGCGCGAACTGCGCCGGGAGGAGCGGGAGCGCAAGCGGATCGCGGCCCGCGCCGAGGCGCTGATGGCCGTGTTCCGCAGCGGCGACCTGGCCCAGATCGCCCACCACATGGCGAGCGATCCCGAGCGGGAGTGGGAGATCCGCACCCAGCTCCAGCGCGAGAAGCGCGAGGGCCAGGCCGACCTGCTCGCCGTCTTCACCAAGCTCCTGGACGCCGGCGTGCTGGAACGCCACGAGATCGACGAGCAGGCGTTCCAGGTCCTCCAGCACCTGCGCGGCGCCACCGGCGCCATCCTCGGCGGCGTCGCCTCACAGGTCCTGGACGCCGACCGGGACACGGGACGGCGCGCCCTGGAGCGCGGCCGGCCCGAGCCCGCCGCGCCCAACTGGGACGACGAGCCCGTGCCGGACGCGCCGCCGGACCCGCGCGTCTACGAACCGACCGATGTCCGGCCCGCGTCCGGGCCCGACCCGTACGACGACCCCGATCCGCACGACGCTCCCCGCTCCCGGCCGAGCGCCGCGTTCGACGACTGGGACGACGAATGAGCACCCCGACCGGCGGCACCGCCCCCGCACCCGACCCCACACCCGACCCCACACCTGTACCCGCGCCCCCGGTGAGCGCCGCACCCGCCCGTCTCGCCGAGCCGCCGCAGCCCGGCGAACTGCGGCGGATGGCCGAGCAGTTGCTGACCACCGTCCGCGAGGACATCGGACGCGCCGACACCAAGGCGGCGATCCTGCTCTCCGGCGCGCTCGCCTTCCTCGCGATCGTCTTCTCCCGCGACCACGGCCCGCTGCCCGGCGGCGCCGGCCGCGTCCTGCTCGTCACCGCCGGGGTGCTGTGGACCTCCGGGGTGCTGATGCTCGTCTCCGTCGTGCTGCCCCGCACCCGGCCCGGCGCCGAACGGACCCTGCTGCGCACGCTCGTCTCCGGCACCTCGGCGGACGCGCTGCGCACCCGCCTGGAGGCCGCCGGACCGGACGCCACCGGCTGGCTCCTGGACCAGGCGAGCGTCCACGGGCTCGTCCTCGCCGCCAAGTACCGATGGCTGCGGCTGGGCGTCGCCGCCCTCGTGCTCGGCGCCCTCCTGGCCCTCCTCAGCGAACTGTGGTGACACGACCATGAAGGTGACCGTGCTGTCGAAGCCGTGGCGCACCCCGTCACAGAACCACCGCCAGAGCGCCCGCCCGAGCGCCCGCCCGGGCCTCCGGCGACGCCTCGGCCTGGGCCTGAGGACCGGCGGGCCGCTGCTCGCCGCCGCGCTGCTCGTGGTCACCGGGCCGCTCGGCGGCCCGGCCGGCGCCCTGTCCGCCGCGCCCGCGCGGGTGACCGCGGCCGAGCCCGCCGAGGGCGCCGACCCGATCGACTTCGTCGTCCTCGTCGACCAGTCGGAGAGCCTGGCCGACCAGGACCTGGCCCGGGAGACCGAGGCCGCCGCGCTGATCGGCCAGGGCGAGATCTCCGAGCGCTCCAGGGCCGCCGTCATCGGCTTCGGCAGCTCCGAGAAGGCCGGCCAGTCACCGGTCAACGAGGTGTGCCCGCTCGCCGTCGTCGACGCCGCCGGACGCCAGCGGCTCAGCGACTGCGTCAAGCAGCTCAACCACCGCGACCGGACCCGGCTCGGCCCCGGCACCGACTTCCCGGCGGCCGTCCGGCAGGCCGTCACCCGGCTCACCGAGGCCGCCGCACCGGGCGGCACCGGCACCGCGAAGACCCCCGGTGCGCCGAAGACCCCCAAGGTGGTCTTCCTGCTGACCGACGGCCGGCTCGACGTCAGCGACAGCCCCGAGTACGGCACCGACGCGCCCAGCCGCCAGTCCAACGGCGAGAAGCGGCTCACCGAGGAGCTGGCCCGGGCCCGGGCCGCCGGGGTGCAGATCTGGCCGCTGGGCTTCGGCGGCGAGATCGACCGGGCCGCGCTCACCGCGATGGCCGAGGGCGGCTACCGGGGCGCCTGCTCCGACGTGCCCGGCGCCGTACCGCGGATGCGGGTGGTGGCCGGTTCCGGCGAGATCGACAAGGCGCTCCATGACGCCTTCGCCGCCGCCCGCTGCGCCAGCGTCGCGGAGGGCACCGTCGGCAAGCCGCCCGCCGACCTGTTCGTGACCATCCCGCCGATCGCCACCGACGGCTCCCTCACCGTGGCCAAGCACGACCCGAAGGTGCGGGTCACCTACTTCGACCCGGCGAACCGGCCGGTGCCCACGCGCGGTGACGCCGACGGCTCGTCCTTCGAGGTCAGCGGCGCGGACGGGCCGGTCGAGGCGCTGCGCGTCCGCAACCCGCTGCCCGGCCGCTGGCGGGTGCACATCGAGGCCCCCGAGGGGCACCGGGACCGCGAGGTCGCCGTACGGGCCATCTGGCAGGGCAGGTTGCGGTCCGCCGTGGTCCTCGACCCGGTCGCGCCGCGTCCCGGCCAGGAGGCCGTGGTCGAGGTGCGGATGCAGACCCGGCGCGGGGTCGTCATCACCGACCCGCGCCAGCTGAAGGGCGTCACCGTGAGCGCCCGGCTCACCGGCGACGGCGGCTTCGCCCCGGTGACCGTCCGCCTCGCCGACGACGGCAAGGCGCCCGACCGGGCGGCCGGGGACGTCCGCTTCACCGGCCGGCTCACCGTGCCGGCCACCGCCACCGGCGATCTGGACATCGTCGCGGACATGTCCGCACCCGGCGTCACCTCCGACCGGCGCCCCTTCCACACCACCGTCCCCCAGGGCACCCCGCTCCTGGAGGCGCAGGTCTCCGTCGACCGGGTCACCGTCCACCCCGGCGACACCGTGCACGGCTGGGTCGACCTCACCAACCACGACAGCACCCCGCACACCCTCCGCCTCGCCCTGGAAGACGAACCGGGCGGGACAGGCCCGGGGGCCGGATCAGGGCCCGGGTCCGGCCTCACGGTCGCCCCGGCGACCGTCGTCGCCCAGCCCGGTCCGGCCACCCGCGCCGAGTTCACCCTCACCGTCGGCCGGGACGCCCCGCTCGGCGCGCTCGCCGGCCGGCTCGTCGTCCTGGACACCGGGCGGGGCGACAGCAAGCTCGACGCCGTCTTCCTCGACGTCCGCGTCGAGGCGCCGCCGACCTGGTGGGACCGCTGGTGGCCGTACGTCGTCGGCGGGGCCGTCGCGCTCGTCCTGCTCGCCGCCGTCGCCGCCGTGCGCATCGCCGTCGGCCGGAGGACGAAGGACCTGACCGGGGTGCGGATCGAACTCCTCAGGGACGGTCTCGTCCTGCACACGCTGGTCGTGCACGCCGGGCAGAGCCCGGGCGGGGAGTACGCGTTCGGCATCGACCAGCCGCGCGGCGCCGCGCCCACCCTGCGGCGGGGCTCCCGGGGCGGCGGCGCGCACCGGCTGCGCCGGACCGGTGCGGGCGAGCTCCTGTTCCGCCCGCACCGGGGCCGCGAGACGCCGATACGCGCCGGTCAGCCGGTCGCCGTGGACGAGTGCGAGCTCGTCGTACGGGACCGCCGCCCGGCTGCCCGCGGCCGTATCCCGGCCGCCGGCCGGCTCCTGCCCGGGGCCCGCCGCGGCGGTACGGGCGGGCCGGCCCGTACCGGACGCACCGGGCGGCCGGGCCGTACCGGCGGAACCGCCCCGGTCGGTGACGCACTGCCGCCCGCCACGGGCGGTCCGCACGGTCCCGACGCCCCGAACGCGCCCACCACGACGCCCGCCTGGGACCCGGACTTCTGACCCACCGGACCGGCTCGGTGCACCGGACCACGCCCGACACACACGACCGACGCCCCACGCACGTACGAACGAAAGGTCCTCAGGGGCCCCAGGGGAGACGACATGAAGATCTACCAGCCCATGCTGTTCGTGGGCCTCGGCGGCACCGGAGGCCGCATCGGCAGCGAGCTCGAACGCAGTCTGCGCCGCGAGCTGTGCGGCCCCGACGGCACCGAACTCGTCGACGGCGGGCGGCGGCTGCCGTTCCAGCTGCCCGACTGCCTGCAGTTCGTGTACGCGGACTTCAGCGAGGCCGAGCTGACCCGCCAGCCCCAGTTCCGGGCCAAGGGCGCCGAGGGCGCCGCGTACTCCCGCACCTCCCGGATGGTCCGCGACCTGCTGCCCACCGACTACGACTCCTCGCCCGAGGTCACCCGCATGCTGCGGGTCGCCCTCCACGAGGAGACGAAGCTGTGGCTTCCGCCGCAGGCCCGGCAGCCACGCGTCGCGCCGCTGCACAGTGGCGCGGGCCAGCTGCCCACCGTGGGCCGGGCGGCGCTGTTCGCGACCATGCGCTCCGGCCTCGAACCGGTACTGCGACAGCTGCGCGAGGCGATCGGCGCCATCGGCAACTCGGCCGGCGACCTCCAGCGGGTCGGCGGCAGCCGGATCCGCGGCTGCGACGTCTTCGTCGCCTTCTCCGTCGCCGGCGGCACCGGCGCCGGTATCTACTACGACTTCCTGCACCTCATCGGCCACGAGTTCCGCAAGGGCAAGGTGCCCGGCGTCAAGATCTACCCGCTGGTCGTCATGCCCTCCGCGTTCCCGCCCGAGGGCGGCGGCGGCCGGGAGGCCGAACTCAACGCCGCCCGCGCCCTCGTGGACCTGTCCCGCCTGGTCGACGACCAGAACGTGCCGGACGCCCTCGACGAGGTCGGCGACGTCGAGCAGCGCGGCCGGATCAGCGTCCACTACCCGGTCGACGGGGTGGTCGCGCTGCGCCCGTCCACCGTGCAGACCGCGTTCCTGTTCTCCAAGCCCGCCGTCATCGGCACCGAGGACCTGCGCCGCTCCATCACCGCCATGGTGATGTCGCTGATCGGCACCGAGCTCAGCGAGGAGACCGGCGCCGCCGCCCGTGCCGAGGACGACTACCAGTCCTTCGCGGCCAGCTTCATCAACAAGGCCGTCGAGCGCTCCACCCCGGCCCGCACCGGCATCGGCTACCGCGGCATGTCCACCAGCCTGGCCGCCTCCCTGACCGTGCCGGTCGACGACCTCGCCGAGATCGTCGCCGGCCGGCTGCTCGCCCAGGCCGTCCGCGGCCTCGGCGAGAAGGCCCGCCGCACCACGCCCGAGGACAAGATCCAGGTCCAGGAGATGTTCACCCGCTCCGGTGTCGGCCGGCTGTGGAGCCGCGAGGCCCCCGACGTGCCGCTGCCCGAGCAGCTCCCCAAGGGCCGGGGCGCGATCACCCAGGAGCTGCGCAACCGGCTCGGCGACATGGAGGACGCCCTGCGCCGTCTGGAGTCTGACCTCTCCCGCGAGGTCCCCCGGCTCACCGAGGAGTTCAAGCCGGGCACGGCGGTGCGCGAACTCCTCGGCGTCGTCAGCCCGTTCCATGTCGAGGCGATCCTCAACGGGCACCCGGGCCACCCGGACCGGGTCGCCGCCGCCGGCTTCACCGGCATGCTCGACAACCGGCGCAACGAGGCCGAACGGCCCCCGGACGTGCAGGCCCTCGCCCCCGCCATCCCGCACGTGCGGCGCGGCGCCGGCGGCCTCGTACCGGCACGCTGGAGCGATCCCGACGTGCAGGACGCTCTCGCCCGCCAGGACGCCTGGTTCCAGTGGCGGGCCCGGTCGCTGTGGCACCGGGCCTGGCAGGCCGGTGAGGCCCAGTGGCGGCCCGCGCTCACCAAGGTGCTGCACGAGCTCGGCGAGCTCGCCAAGGGGCTGCGCGCCCACGAGCAGGACGAGGGCAAGCTGTTCGCCGACCGGCGCCGGGAGCTCTACCGCGACGACCGCACCGGCGTCTCCTACCTCCTGCCGCCGCAGAACAGCCTGCGCGCCTTCTACGACGACGTCCTCGACCGGCTCGTGCAGAGCGAGGGCCTGCCCGAGAACACCGACGCGGCCGGACTGCTCGAACGGCTCGTACGGCCGGAGGAGTGGCGCAGCGCGCTGGACGCCGTGCGGCGTTCGCCGGGCGCGGCCGTCAAGGAGATCAAGCAGGTCGTCGAGCGACGGGTGAAGAAGCTGTTCGGGGAGGCCAACGACGACCGGTTCGCCCGCCCGCTGCTGCCCTCCATGGGCCTGCTGCTGCGCGCGGCGGCCGGGGACGAGTCCGCCGAGTCGAAGGTCGACGGGCGCTGGCTGGAGCAGTTCCGGGCCGCGCTCGCCGGTCTTCTGCCGGTCGGCTTCACCCCGGACGGCGGCGGCCCGCTGAAGATCCTCATCGTGCACCCGGCGAGCGAGTCCGACGGCCGGGCCTCCGACTACCTGCGCCAGGAGCTCAACCTGCCCCCGCGCGCCGCCCAGGAGTACCGGGCCGTCGACACCGAGTCCATCACCGTGGTGCTGTTCCGCAGCGGCATGAACCTCACCGACATCTCCGAGGTGCGCTCGGTCCTCACCCTCTGGGCGGAGGCCCGCGACACCGGCGGCCAGGAGGACTTCCTGCACTGGCGCCAGCGGCTCGGCCACCAGGACGACTGGCTGGTCTCCACCGAGGAGGACCGCCGCCGGATACTGCACCGCCTGCTCTGCGCGATGTGGAACGGGCACATCCACACCGAGGGCCCGGCCGAGTCCCCGCACCTGGTGCGGATCCGGCTCCAGGAGGGCGAGTCCGCGACCATGTCGCTGCGCTTGGAGGACTTCGACGGCGCGCTGTCCAGCTGGGCGGGACTGCTGCGGGCCTACGAGCGATGGGCGCTGCTCGACGAGGGGCAGATCATCGAGGAGTTCTGCGGCCGCCTGATGCAGGCCCTGCCGAAGGGCCTCGCGCACACCCCGGTCGGACCCTCGCCGCTCTTCGTCCGCTTCGTCGAGGAGATCGCGCCGCGCCAGCGGCGGCTGCTCGAGGAGATGGCGCGGGAGTACGGGCCGGAGGACGCCGAATGGCTGGCGCCGCTGCGGGACTTCTGGGAGGTCACCTACCCGGCCGCCCTGGAGATGCGCTTCGCGGGCGCGGGGCGGCCCACCCGGCCGACCCTCCGCGCGCTGTACGAGCGCCACGCCCCGGCCGCAGCCCCGGCCGTACCCCCGGCCGCCCCGTCTCCGCCGCCCGCTGCCGACGACAAGCCCAGGCCCCCGGCCCCGGGACCTGACCCGGCACCCGCCCCGGGACCGGAGGCCGCGCCCGAGGAACCCGGGGACGGCGGCTACCCGTGGGACCAGGAGGACGGTGAGGACGAGTGACCACGAGCGTCGTCCCCGCTCAGCCGGCACCCGGCCACGCCGTCTGCCTCGACCTGCGCGCCGAGGCGTACGAGCCGGCGGACCGGCACGCCCAGGAGGAGGCGGTACGCCGCGCCCTCGCCGTCCCGCAGCCCGCCGACGAGCGCCGCTTCCTGGTCGTCGACGACGCCGACCGGCTCGTCGGCCACCAGCTCCTGTACGAACGCCTCTCCTCCTACGGCCCGGCCCACGTGGTCTGCCTGGCCGTCGGCGCGCCCGGCGAGCGGACCCTGCGCCGCACCCTCACCCTGCGCCCGCCCGGTGCCGGCGTGCTGTGGCTGCTCGACGGCTTCCGCGGACCGGACGCCACCGCCCTGCGCCCGCTGGTGGACGTGCTCGCCACCCCCGAGGTGTTCGACGCGGTGCTGCGCGCCCTCGCGCGCGTGGCGGGCGGCGTCGCCGTGCCCGCCGCGCGGGTCGTGGAACACGACCTCAGCGACGAGGCCCGCGCCCGTGCCTGGCGGCAGGCCGTCGAGACCCTCACCGGCCCCGACGTCCCCGTGGCCGGCACGGTCGGCGACGTACCCGGCGAACTCACCCTGCTCCTCGACGAGTCGGTGCCCCGCTCGCTCTCCGCCCACGAGTGGCTGTCCGCCCACGGCCGGGCCGGGGCCGAGCTGCGCGCCTGCCAGGAGGCCCTCGACGAGGCCCTCGACGGCTACGAGCGGGTGCGCGGCCCCGCCGGTCTGCTCACCCGGGCGGGCCGCGACCTCGACCTGCCCGGGGACCTCGAACGGGTCGCGGGCGGGCTGCGCCGCTTCCGCGCCACCGTCGCCGACGCCTTCGCCCTCGCGGGCGGCAGCCGGCCCACCGTCGAGGAGCGCGGACTCCTCGCCGAGCGCGGTGTCCAACTCCCCGAGATGCCACGGGAGATCACCCGCACCGGCATCGTGCCCGCACTGCGCGACCACACCCACGGGCTGATCGACAGCGGACTGCCGCTGCGTTCGGTCGCGGCCCGGCTCGCCGCGCTCTCCGCCCGCACCGCGCCGGCCGGCAGCGCCGCCCGCCTCGCCGCGCTCGACACCCTCTGCGGACCCGAACGGCTCGACCGGCTCACCGCACAGGAGCCGTTCCGGGCCGGCGGTCCGAGGTCCCTCGCCGCGGCCGTCACCGGCGTCCTCGCCCTGCTCGCCGGAGTGTGGCCGGGCGTCGGCTGGGGCCTCGGCCCCGCCGTCGGCCTGCTCGCCGCCGTGCTCGCCCTGCTCATGCTGCGCCGCCGCCCCAACCGCTCGCCCGACGGACGCCTCGACGGCGGCGGCAGCACCGGCTCGGGGCCCCGGCTGTTCGGCGGCCTCGTCGGCGGAGTCGCCGGAGCCGCCCTCGGCCAGGCCCTCGGCCCACCCGTCTGGGCCGCCGCGACCGCCCTCGCCGTGGCCGTCGCCGCCGTCGTGCTGCTGGCCCTGCGCGACTGGACCCACGGCGTCGACGACTGGTGGCAGCGCGCCGACCCCGAGGACGCCGAGCGCGCCCTTCGGGACATCCACCACCTGCTCGTCACCGCCGCCGTGCACGACTGGCTCTTCGCCGACGTACGGCACCACTGCTCGGACGGCGCCGGGGCGGTGGCCCGGCTGCTTCGCGGCCTCGCCGCGACCGCCGAGGCCTACGAGGGGCCCGGCGTCCCCGGCGCGTACGACGGCAGGGGCACGGGGCCCGAACATGAGGCGTACGGGCGCGGCGACTGGGACTGGGACGACTGGACGGACGGCGGCCAGGGCCTCGGCCCGGCCCCCGGGTCCGCTCAGGGCTCCGGTCCCGGCCACGGTCCGGGCGGCGACGCCGGGCGGTCCGACCCGGCCGGCTGGTCCGACCGGGCGTGGTCCGACGCCGTCAGCGACGCCTGGACGGACCGCGCGCCCGCCGACGCCGACGCCGCCTGGTCCGACGCCGCCCCGGACCCGCACCCCGCGTCCGGACCTCCCGAACCGCCCGCCCCGCCTCCGGTGCCGGAACCCGGCCGTGATGCCGTTCCCGACCCCGTCCCCGAGCCCGCCGTCGCGCCGCGCTGGCTGGAACGGCGGTACGGAGACGGCGGACCGGCCCTCGTCGACACCCTCCACGGCGACCTGTCCGAGGGCGTCGCCGGGCTGCTCGGCGGCTGCTGGGCCGGCATCGAGCGCGACCCCGGCAACGCCGGCCGGCTGCTCCTCGACAAGCCCATGACCGCCCTCCTCGACGAGACCCGCTCCCGACTGGAGCGGGACGCCGCCGCGTCCCCGCCGCCCGGGCGGGAGCGCGGCGACCGGCCCGACGCGGCCAGGCTCACCGGAGTCGCCCCGGACGGCGTGGCCGAGCTGCTCGCCGCCGACGACGAACCGGGCCTGACCGTGCCGCTGTGCGGGCCCGAGCACCTGCGGCTGCTCTCCCACGAACCCGGCGCCGTCCGCCGGGTGCGGTTCGTGCCCGAGACCATGCGCCGCGGCACGACCGGCGACGACATCTGGCGCGGCACCGCCGAGGACGTGGTGTGGACGGACGCCGGCCGGCACGCGGGCGTGCTGCGCCTCGTGCCGCTGCGCGCGGACGTCGTGCACACGGTCCTGGCAGAGGAGGACGGAGCACCATGACCGCCGACCCGCCCACCCCCGGGTTCCCACCCGAACCACCGCCCGAAGGACCGGACGAGGAGCTGGAGTTCCTCACCCCTCGCGAGGAACCGGTCCGCTTCTCCGTACGGTACGGCGAGGACGCCCGCCCGCCCGGCCGCCCGCAGCTGCGGACCCGGGCCGTCACGCTCGGCGCGGGCTGGCCCGTCGTCCAGTTCCGGCTGCCCGCGTCCGCGCAGGCCGACCCCCGTGCGTACACCCTCCTCGAACGGGAGGTGTCGGCCGCCGTCGTCCTCGAACGGCGTTACGGTGGGGAGAAGTTCGCCGAGCTGTTCACCCGGATCGTCGGCTACGACCTCGACTGCGCCGAGCCGTTCGTGCTCTACCGCCGCGCCGCCGGGGCACCGCTCGCCGAGTGCCTGCCCCGGCTCGGCGCCGACGAGCAGCAGCGGATCGTGGGCCAGCTCGCCCTGGCCGTACGGCTCCTGGACGACGCCGGGCTCGTCCACCGGGCGCTCGCCCCCGACTCCGTACGGTGGGACGGCAGCCATGTGCGGCTCGCCGAGCCGCACGCGGCGCTGCGCGCCGGGGAGCCCCGCGAGCCCTTCGGCACCGCCCCCTGGGCCTCGCCCGAGCAGCGTGCCGGGCACGGCACCGCCGACCCCCGCGACGACCTGTGGTCGCTCGCCCGGATCGCCTACCTCCTGCTCTCCGGCCACCCGAGCCCGCCCGGCCGCGCCGACCGGGCGGACGGGCCGCCGGAGGACCTGGGCGACTACCGGCGGCTCGCGGCGCTCGCGCAGAGCGGCCTGTTCGCGCCGGCGGCCGCCGGGCGGCCCGCGCCCGTCGAGTTCCTCCGACTGCTCCGGCTGACCGACCCGCTCGCCCACGCCGTCGCCGCCGCCGACCCGCTCGCCGCCGGCCGGGCCCGCTACGACGCGGAGATCGCCCGCCGCCGGGAGCCGTGGCGCCGGGACACCGACCCGGACGAGCCGTACGACCCGGACCGCCCGGACGATCCGGCGCGGCCGTCCGGTCAGGGCGCGCCGCCCCGGCGCGGCCTGCGCGCGCTCCTCTTCGGCGAGCAGCCGGCCCGCCCGTCCGTCGCCCTCACCGACAGCCCCGGCCCCGGCCTCGCCTCCGGCCCCGGCCCGGTCGCCGGCCTGGACGATCCGGGCGCCGATCCCGGCGCGCCGCCGGCCCGGACCTGCCCGCACTGCCTGCTGCCCGTGGTCTACGACGAGAGCCTGCTCGTCACCATCGACGCCAAGGGCAACCGCATCCCGCTCGACCTGTCCAGGGAGCACCGCCCCGGCCGCCGCAACGACCTGCTGCGCACGGCCTATCACCTGTGCCCGCACGGCGGCGAGGGCGACGAGGCACACGAACTGCCCGTCCCCTACCTCACCAACGGGCGGCCGCTGTCGATCGCCTTCGTCGGCAGCTCCGCCGTCGGCAAGACGCATCTGATGGCCGCGATGCTCGGCGAGGTCGAACTCGGCGGCCTGGAGCCGTACGGGCTGAAGTGCCTGCCGCTCAACCCCGAGGCGCACCGCACCTTCCTGCGGGAGCGGGTGCAGAGCCTCCAGCAGGGGCGCCAGCTCGGGCGCACCGGGCAGCAGACCTTCGCCCGCTTCGCCGACGGCCTGCTGGTCTCCGCACCCGGTCGCACCCCTCGCCCCGTCGTCTTCTTCGACCTCGCGGGCGAGGACCTGGCCCAGGACGGGCCGGTGACCAGCTTCCTGATGGGCGTGGACGCCTTCGTGTTCGTCGTCGACCCGCTGCGCGCCCTGCGGATGCCCTCGCTCGACCCGCTGCGTCAGCGGTACGGACTGTCCCGCCGCGACCTGGGCGACGAGGCCTTCACCACCGTCCTCAACCGGCTGCCCCGGTCCGCCGACGGCCGGATCGCGGCGCCCGCCGCGCTCGCCGTCAACAAGAGCGACCTGATGCGCTTCGAACCGGCCGTGGACCGCTGGCTGGGCCGGGCGCTGCCGGGCCGTCACGACCCGGGCGCGGAGGCGGCGGAGAGCCGCGACGCCTACGCCTTCCTGGACCACCACGCCAGCCCGGCCTGGCTGCGCCCGTTCGACGACTGCGCGCGCTGCACCCTGCACTTCGTCGCCGCGACCGGCGGGCAGGCGCGCGGCGACCGCTTCCCGCACGGGGCCCGGCCCCGGCGGGTGCTCGCGCCCCTGCTGTCCGTCTTCGCCGCGTGCGGGCTGATCCGAGGAAGGGACTGACCGATGGCACCGACGGAATCGAGGGCATCGACCGCCTTGAGGGGGAGGGGCGCGTCGCCGGGCGGCGGCGGTGCGGACGAGCTGCTCGACCAGATCGTCTTCCGCTGGGACGCCATGAACGCCGGGGGCAACACCGGCTTCGGACCGGTCGCGTGGTCCGGCGGCGGGATCGACGTGGACGAACTCTTCCATGTCGCCGGCCCCATGCTGCGGGCCAGCGGCGAGGAGGTCAGGCCCGCGCTGATCCGGCTGCAGAGCGAGACCGAGGCCATGCTGATCCGCCGGATCCCCTGGACCGACCCCGGCGGCGGCGCCTCCACCGTCTGCCACGCCCTGGTCGGCCCGGCGGGCCTGCTGAACCCGATGACCTGTCTCGGCCTGCACGCCTGGCGGTGGCGCGGCTCCCGGCTCGACCTCGGCCGGGTGCGCGGCGAGGCGCTCGACCGGATACCCGAGAGCGTGCTCGTCGAGTCGAGCGACGACGGGCTCCGCGCCCTCGACGCGGATCTCGCCCGGGTCGAGATCGAACTCGGCGGCGCGGTGGCGGAGTTGCTGCGTCATCCGGGCAGCCGCTTCATGTTCCTCGACGAGCGGGCCGACACGGCGCTGCCCGTGCTGTGGGGTCTGTACGGCCTGCTCGGCGACTCCTTCGCGCGCCGCTGGTCCTTCGCCACCCATGACACGGCCGAGAGCACCCATCTCAACTTCGTCTTCGTCGGCCGCTGGGCGGGCGCGGCCGGCCCCAACACCGACCGGCACCGGAGCGACCCGCGCGAACGCCTCGGGGACGAGGCCGACTCGGTCGCCACCCGGCTCGTCGCCCACCACCTCCGCGGGGTCGCGGCGGGCGACGGCGACTACGCCGTCTGCGCCCACCTCGCCGGCGCCCGCCGCCACCGCCCCGACGCCTCCCTCCTGGCCTGCGCCCGCGCGGCCCTGACCGCCCTCGACCGGGAGAGGAGGCGGGGACCCCGCCCCGGGGACCGCTCCGCGGATCTGCCCGGGGACCGCCCCGGCGATCGGCCCGGGCCCGCGCCGGCGGACCCGCCCGTACGGCTGGGGGACGCGGAACTGCTGGACGCGCTGCGGGACCCCGGGCTCTCGTACGCCGACACCAAGGTCCTCGTACACAAGGCGGCGCGGCGCTTTCCCGGTTGGACCCCCGCGCAACAGTGCGCGCTCCGGGATCTGGTGATCGACGAGGAGTACTTCGTGCCCCGGCCCTTCGCCGAGGAGCGGATCCCGGCCGCCCAGCGCGGCGCCGACGCCGCCGCGCTGCACGACTGGGCGGTGGGTCCACTGCTCGACCACCGGAGCGACACCGACGCCGCCGACCGGCTCGGCGCCCTGCTGCTCCGCTTCGCTGCCCGTACGGAGCCGGAGGGCCGGGCCGTGCTCCGCGAGATCGTGGCGCTCGAACACCCGGGGCTGCCCGAGCGGGTGTGGCGCGATCTCGTCCGGGCGGCGATCCCTCCCGCCGTCTACGCGACCCCGGGACCGGTGCGGCCGCAGACACCACCCAAGCCGCAACCGCAGCCCAAGCCGCAGACATCACCCCGGCAGCAGTCACACCCCAAGCCTCAGCCACACCCCGAGCCGCAAGCGCACCCCAAGCCAGCCGCACCCCCGACCCGCACCACCGCGCCCGTGCGGACCGCCGCCCCGCACGCGAAGGACGGGTGGCTCGCCTTCGCGTTCCTCGGCGCGGCCCTGGTGCTGCTCGTGACCCTGGTGGTGGTCGTCATCGCGGCCTCGTGACACGCGGAGTACCACGCGCGAGCCGCCCCGCTCCGCCAGGATGGGCGCATGGGATTCCATGTCGATTCCGAGACCGGGCGGCTGCGCCGCGTCATCCTGCACCGCCCCGATCTGGAGCTGAAGCGGCTCACCCCGACCAACAAGGACGCCCTCCTCTTCGACGACGTGCTGTGGGTGCGCCGGGCCCGCCAGGAGCACGACGGCTTCGCGGACGTGCTGCGCGACCGCGGGGTGGAGGTGCACCTGTTCGGGGACCTCCTGCGCGAGGTCCTCGACGTGCCCGCGGCCCGCAAGCTCGTCCTCGACCGGGTCTTCGACGAGAAGGAGTACGGCCCGCTCGCCGCCGACCACCTGCGCGCAGCCTTCGACGCGCTCGACGCCGCCGGGCTCGTGGAGGCGCTGGTGGGCGGGATGACCAAGCGGGAGTTCCTGGCGGCGCACCGCGAGCCCACCTCGGTGCGCTTCCACGCCCTCGACCTCGACGACTTCGTGCTCGGCCCGCTGCCGAACCACATCTTCACCCGCGACACCTCGGCCTGGATCTACGACGGGGTGTCGATCAACGCGATGCGCATGCCGGCCCGCCGGCGCGAGACCGTGCACTTCGAGGCGATCTACAAGCACCATCCGCTGTTCACGGGCCCGGAGGCGGGGCCGTTCCACCACTGGTCGGAGGGGCAGGCCGACTATCCGTCGACGATCGAGGGAGGCGACGTCCTGGTCATCGGCAACGGCGCCGTGCTCATCGGCATGAGCGAGCGCACCACCCCGCAGGCCGTGGAGATGCTGGCCCGCGGCATGTTCGCGGCGGGCTCGGCGCGCACCATCGTCGCCCTCGACATGCCGAAGCGCCGCGCCTTCATGCACCTGGACACGGTGATGACGATGGTGGACGCCGACACCTTCACGCAGTACGCGGGCCTCGGCATGCTCCGCTCGTACACCATCGAGCCGGGCGACGAGGGCCAGTCCCTGCGGGTGACCGACCACCCGCCGGAGCAGATGCACAGCGCCATCGCGGCGGCGCTCGGCCTCCAGGACATCCGGGTGCTCACCGCGACCCAGGACGTGCACGCGGCGGAGCGCGAGCAGTGGGACGACGGGTGCAACGTGCTCGCCGTGGAGCCGGGCGTGGTCGTGGCGTACGAGCGCAACGTCACCACCAACACCCATCTGCGCAAGCAGGGCATCGAGGTGATCGAGATCCCGGGCAGTGAGCTGGGCCGGGGGAGGGGCGGACCGCGCTGCATGAGCTGTCCGGTGGAACGGGACGCGGTCTGAGGCGGCGGGGAGGGCAGGACCGCGGGTCCGCATAAGAGGTCTGCGAAAGGTCCGCATACGCGCTCTGTATAAGAATGCTGAATTACGTATACACTTCCAGGGTCCTCGTCACGTCCCCGACCGTAACCCAGGAGCGCCCCATGGCCACCGACCTCATCGGCCGCCACTTCCTCAAGGAGCTGGACTTCACCGCCGAGGAGTTCCGCGGCCTGGTGGCGCTCGCCGCCGAGCTCAAGGCGGCCAAGAAGGCGGGCACCGAGGTGCAGCGGCTGCGCGGCCGGAACATCGCCCTGATCTTCGAGAAGACCTCCACCCGCACCCGCTGCGCCTTCGAGGTCGCCGCCGCCGACCAGGGCGCCGCCACCACCTACCTCGACCCGGCCGGCTCGCAGATCGGGCACAAGGAGTCCGTCAAGGACACCGCCCGGGTGCTCGGCCGGATGTTCGACGGCATCGAGTACCGGGGCGACAGCCAGACCGCCGTCGAGGACCTCGCCGCGTACGCCGGCGTGCCCGTCTTCAACGGCCTCACCGACGACTGGCACCCCACCCAGATGCTCGCCGACGTCCTCACCATGACCGAGCACTGCGACAAGCCGCTCGACGGGATGACCTTCGCCTACCTCGGCGACGCCCGCTTCAACATGGGCAACTCCTATCTGATCACCGGCGCCCTGCTGGGCATGGACGTCCGGCTCGTCGCGCCCAAGGCGTACTGGCCGGCCGAGTCCTTCGTCGCCGAGGCGCACCGCCTCGCCGAGACGAGCGGCGCCAGGATCACGCTCACCGAGGACGTCGTGGAGGGCGTGCGCGGAGCCGACTTCGTCGCCACCGACGTGTGGGTCTCCATGGGCGAGCCCAAGGAGGTCTGGGACGAGCGGATCGCCGCCCTCGGCCCGTACGCCGTGACCATGGACGTGCTGCGCGCCACCGGAAACCCGGACGTCAGGTTCCTGCACTGCCTGCCGGCCTTCCACGACCTCGGCACCGCCGTCGGCCGGGACATCCACGCCCGCCACGGACTGACCGAGCTGGAGGTCTCCGACGAGGTCTTCGAGTCGGCGCACTCGGTCGTCTTCGACGAGGCCGAGAACCGGATGCACACCATCAAGGCCGTCATGGTCGCGACGATGGGCGACCCCGTCGCCTAGGGCGCGCCCGGCCACACCGGGGCCGCGGCGCACGACCCCTGGGAGATCGCCCGCCTCCAGGGTGCCGGTCCCCGCGACCTCACCCGCTAGTCCGACGGTCGGCGCTGCGTCGGCACCGCCGGGAGTGTGAACCAGACCGCCTTGCCGTGCGCGGTGGGGCGGTGTCCGCAGTCGCTGCTCAGCGCGCGGATCAGCAGCAGCCCGCGGCCGTGCTCCTGCCATGGGTCGACCGGCACGGCCGGATCGGGGCAGATCAGGTCGCCGGGCGCGGCCGGGCCGCCGTCGTGGACCTCGATCTGACACCCGCCCGGGGTCGGAAGCAGCTCGACGACCAGCTCGATCGGCTCGTCGCCGGGGGTGTGCTCGACGGCGTTGGCGACCAGCTCGGCGGTCAGCAGCTCGGCCGTGTCGCTGTCGGCGGCGGCCTGCTCGGGACCCTCGATGGCGGTGAGGGCGGTGCGGACAAGGGCGCGGGCGATGGGCACGGCGGCCGTGGTGTGCGGCAGCCGCACCCGCCAGGAGAGCTCGGACACTTCGGGCACGGGGGGTTCCGTTCGGACGGCTTGTGTGGGGGGAGTGGGGAGTGGGGGAAGCGGGCGGTGACGTCCTGCTTTCAACCTTACGGAGTCGAAAATCTGGAGACAGAGGCGGTCTGCCCGCTTCGATGCGGACCAACGTCCCGAGACCTTCGCCGAAGCCGGGTCGCCTTCGCCGAAGCCGACTCGGCGCCTTATCGCGTACTCGTGACGACAGTCACGCTTGAGTGATACCCTCCTGGAGGTGATGCCGTACCGGTACGTGCACACAACAGGGAGGTCCTCCCGAATGAGCCCCTTCACCGGCTCCGCGACCCGCACCGAACGCTGGCGGCACCTGCGCCTGACCGTCGACGACGGGGTCGCCACGATCACCCTCGCCCGCCCCGAGAAGCTGAACGCGCTCACCTTCGGCGCCTACGCCGACCTGCGCGACCTGCTCGCCGAACTCTCCCGGGAGCGCGCCGTCCGCGCCCTCGTCCTCGGCGGCGAGGGGCGCGGCTTCTGCTCCGGCGGCGACGTCGACGAGATCATCGGCGCCACCCTCTCCATGGACACCGCCCAGCTCCTCGACTTCAACCGGATGACCGGGCAGACCGTCCGCGCGCTGCGCGAGTGCCCCTTCCCGGTGATCGCCGCCGTCCACGGCGTCGCCGCCGGCGCCGGGGCCGTGCTCGCCCTCGCCGCCGACTTCCGGGTGGCCGACCCCACCGCCCGCTTCGCCTTCCTCTTCACCCGGGTCGGGCTCTCCGGCGGCGACATGGGCGCCGCCTACCTCCTGCCCCGGGTCGTCGGCCTCGGCCACGCCACCCGCCTCCTCATGCTCGGCGACCCCGTCGGCGCCGCCGAGGCCGAGCGCATCGGCCTGGTCAGCGAGCTCACCGAGGAGAGCGCCGCCGACCAGCGCGCAGCGCTGCTCGCGCGCCGCCTCGCCGAGGGGCCCGCCCTCGCCCACGCCCAGACCAAGGCCCTGCTCACCGCCGAGCTCGACATGCCGCTCGCCGCCTCCGTCGAGATGGACGCCGCCACCCAGGCCCTGCTCATGCACGGCGAGGACTACGCCGAGTTCCACGCCGCCTTCACCGAGAAACGCCCCGCGAAGTGGCGGGGGCGGTGACCGTGCGGCCGTTCCTGCGGGTCGCCGTCATCGGCGGCGGCCCCGGCGGCCTCTACGCCGCCGCGCTGCTCAAGTGCGGCGACCCCGCCCGCGAGGTGACCGTCTGGGAGCGCAACGCCCCCGACGACACCTTCGGCTTCGGCGTGGTCCTCTCCGATGAGACCCTCGGCGGCATCGAGGGCGCCGACCCCGCCGTGCACGCCGAACTGCGCCGCGAGCTCGTCCACTGGGACGACGTCCACGTCGTCCACCGCGGCCGGCTGCTCACCTCCACCGGCCACGGCTTCGCCGCCCTCGGCCGCCGCCGCCTCCTGGAGCTGCTGCACGCCCGCTGCGCCGAGCTCGGCGTACGGCTCCGCTTCCGCACCGAGGCCCCGCCCGCAGCCGAACTCGCCGCCTCGTACGACCTGGTCGTCGCCGCCGACGGCGTGCACAGCCGCACCCGCGAGGCGCACGCGGAGGTCTTCCGGCCCACCCTCACCACCCACCGCTGCCGCTACATCTGGCTCGCCGCAGACTTCGCCCTCGACGCCTTCCGCTTCGAGATCGCCGAGACCGAGCACGGCGTGATGCAGCTCCACGCCTACCCCTATTCCGCCGACTCCTCCACCGTCATCGTCGAGATGCGCGAGGAGGTCTGGCGAGCCGCCGGCTTCGACGCCGTCGACGAGACCGAGTCCGCCGCCATCTGCGCCAAGATCTTCGCCGAGGCCCTGCACGGGCGCGCGCTGCGCTCCAACAAGTCCGCCTGGACCGCCTTCCGTACCGTCGTCAACGCCCGCTGGTCGCACGGCAACACGGTCCTCCTCGGCGACGCCGCCCACACCGCGCACTTCTCCATCGGCTCCGGCACCAAGCTCGCCGTCGAGGACGCCGTCGCCCTCGCCGCCGCCGTCGACCGGCAGCCCGTCCTCACGGACGCGCTGGAGGCGTACGAGGCCGAGCGCCGCCCGGTCGTCGAGTCCACCCAGCGGGCCGCCGCGGCGAGCCTGCGCTGGTTCGAGGAGATCGCCGGTCAACTCGACCGGCCGCCCCGCCAGTTCGCGTTCAACCTGCTCACCCGCAGCCGCCGGGTCACCCACGACAACCTGCGGCTGCGCGACCCCGCCTTCACCGCCGCCGTCGAGACCGAGTTCGGCTGCCCGCCCGGCACCCCGCCCATGTTCACCCCCTTCCGGCTCGGCGGCCTGACCCTGCGCAACCGGGTCGTCGTCTCGCCCATGGACCTGTACGTCGCCGAGGACGGCGTCCCCGGCGACTTCCACCTCGTCCACCTCGGCGCCCGCGCCCTCGGCGGCGCCGGCCTGGTCATGACCGAGATGGTCTGCGTGAGCGAGCGGGGCCGGATCACCCCCGGCTGCACCGGCCTGTGGACCGACGAACAGGCCGCGGCCTGGGCCCGGATCACCTCCTTCGTGCACGCGCAGGCCCCCGGCACCGCCATCGGCGTCCAGCTCGGCCACTCCGGCCGCAAGGGCTCCACCCGCCGGATGTGGGAGGGCATCGACCAGCCGCTGCCGGACGGCAACTGGCCCCTGGTCGCCGCCTCCCCGCTCCCGTACCGCCCCGGCGTCAACCAGACCCCGCAGACCCTCGACCGGGCCGGACTCGCCGCCGTACGGGAGCAGTTCGTCGCGGCCGCCCACCGGGCCGCCCGGGCCGGCTTCGACCTGCTCGAACTGCACTGCGCCCACGGCTACCTGCTCTCCGGCTTCCTCTCCCCGCTCACCAACCACCGCACCGACGCCTACGGCGGCGATCTGGCCGGCCGGCTGCGCTTCCCCCTCGAAGTCTTCGACGCGGTACGGGGCGCCTGGCCGGCCGACCGCCCGCTCACCGTCCGGATCTCCGCCACCGACTGGGCCGAGGGCGGCACCACCGCCGAGGACGCCGTCGAGATCGCCCGCGCCTTCGCCGCGCACGGTGCCGCCGCCCTGGACGTCTCCACCGGCCAGGTGGTCCCCGAGGAGCGCCCCGAGTTCGGGCGCTCGTACCAGACGCCGTACGCCGACCGGATCCGTACCGCCCTCGGCGTCCCGGTCATCGCGGTCGGCGCGATCTCCTCCTGGGACGACGTGAACTCCCTCCTCCTCGCCGGGCGCGCCGACCTCTGCGCCCTCGCCCGCCCCCACCTCTACGACCCGCACTGGACCCTGCACGCCGCCGCCGAACAGGGCTACGAGGGCCCGGCGGCGCCGTGGCCCGCGCCGTACCGGGCGGGCAGCCGCCGCCCGCCGACGGGCCGGAAGGACCTCTGAGGTTCGCTCGGCGGGGTGGTGATCGACTTGATAGGCAAGTCGGTGCTTGCCTATCGTGGAGTCGTGGCGGACGATGACGACGAACTCTTCAAGGCGCTGGCCGACCCCACCCGCCGGATCGTCCTCGACGAGCTGGCGGAGCGGGACGGACAGTCCCTCTTCGAGATCTGCGCGCGCCTCGCGACCCGGCACGGCCTGGGCATCTCCCGGCAGGGGATCAGCCAGCACCTCGCCGTGCTTGAGGCCGCCGGACTGGTCACCACCCGGCGCGAGGGCCGCTACAAGTTCCACGACCTGAACACCGAGCCGCTCAAGAGCATCGTCACGCGGTGGCTCGCACCCCACACCCCGGAGAGCACCCCATGAGGATCAACCTCACCAGCGTCTTCGTCGACGAGCAGGACAAGGCCCTGCGCTTCTACACCGAGGTGCTCGGCTTCGTGAAGAAGACCGAGGTCCCGCTCGGCGAGCACAGCTGGCTCACCGTCGTCTCGCCCGAGGACCCCGACGGCGTCGAACTGGTCCTGGAGCCCAACCAGCACCCCGCCGCCAAGGCCTACCAGGACGCGCTCGCCGCCGACGGCATCCCGGTGAACTCCTTCGCCGTCGACGACGTGCACGCCGAGTTCGCGCGGCTGAGCGCGCTGGGCGTCCGCTTCACCCAGGAACCGGTCGACATGGGCCCGGTCACGACCGCGATCCTCGACGACACCTGCGGCAACCTGCTCCAGATCGCCGAGTACAAGGGCTGAGGCGGACGGCATGACCGAGCCGCTCTACTACGTCGACCGCTCGGACGTCCGCCCGGGCGGCCTCGACGAGCTGCGCGCCGGGATGCGCGACCTGGCGGCCTTCGTCGAGGAGCGCGAGCCGAGGCTGCTCGCGTACCACTTCTACCTCGACGAGCCGGCCGCCACGATGACCGTGGTGGCCGTCCATCCCGACTCGGCGTCCCTGGAACTCCACCTGGAACTCGGCGGGCCGAAGTTCCGCGCGCTCGGCGCGCACCTCCGGCTGCGCACCATCGACCTGTACGGCCGGCCGAGCCCGGCGGCCGTGGCCGGGCTCCGCGCGAAGGCGGAGATGCTGGGCGGGCCCGAGGCCACGCTCACCCTCCACACACACGAGGCGGGCTTCAGCCGCCTTGCCGGGGCCGGCTAGGGCGTGTGGGCGCTCATGCCCCCTGGGGACGGGCGCCCGGCCCGGAAGGTCGCACGAACTCCGCGCCCCGCGCGTGGAGCAGTTCGTGCAGGGCGAGGAAGACCTGCGCCGAGCGGGTGCCCGGCCAGTTCTCGGGGAGGAGTTCCAGCGGAAGGACCGGGTCGGCGTACGGCAGCCGGCGCCAGGAGTCGAGGGCGAGCAGATACGCCCGGTAGGCGTCCTCCGGCGTGGCCGGCGGCCCGGCCCGGAGCACCGGCTCGTGGACGTCCAGGAACTCCTCGTGCAGTTTGGCGATGGACGGCAGGTCCCACCAGCGGGACACCGCCTCCGCCGTCGCGGCGAAGCCCAGGTGGTCGCCGCGGAACAGCTCCACGTACGGGGCGAGGTCGAGCCGCTCCAGGGTGTGCCGGGTCTCCTCGTGCAGCCGGGCCGGCGCGATCCACACGCCCGGCGCGGCCGTCCCGAAGCCGAGGCGCGCCAGGCGCGAGCGCAGCAGATGCCGCTTGTGCCGCTCGGCCTCGGGGACCGAGAACACGGCCAGGACCCAGCCGTCGGACAGACGCGGCTCGTCGCGGGCGTAGATCCGGCGGTCGCCGTCGTCCAGCAGCATCCGGGCGTCGTCCGAGAGGGCGTAGCCGGCGGCGCCCTCCGCCGTCCGGCGCGGCAGCAGCAGCCCGCGCCGCTTGAGCCGGGACACCGAGGAGCGCACGCTCGGCGCGTCGACGCCGAGCGCGCCGAGCAGCCTGATCAGCTCCGCCACCGCGAGCGGCGCGCCGTCCGGCGCCCGGCCGTACGCGCCGTAGAGCGAGACGATCAGGGATCGGGGGGTGTGCTGCTCGGCCACGTGATCACTTTAGGGGTCCGGATCCGGCCTCGTCGTCCCGGAGCCGGAAGCGCTGCAGTTTGCCCGTCGCGGTGCGCGGCAGGGCGTCCAGGAAGACGATCTCGCGGGGCGACTTGTACGGGGCGAGCCGGGCCCGGACGAAGGCGCGCAGCGCCGCCGCCGTCGAGCTGTCGCGCGGCACCCCGTCCCGTACCACCGTGTAGGCCACGACCACCTGCCCGCGCACCTCGTCGGGCCGGCCGACCACCGCCGTCTCGACCACGTCGGGATGGGCGAGCAGCGCCTCCTCGACCTGGGGTCCCGCGATGTTGTAGCCGGCCGAGATGATCATGTCGTCGGCGCGCGAGACGTAGCGGAAGTAGCCGTCGGGTTCGCGGACGTACGTGTCGCCCGTGACGTTCCAGCCGTCGCGCACGTACTCGGTCTGGCGCGGATCGGCCAGATAGCGGCAGCCGACCGGGCCGCGCACCGCGAGCAGCCCCTCCTCGCCGTCCGGCAGCTCGCGCCCGTCCTGGCCGACGACCCGGGCCTGCCAGCCGGGGACGGGCCGGCCGGTGGTGCCGGGGCGGATCGCGCCGTCGGCGGCGGAGATGAAGATGTGGAGGAGTTCGGTCGCGCCGATGCCGTTGATCAGCTTCAGACCGGTCCGCTCCCGCCAGGCCTCCCAGGTCCCGGCCGGCAGGTTCTCGCCGGCGGACACGCAGCGGCGCAGCGAGCTCAGGTCGGGGCCCTCGCCCGTTCCCGCGCCCGTTCCCGCGCCCGTTCCCGCGCCCGTCGCGTCGGCGGGCCCGTGGCCGGGTGTGCCGAGCTCGTCCAGCATCACGCGGTAGGCGGTGGGCGCGGTGAAGAGGACCGAGACCCGGTGCCGGCCGATCGCGGCGAGGAGCTGTTGCGGCCCGGCCTGTTCGAGGAGGACCGCGCACGCCCCGGCCCGCAGGGGGAAGACGACGAGCCCGCCCAGGCCGAAGGTGAAGCCGAGCGGCGGGGAGCCGGCGAAGACGTCGTCCGGCTCCGGGCGCAGGACGTGCGCGGAGAAGGTGTCGGCGGTGGCGAGCACGTCCCGGTGGAAGTGCATGCAGCCCTTGGGGCGCCCGGTGGTGCCGGAGGTGAAGGCGATCAGCGCCACGTCGTCGGCGGCGGTGTCCACCGCCTCGTACCGGTCGGGCTTGCCGATGGCGAGGCTCAGCAGGTCGTCGGGGTCGTCCCCGCCGAACGGGGTGACCCGAAGCCCCGGCACCTCGGCCTTCACCAGCTCGTCGATCGCCCGGACGTCGCACAGCGCGTGGCTGCAGCGGGCCATCTCGCACATCACGGCCAGCTCGCGGGCGCGCTGCTGGGCGAGCACCGTGACGGCTATCGCGCCCGCCTTCATCACCGCGAGCCAGCAGGCGGCGAGCCAGGGGGTGGTGGGGCCGCGCAGGAGCACCCGGTTGCCGGGGCGGACCCCGAGGTCGTCGGTGAGGACATGGGCGATCCGGTCCACCCGCTCGCGCAGCTGCCCGTACGTCCACACCCCGCCCTCGCCGTCCCGGAACACCTCGCGCTCGGCGCCGAACCGTTCCACCGTGCGGTCGAGGAGCTCGGTCCCGCAGTTGAGGCGGTCGGGGTACGCGAGGGAGGGCAGCTCGAAGAGGAGGCGCGGCCACTGCTCCGGGGGCGGCAGATGATCGCGGGCGAAGGTGTCCAGGTGCGCCGAGGGCGTCAGCTCCATGCGTCCGTCCCCCTGTCGGTGGGATCGTCGGAGGGTGCCGTTTCGTGGTGCCGGGCGGTGCGGCGGACAGCCGACCGGGGTCGACCGCCGCTCCACGAGCGTATCGTGATGGTGACGACAGTCAACGGTTCGCGATATGGAGAGGCCCCCATGGCCGCATTCTCGCTCGATCCCGAACAGTCCACCTGGTGTGCCGAGCTGCGCGCGCTCGCCGCCGAGCAGCTGCGTCCGGTCGCCGAGAAGGGCGAGCCGGGCCGTGTCAACCGCCCCCTCGTCGCCGCGCTCGGCGCCCACGGACTGATCGCCCGGCTCTTCGACTCGGGCGCGCTCGACCTGTGCCTGATGCGCGAGTCGCTTGCCCGTGAGTGCACGGAGGCCGAGACCGCGCTCGCCCTCCAGGGCCTCGGAGCCCACCCGATCGCCGCCTTCGGCACGGACGCGCAGCGCGCCCGCCGGCTGCCCGAGGTCGTCGCCGGGCGCGCCGTCGCGGCCTTCGCCCTCTCCGAGCCCGGCGCGGGCTCCGACGCCGCCGCGCTCGCCCTGGAGGCCGTACCGGACCCGGAGGCGGGCGGCTGGCGCCTCTACGGCGAGAAGCGCTGGATCTCGAACGCGCCGGAGGCGGACGTCGTGACGGTGTTCGCCCGAACGGGCGACGAACCGCGCGGCGCCCGCGGCGTCACCGCCTTCCTCGTCCCCGGCGACCGGCCCGGCCTCGGCGGCGAGGCGCTCGACATGCTCGCCCCGCACGCGCTCGGCAGCCTGGTCTTCGACGGGGTACGGGTCGGGCCCGAGGACGTCCTCGGGGAGCCGGGGCAGGGCTTCCGGGTCGCGATGCACACCCTCAACCTGTTCCGGCCGAGCGTCGGCGCCTTCGCCGTCGGCATGGCCCAGGCCGCCCTCGACGCGACCCTCGCCCACACCGCCGCCCGCCGCGCCTTCGGCGGCGTCCTCGCCGACCTCCAGAGCGTCGCCCACCAGGTCGCCGAGATGGCCACCCGCACCGAGGCCGCGCGGCTCCTGGTGTACGCGGCGGCCGAGGCGTACGACAACGGCGACCCGGACGTCCCGCGCCGCGCCGCCATGGCGAAGCTGCTCGCGACCGAGACCGCGCAGTACGTCGTCGACGCCGCCGTCCAACTGCACGGCGCCCGCGCCCTGCAACGCGGCCACCTGCTCGAACACCTCTACCGCGAGGTCCGCGCCCCCCGCATCTACGAGGGCGCCACGGAGGTGCAGCGCACCATCATCGCGAAGGAGCTGTACCGGGCGGCGAGCGCGGAGGAGAGCCCCGCGGCCCGTGTTCCGGGCTCCGTTCCGGGCTTCGTTCCGGTCTCCGTCCCGACCGGAGGAGGCACCTCATGAGTCTGCACCGCCACAACCCCGCCGATCTCTCCCCGCCCACCGGCTTCAGCCACGCGGTCACCGCCACCGGCACCCGCCTCGTCTTCCTGGCCGGCCAGACCAGCCTCGACCGGGACGGCAAGGTGACGGGGGAGACGCTGCCCGAGCAGTTCGAGATCGCGCTCACCAACCTCCTCACGGCACTGCGCCACGCCGGCGGCTCGCCCGCCGACCTGGCCCGGGTCACGGTGTACGCCACGGACGTCGCCGACTACCGCCACCACGCGTCCGAACTCGGCCGCATCTGGCACCGGTTGGCGGGCCGGGACTATCCGGCGATGGCCGTGATCGGTGTCGTACGCCTGTGGGACGATCAGGCCCTGGTGGAAGTGGACGGCTTCGCGGTCGTGGACTGACACCGTGTGTCGACGGCGAGCAGGCGAGCAGGGGGAGATCGGTCATGCCGCAGATCGAACTGGCCGCGGGAATCGTGGAGTACGAGGACACCGGCGGCCCCGGGCCCGTGGTCGTCCTGCTCCACGGACTGGTCCACGACGCCACCGTCTGGCGCGCGGTGATCGCGCAACTCGCCCCGGACCACCGGGTGGTGGCGCCCACGCTCCCGTACGGCTCGCACCGCGTCCCGCTGCGACCCGGCGTACCTCTCTCGCCCGACAGCGTCGTCGACCTGATCGCCGAACTCCTCGACCGGCTCGACCTGCACGAGGTCACCCTCGTCGAGAGCGACTGCGGCCGGGCGCAGACCGTCGCCGTCCGCCACCCCGCCCGCCTCGCCCGGCTCGTCCTGATCTCCTGCGAGGCCTTCGACAACTACCCGCCGGGCGTGCCCGGCAAGCTGATCGCGCTCGCCTGCCGCATCCCCGGCGGCGTCTCGCTCCTCGCCCGGATCCTCGGCCTCAAGCCCCTGCGCCGCCTCCCCGTCGGCTTCGGCGCCCTGACCCGGCGCCCCGTACCGGACGCGATCGTCGACGGCTGGCTGCGCCCGCTGCGCACCGACCCGGCCGTCCGGCACGACTTCCGCCGCTACAACCTGGCCGTACGGAAGGACGAACTGCTGCGGGCGGCCGAGGGCCTGCGCTCGTTCGACCGCCCGGCACTGGTGATCTGGGCCGCCGACGACCTGATGATGCCGCCCGAGCACGGGCGGCGCCTCGCCGCGCTGCTGCCGCGCGGCCGGTACGTGGAGATCGCGGACGCGCGCACGCTGATCGCCGAGGACCAGCCGGAGCGGCTGGCGGCGGAACTGCGGGCGTTCGCCAAGGAGCCGTCAAGAACCGGCTCCTGACCAGCGGCCCCTGGTCGGCGGCCCTCGATCAGCGGCCCTTGATCAACTGGTCGGTCCCGGAGGCGGGGCTTAGTGTCGAAAGGTGGACTGACCGGCCCACGGCTCCCTCAGGTGAGGGCGCGATGCGCCATGACTACACCCAAGCCGACCACCCCGCAGCAGACCGCGGCCCCGAAGAAGTCGGGAGACGACGGCAAGGGCATCGCCCTGTTCGTGATCGCCTCGTGTCAGCTGATGGTGGTGCTCGACATCACCATCGTGAACATCGCGCTCCCGCACATCCAGAGTGCGCTCGACTTCTCCACGACGAGCCTTTCGTGGGTGGTCAACGCCTACACCCTGACCTTCGGCGGTCTGCTGCTGCTCGGCGGGCGTGCCGGTGACATCCTCGGCCGCCGCCGGGTCTTCATCTTCGGCGTGCTGCTCTTCGGCCTGGCCTCGCTGCTCGGCGGATTCGCCCAGGAGTCCTGGCAGTTGCTCGCGGCCCGCGCGCTGCAGGGCGTCGGCGGCGCGATCGCGTCCCCGACCTCGCTGTCACTGATCACGACCACCTTCGACGAGGGCCCCGAACGCAACAGGGCCTTCGGCGTGTTCGCGGGAGTCTCGGCCGGTGGAGGCGCGATCGGTCTGCTCGCCGGCGGGATCCTGGTCGAATGGCTCGACTGGCGCTGGGTGTTCTTCGTCAACGTGCCGATCGCGGTCGTCATCGCCTTCCTCACCCCGCGGCACGTCAAGGAGTCCGAGCGGCACCCCGGCCACTTCGACCTGCTCGGCGCGCTCACCTCGACGCTCGGCATGGTGGCCCTGGTCTACGGGTTCATCCGCGCGGCGCAGGAGGGCTGGCGGGACCCGGTCACGGTGGCCTCGTTCGCCGCCGCGGTCGTCCTGCTCGTCTCGTTCATCCTGATCGAGCGGCGTTCTCGGCAGCCGATCACCCCGCTGCACATGTTCGCGGACCGCAACCGGGCCGGTACGTACGGGATCATGCTCTGTCTGGCGGCGTCGATCTTCGGGATGTTCTTCTTCCTGACCCTCTTCGTGCAGGGCGTCCTGGAGTTCAGCCCGCTGCGCACGGGCCTCGCCTTCCTGCCGGTCAGCGCCGTGATCGCGGTCCTGGCCGGGGTGACCTCCCAGACCCTGCCCAGGTTCGGCCCGAAGCCCTTCATGGTGATCGGCTCGCTGTGCCTGGCGGCGGGCATGTCCTGGATGAGCCAGGTCGACGTCCACTCCACCTACGCCGGCAGCATCCTCGGCCCGATGCTGATTCTCAGCGCGGGCATGGGCATGATGTTCGTCTCGCTGACCCTGATGGCTCTCTCGGGGGTCGAGCCGTCCGAGGCCGGCGCAGGCTCCGGCCTCCTCAACGCCACCCAGCAGGTCGGTGGCTCCCTCGGCCTCTCCATCCTGGTGACCGTCTTCGGCACCGCCAGCCGCAACGAGGCCGACGTCCAGGTCCCCGCCTTCCTCGCCCAGGCCGGCCCCCTGGAGAAGGCCCAGTTCGCCAAGACCCAGCAGCTGCCCAAACCCTGGGCCGACCAGGTCCTGACCAGCGGCGTCACCTCCGGCTTCGTCGTCGCCGCGGCCTTCGCCATCCTCGCCGCGATCATCTCCATCCTCGCCATCAAGGTCCGCCCCTCGGACATGGAACGCCTCAAGGGAGGCGCGATGATGCCGGGCGGGTGACCGGGACGGAGACCACGGAGCCGGAGCCGACCGAGGCCCCCTCGTACCGGAACCGGTACGAGGGGGCCTCGGCCAATGGCGGGGTGGTGGTCAGGCGGCGCCGACGGTTCCGGCGGGTGGTTCGACGAAGGCGAGGATGTCGGTGTCCTCGTCGTACCAGTGCAGAACGCGCGGACGGGTGCCGTCCGGTTCGCAGGCCACGACGGCCCCGTCGGCGTCGATGAGCAGCCGGCCGTCGACGAAGGCGGCCGGGCCCGCCGCGAACCCCCGGGTGGACACGCCGGTGACTTCCGCCAGCCGCTTGCGGAGCGGTGTGCGCTGCCAGGGGCCGCCCGCCTGCGAGATCCACAGGTTGCCGAAACTGGTGACGGTGTACGCGGTGCGGCGGGCGTCCACGTACTGCGCGCGGGCGCATTCGCCGTTGCGGAGCTGGACCGTGGACCAGGTGCCGCGGGCACGGTCCACCGCGTGCAGGACCTCGTACTCGAAGTACTCGCCGTACGAGGCGGACGCCACGAGCACGTCGTCGTGGTACGCCGCGTCCTCGAACTTGCCCACGGCGGGGTCGATGCCCGACAGGCGCCATCGGTCCCACCGGCGGCGGGCCGGGCCGGCCACTGGGAGGGGCAGTTCGGTGACGGTGCCGCGGGCGGTGTCCACGGCGAACAGGGCGGGCCGCCGGTCGGCGAGCAGCACCGCGGGTGCCCTGCCGACGCCGCCCACGACGTGGGCGATGTCACCGTCGGAGCCGGCCAGGTGGGCCAGGGCGAAGTCCTCCGGCACCTCGATGTGCTGCCAGGCGTCGGCGCCCCAGGGCAGGGCGTACAGGTCGGGGGAGAGCCTGTCGGTGTTCCAGTCCCCGAAGGCGAGGACCGTTCCCCCGGCGGTCACTCCGCTGACGGTGACCTCGTTCCTCTGCCGGGGCAGCTCCGGTGCCGGGAGCGCAGCGGAGGCGTCGCCGGGCCCGTTCAGGACCGGGACCTTCCGCTCCGGGACCCGGGAGAGCAGGGTGAGCCCGCGCCGGTGGCGCACCGCCCGGCGGGTGGTGCCGACTGCCTTGCGCATCTCGCCGGGCACGGCGTGCAGCCGGTGCAGTTCACCGGCGCGTATCTCTGCGAAGGAGACACCCGTGGTGTCCGTCACGAGGACGGACACCACGGACTCCTGTGACTGCTGCGCCACAGCTAGAACAGACCTCCCAGGAAGTCGCCGATCTTCCGGCCGACGCCGCTTCCGATCACGCCGCCGACGACGCCGCCGACGATACCGCCGACCGCGGTACCGACCGGTCCGCCGCACAGGGTGCCGATGCTGGCTCCGTACATCGCGCCGACCTGGGCGCCCGCGAGGCCGCCGACGATGCCGCCGGTCTCACGAGCGGCCGTCTGGACCTTCTCGCCCTCGGGGGCGGTGGCGACGTTGTAGACGCCGACCCCGACCTCGAGCCCGATCAGTCCGCGTCCGGCGATGCGCGCTCCGCGGGCCAGCCTGTCGGCGGTCGGATTGGTCTTCGCCGCGGAATCGATGATGCCCATGTCCGTCTTGGGTGTGGCCGTGGCTCGCTGCGAGCCTTCTCTCAGCTGTTCGTAGGTCGGGAAGTCGACCGTCCCGGTGAACCGTCGGACGACGGGGAAGGCGAGCTGCTCGATCGGTCCACGGGCGTTGAACCGGTTGAGGTTGCGCGCGATGACGGCTTCCTGCGCGATGGCCGACGCGTCGCCGCCCGCGTTGACCAGACGCAGCCCGTTTTCCCGGATCGCGGCGTCAGCGGCCTTGTAGTCCTGGCGGATGGTGTACATCTCCATCAGGTAGCCGGACGTGTAGCCGGTGCTTCCCTGGTAGATGGTCGCGCCCGAGACATAGGACGGCGTGGTGTTGCCGGTGCCCGCGGTGCCGCCACCGCCACCGCCGCCACCGGAGCCGCCGCCGCCTCCACCACCGCTGCCACCGGATCCGCTGCCGGAGCCGCTGGAGACCGGGATGCCACCGCGGCAGGTGATGCCGTACTTGCTCGGCTGCATGCACTCGGGCACCGCCAGGCCGGTGCCGTCCGACAGCGTCGCCGGGTTGTTGCCGGCGTAGGCGTAGCCGTTGAGCGACTGCTGCCGGCTCGCGTTGAAGTCCGGGTCGACGCTGAGGAACTGACCGATGCCCGGGTCGTACTCGCGGGCGTTGACGTGCGTCAGTCCGGTGTCGTCGTCCGCGGTCTTGCCGAGGAATCTCTTGTCCGTGGGCCAGGAGCCCACGGCGCCGCCGCGCTTGTCGCCGAACGGCGTGGTGTACCGCTTGCTGAACGTCTGGGCGGCGTCCGAGGTGATGGCCAGGCTCTGCGTGCCGTGGTGGTCCGCCGCCAGGTAGTACAGCTTGTTCGTCCCGGTCTGGTTGGTGCGGACCGCGACGGTGAGGTTGCCCGACCGGTAGCTGCGCTGTGCCCAGGTGGTGCCGTTCGCGCGCAGGTGCAGCTCGGTGTTGCCGGCGTACAGGATTCGTTCGCCGTTGGCGGCCTGCTTGATCATCAGGGCGCCGTCGGGGTCGTAGACGTAGTCCGTGCCCTGCGTGCCCTCGGTGAGCCTGCTGAGCTTGCCCTCCGCGGACCAGATGAGGTCCTGCTGTCCCTGGTCGCCGGGACGGCTGCGGGTGTTGCCGGACGAGTCGTAGGTGTAGGTCCGCTGCGGTGCCGCGCAGTCGCCGTTGGTGCTGATGCCGGCCAGGGTGTGCGGCTGGGCGCCCGACGTGTAGCAGTAGGTGTCGGTCGCGGTGCCGTTGGCGGTGTGCCGGGCCTCCGACGTCCGCTGGCCGGCGGTGTTGTAGGTGTAGCCGTTCCAGTACGGGGCCGGGCCCGACAGGCTGCTCGCGTCGCGCGGGTCCGCGCACTTCTGCGAGGCGGGGGTCCAGGCCTCGGTCAGCCGGCGGTGGCCGTCGTAGCTGAAGCACTGGGTCTCGGCCTGGCCCTGGCCACCGATGAGGGCCGGGTCGGTGGCCGAGGTGACGTTGCCGGCCGGGTCGTAGGCGAAGTTGAGGTCCTGCAGCATGTACGGGTGCGTCTGGTCCGTGACATGGCTGCGGGTCAGCCTTCCGGTGCCCTCCTCGTAGGTGTTGGTGAGGTAGATCTTCTTCGTGGTCTCGGTGTTCGCCGTGCCGAGGACGTACTGCTGTGCCTCGCCGGTCGGCGCGTAGTCCGCGTCCAGCAGGTAGCCGGTGGCACCGGTGATCTTGGTGACCTGTCCGGTGTCGGTGTAGTCGTAGTCGACGATCTCCTTGGCCAGGCCGCCGAGGCCCGGTTCGGTGGAGTTCTTGATCGTGCCGTCGAGCCGGTACTGGGTATCGAACTCGATCACCGACGGGACCCCGGCCTTGACCAGCGGGTCGTCGGCGGGCAGCTCCACCTTGGTCGCGGTGGCCGACATGTTGTCGTCGTACGCCGTGACCGTGCTGGTGTAGGCCTTGCCGGTCTTGCCGCCCACGTAGCGGGTGGTGGTGTACGGCTTGCCCTTGAGCAGGAAGTCGTAGGTACGGGCGGTCAGCTGGTTGGCGTCGGTCTTCGAGCCGGCCCAGGTGCCGGTGACCCGGCCCAGCTTGTCGTACTCGGTGATGATCGACTTGCCTCGCGAGTCGGTCGTCTTCTCCACCCGGTCGAGGGCGTCGTAGTCGTTCGACGACGTGCCCTTGTCGGGGTCCGAGACGGTCTTCTCGCGGCCGAACAGGTCGTACCCGTAAGACCACTTCGCGCCGTCCGGGCCGGTGACCGAGGTCTTCTTGCCGTCCGGGGCGTAGCTGGTCCGCACCGAGCTGTAGCCGGCGCCGAGGCTGCCGCCGTAGCCGCTGTCCGAGGTGCCGGGACCCGCGTACTCACGGGACTCGACAGTGCGGCCGAGGGCGTCGGTGATGTTGCGGGTGCCGACGCCGCCGGTCACGTCGGTGACGGCGGTGGAGTCACCGGTGTAGCTGGTCGCCTTGGACCACTTCTTGACGCCGAAGGTGTACAGCGTGTTGCTGACGGTGCGCTCGGCGCCGTCGAAGACGACGTTGCTCTGCTTCGGCGACTCGCCGTACTCCGCCCGGGTGTACGTCCCGTTGGGTGCGGTGGTGCTGTCGAAGATGTCGACGTGGGTCTCGTAGGCCAGACCGCGACTGTCGTAGCGGGTGTCGGTGAGCAGCCGTCCGCCCTGCGGGGTGTCGGACTGGGTCTGCAGCTTGCGCAGCAGCGCGTCGTAGATCGTGTACTGGGTGCTGTACGTCTCCCCGTCGGCCTTGAGCACGGAGGTGCCCACCGCGGACGGCTTGGTGTTGCTGATCGCGTAGCTGAACTTCTTGTTGGGGGAGTAGCCCACGGCGCGGCTGCGGTTGGGCAGCCAGACCTGTGTGATCCGCCCGAGGGCGTCGTAGGTGATCTCCGTCTTCTTCAGGTTCTTGTCGTACTTGGTGACCGGCTGCCCGCGCAGCGGCTCCAGGAGGGCGACCTCCCGATGGCCGGCCGCGTCCGTGGTGACGGTCCGGGTGACCGGGCCGTCGTCGGTCGGGGTGTAGGCGGTGCTGGAGGTCTGGCCGAGGGCGTCCTCGGTGGTCAGCGAGCGGCCGAGGGAGTCGTAGGTGGTCTTCTCGGTGGTCTGCCAGCCGGTCGGGTTGCGGTTCCCGCTGGTGTCGGCGGTGGCCGCGTAGCCGGAGGTCCGGCCCTGCCAGGTCGCCTCGCCGAGGGTCGGCGTCTGGGACGCGGTCCAGCCGGTGACGCCCGTCTTGTCATAGACGGTGGCGGTGTCGGAGATGACGTCGCCGCGGGTGTCCGTGGTGGCGGGCAGGACCAGGCTGCTGTCCGCGACGGAGCACGCCTTGCCGACCTTGCGGGTGCGCGACACCAGCTTGGTGATGCCGGCCGCGTCGTTGCGCGCGTACCAGGTGCGGGTGCAGGTCTCGTCACCGCTCTTGGCGGTGTCGCCGTACTCCGTCTTGGTGCTCTCCATGCCGTACGCGTCGTAGGTCGTCGCGGTGGCGGTGGAGCGCCAGGTCTTCGGCACTGTCAGATAGGTGTACGCGGTGGACTTCCTGGTGCCCACGAAGCGGGCGACCAGGTCCGCCGCGTCCGGCACGGTCTGTCGTGCCGTCTCCTGCGACCACGGGTCGTTGACCGAGGCGCTGATCGGCGTGGCGCCGTCGTAGGTGACGGTCTCCCGCGCCGTGCCCGCGTACTGCTCGCTGTCGGTGACCGGCGCGATGCCGAGATCCGGCGTGCTCAGCGGGGCGAGGGAGACGGACTTGGTGGTGCCGTCCTTCTTCTTGTCGCCGTCCATGCCCTGCATGAAGAGGGTGACGGTCTTGCTGCGGGTGGTGTCGCGGGCTCCGTTGTAGACGGTCACCTCGCGGTAGCCGCGCCAGTCGGACCAGGTCCGCTCGTCCTTCGGCGCCAGCGGCTCGTCGTTGTAGCGCCAGGCGGCGCCGCCGTAGACGTACTCGTGCTCGACGCCGTCGTTCTGGCCGGCGGGGTCGGTCAGGTTGACCGCCGTCACCCGGTACTTGTGGAACCAGTCGACCGATGCCTCGGCGGCGCCGTTGATGTTCCAGTACTGCGGGTAGCAGTTGCGGGTGTTGGTGTCCTCGGCCGCGCCCAGCACCTCGCTGCGGACGCACTCCGGGCCGGACAGCGTGACGGTGGTGATGCCGCCGGTCTCCGTCGTGATCGTGGAGATGCGGGGGCGGGTCAGGGGCAGGATGTCGTCGGTGGCGTCGACCCGGTTGGGCCGCATCTGATAGGTGAACGACAGCGGGTTCAGCGCGATGTCCGTGCCCGCCTTGCCGGTGCGGCGCAGCGACTTCAGAGTGAGGACCTGGTCGCTGGAGTCGCCGATGTCACCGCCGTCGAGGTACTCCTGGGTGAGTGCCCAGGAGTCGACGGGCTGGTGCGTGGTGGACGCGGCGTCCCACACGTAGGTGTTGACCGCGGTGAGCCGCTTGCGGGTGAAGAACGACGGCGCCGTCGCGTAGCAGTCGGTGTCGTCCTGCGAGCAGATCGCGGTGAACGGCACGTCGGGCCAGTTCTTCGCGGTGTCCTTGGTGAGCGAGGAGCAGTCGGTGGCCGTGCACCGCTCGGCGTACCCGAAGGTGATCTTCGCGTCGGGCTTGCCGGTGAACAGCGCGTCCTTGCGGAGACCGTAGTCGATCTCCTTCAGGTAGCCGCCGCGCGTGTAGTCGGCGCTCGCCTTGGTCGCCTTGTTCTTCTTGTAGTAGTTCGTCTCCTTGGCGTACCAGTACGTGGCCGCGTTGCCGTGGGTGTCCTCGACGTAGTCGAGGTTCCAGCGCCAGGCCTGGGTCACGGAGCGGTCGGCGAAGGAACTGCCCTTGTCGTAGCCGGGCTCGCCGGAGTCGTCGCCGAAGACCGGGACGGTCCAGGTGGAGCCGGTGCGCTCGGTGCCGGCACCGCTCAGCTTGTTCAGGCCGAAGACGTACTTGGACCCGTCGCCGGTGACCACGGTCCAGTACTCGCCGTCGTCGTCGCCGTTGTCCGCACCGGTGGAGCGGGTGACCTTGGACGCGTCGTCGCCCTGGAGCCGCCACGTGCTGCCGTTCTTGACCAGCCGGGACGCCTTGCCGTTGAGCATCAGGGTGGCGTTGTCGTACTTCCAGCAGCTGTCGAAGACGTCCGCGTGGCCGTCGTCGTCACAGCGGCCGTAGGAGCGCTCGATGTACGACTCGGTGATCGAGAAGCCCTCACCGACCGTGGTGCCCTGGTTGTTGGTGCCCGCGGTGCGGCCGTCCACGCTGCCGGAGTCGTACGAGAGCTTCAGCTCCGGGGCGGGCCCGGCCGCCGGGGCCGGTGTGGTGAAGTCGTACGACCAGGTGAAGGCGCCGGAGCTGGCGCCCGCCTGCCACGAGGAGGACTCCGACAGCTCGGTCGCCGAGTAGTCGCCGGTGCCTGCCGGGGACGCGCCGTCGCCGCCGGTCGCGGCCACGGCGAACACCGCGGTGCTCCCGGTGGCGGCGGACAGCAGCTGGGTGCTCAGGCCGTCGTCACCGGCACCCAGGGTGACCTCGGCGGAGACGGACTGTCCCTTGACGTCGTTGCGCGAGGGCAGCGGCGTCTGCGTCCGGCACTCGTCCTTCTCGGGCGTGGTGAGCGCACAGCCGGGCAGCCGCACCAGCCGCAGGCGCTGCGCCCAGCCGCCGCCGACGGCGCCGGCGAATCCGCTGTAGTCGACGCTGAGTTCGGCGCGGCCCGCGGTGTCGGCGGTGGCGGTGAGCAGGACACCGGTGATGCCCGCCCGCTCGGCCGCCTTCTGGTCCAGCACCGTGACATGGGCGTCACCGGCGGCCGGGGCCTGCGGAGCCGACCGGCCCGAGGCGCGCGGCGACAGGGCCGATCCGGCCGGTGCCGGAGTCACGGCGACCGGGACGTCCCCGGCGTTCCCGGCGGCCGCGCGGGCCGGCGCGAGCGGACCGGCGGCCGGAGCCGCCCACTTGGGCGCGGCCGCGAGCTTCAGGGTGGCCTTGCCGGCGCCGGGCCAGCGGGCCTGCCGCTCGGTCTTGGCCTCTGCCGTCTGCCGGGCGTTGGCCTCGGCGTCCTTGGCCCGCCGATCACGGGCCTTCTTGGCGCCCTGCCCCGTGACAGGCGCGACCTTGCTGGACCGGGGATCGGGCACATCGCTGCGGCCGAGGCCCTTGGGGCCCTCGGCCGCGAGGGCCGATGGTGCCAGGCCCAGAGGCACGACCAGTGCCAGGGAGAGCGAGCCGAGCAGCAGCCGGTTCCCTCGCCGGCGGCCGCGCACCCGTGGTGTCGGGTGTTGTCTTCCGAATGACATGAGAATTCCGCCCCCAAATAACCGGAATGAAGGATGGGACGACGGACCCGGGCATGGTGCTGCCCGACGAGGCGTGGCACGGCCCGGGGCGATGCGCCCCGGGCCGTGCCGTTCGCGTCCGTGGTCGGCGGTGCCGGGTACTGTCCGGCACCGCGAGGTCGCGCGAACGACCGGCGGGCGGAGCCGGTGAGGCTCCGCCCGCGCTGGTGATGTCAGTCGCCGACGCGGTGGTCGATCTGCTCCGAGCCGGCCATCGCCCCGGCCCAGAGCCGGACCTCGTGCACCCTGGCGGGCAGGTAGTGCTGCCAGGTGCTGTTGGTGTAGCCCTTGCCGACGGCGAACTCCCCGGTGCCGAGTGTGGCGCTGTACTCCTTGGCCGACCCGTTCCGGTTGTGGCCGAGGTAGAGCGAGATCGTCCCGGTCCGGGCGTCGAAGACGCCGGTGAGCCGGACCGGGCTGTCCATCTCCGCCATCTCCTCGGAGGTGACCCACTCGGTTCCGCCGTCCGCCTTCAGGCGGCCGAAGTGCCAGACGCCGTAAGGCTTGCGCTCATCCTGCAGCGTCTCCGGGTTGAACTCCTCGACGACCTTGGTCAGCTCGAACCAGAAGCCCCAGGCGGAGCCGTCGGCGGTGCGCTGTCCGAGGACCTGCCCGTAGTACGGATAGGGAGCCTGCTTGGCGGCGAGCTTCGCCGAGTCGAGTCCGACCAGCGTGGTCACGGTGAAGGAGCCGGTGCCGTCGACCAGCGGGCCGGGCGCCGTGGCGGAGCCGTTCGTCCCGTTCAGCTCGATGGCGTCCTCCGACAGGGTGGCGTTGCTCAGGGTGAGCGCCTTGCCGTAGCCGGAGGTGGTGTCGGCGATCGTGGTCCCGCTGCCGCGCGAGGCGCTCCAGTCGGCCACGAGTTCGACCGCGGCGAAGCCCTCGGAGATCTTCGGGTCCGCCTCCTTGCCGATCTCCTCGCCCGTCACCGCGCGCTGCCAGACGGCGACCTCGTCGACCGAACCGGGCACGTAGTCCGTGTACACGTCCGACCACCAGGTGCGGCCGATCTGCAGCGGACCCGTCGCGGCCCATGCCGTCGTGTACGGCACGCTGCCCTGCAGGGTGCCGTTCACGTACAGCCGCAGCTCCTTGGCCGTGGAGTCGTAGACACCGGCCAGGTGGGTCCAGGTGCCCCAGGCGGGGCTCTGCGCGGAGCTGACCCGCTGGTACGACCAGGACCCGTCCTTGGGCGCGTCCTCGTTGACGGCGCGGAACGTCCAGGCGCCGAGCTTTTCCTCGTAGCCCAGGTAGAACGGGCTGCGGTGGGTGCCGTTCTGGCTCAGCACCGTGTAGTTGCGGCCGGGCTTGTCCAGCCGGACCCAGGCGGCCACGGTGTAGGACGACCGGGTCTCCAGGACCTGGCCCGAGGTCGCCGCGTAGCCGGTGCCGTTGACGGCGAGACCCTTGTCGGTCACCGGGCTGGGCAGCTCCACGCCGTTGCTGTCGTGGGTGATCAGACCGCGCCGGCCCCGGTCGTCGCGGACGGCGTCGCCGCCGAGCGTGGCGTCGTGGCGGGTGGTGCCGGGCGCCGTGGCGGAGTCCACGGCGACGCCGGAGGCCTCGCCGAAGTGCCAGAGGCCCACGGGGCCCTCACCGGCGGCCACCAGGAAGTCGATCACCTGCTGGGCGCCCCAGCGGCCCACGGTGTCCTTGGCGCGTACGTACACCCGCTGGGTGCCGGAGGCGGCCGGGGTGATGGACACCGAGACGGTCGAGCCCGCCTTCTCGGCGGACCAGGCCGCGGCCGAGGAGAGCTTGTACTGGTAGGCGACGTTGTTCGTGTCGCCCGAGGCGGGCTTGAAGGTCAGCGGCGCGGCGACTCCCGGTCCGCCGTGCGCCGCGCAGTCGTTCGTGGTGCACACGGTGTACGGGGCGCCGAGGGTGACCTGCGGGGCCTTGGGCGCGGTCGTGTCGACCTTGAAGTAGCAGTCGCCGTCGGAGACGGCGCTGCTCAGGTGGTTGGAGCCGTAGTACGACCACGTCCAGGCGTGGTAGCGGTACAGCGTCCCCTCCTTCAGGGTCGACCAGGACATCGTCAGTTTCGTGTTGTCACCGACGTAGCCGGACGTGGGGCGCAGGGACCCGTTGCCGTCGGTGGAGTCCACCCAGGTGCCGGACGAGTTCTTCTCGTCGAGGTCGAAGTACACCTGCAGCTGGGCACCGGACTCGCCGCCCGACTTGGTCTGCGCGATGGCGGAGAGCGTCGGGGTCGGGTCGGAGATGATCGCGGGGTCGCCCTCGCTCTTCTCGCACACCGTTCCGGAACCGGTCACCAGGCCGACCCCGGTGGGCTTGTCCGGCAGGCCGACGTAGCTCACCGCGAGGACCGCGTCGTTCCGGAATCGCTTCCAGGCGGAGGTGTCGGACTCGTCGTGGGCCCGCAGCTCCAGCGTGAGCCGGGAGAACTTGCCCTCGGCGAAGGCCTTGACCGTCGGGGTGAGGTTCTCGTTGGTCTCCTCCGGGTTGTCGTTGAACTCGATGGCCGCCGCCGGCTGCGAGGGGCTGCACGCCGTGCCGCGACCGGCCGAGACATACCGGTCGCCCATCCAGTCCAGCTCCGCGGGGCGCGAAGACCAGGTCGTGGAGGAGGAGATGTTGTTCGTGCGGACCAGGTCGACCCAGCGCGCGTCACAGGTGAACGACCAGGTCTCGGTCGCGCGGAAGGTGGCGTCGAGGACCTGCTTGCCCGCCAGGCTGGCCGGCGAGAACTCGAAGTAGAGGCGCTGGGTGTACCCGGAACCGCAGGTGTAGCCGCCCCAGGTGCCGCAGTGGCCCACTCCCTTGCCCTCGTTGTCGGTGCCGTTGCTCCAGCCGTACGAGGTGTACCCGTCCGAGCGCAGCAGGGTGCGCTCCGACACGCCCCACGTCACCGTCGGGTCGATGTACAGGGGGAAGGCGGCGGAGTCGGTGCCGGTGAGCATCTTGGCGTCCGGGACGACCGCGAGGGAGCTCCGGCCGACCGCGACGCCCATGGTGGCGACGTTGTCACCGGCGGCGGGCTCGACACCGAGATCGGCGGGATCGGCGGGAGCGGCCGGAGCCGCGGCCTCGAAGGGGTCGGCTCCGGGGGCGGCGTCGGCCGTGCCGGCGGCCGGGGCCGCTGCCGCGCCGTCGGGTCCGGTGGCCTGGAGCGGCGTCTTGGACGTCTTCCGGCTCTGCGCCTGCCGGGTCTGCCGCGCCTGCTGGGCCCGGGCGTCGCCGGCCGAGTCCCACATCTGGGCCGGCGGGGCACGGAAGACCCGCTTGCCGTCCTCGTCGAGGGCGGTGAGGTCACCGTGGACGCCCTTGACGATCCGCAGGCCCTCCGCCTCGAGGGAGTAGTCGATCTTCTTCAGCTCGGGCCGGGCGGCGGCCTGCGGCGTCTTGACGACCAGCACGTGGCGGAAGCCCTCGGTGGAGGCGGTGACCTTCAGGTCGACGCCCGCCAGGACCTCCTTGTAGAGGGCGCTGTCCCCGTCCAGCTCGGGCTTCGGCAGTTCGCCGGGCCAGCTGAGCGCGAGGGAGCGGCCGTCCTTCTCGATCCGCACCAGCGGGTCGTCCTGCCCGCCGCCGGAGAACTCCATGGCGACCGTGGCCGCCTTCGGCACGACGGAGCCGTCCGGACGGCGCTCCAGGGTCGCGTCGGGGGCCGCCCAGCCTCCGCCCGCCTTGGCCACACGCACCGGAACCGCGGACTCCTCAAGCGTGAAGGAGAAACCGTCCGGGTTCGCGAAGACGGTCGAACGTTCCGAGCGCTCGCCGAGCACCTCGACCCGCTTGCCGGTCTCCTGTGCCTGTGTCAGCGCCCTTTCCGCCTCGCTCGCTTCGGGCGAGACGGGCGCACCGGCCGCGGCCATCGCCACCGGACCGGGACCGAGCGCGGACAGGACGGACAGTGCCACCGCCGAGGCGGCCCCCGATATCAGCAGCCGGTCACGTCTGCCGCTCGAGCCGCGTGTGCGGCGTCTCCACCTCATAGCCACATCCCCCCCATTGGATCTGACGAATTCAGATCAAACGATCTTGGAGGGTAGAGGGTGTTCGGCCGACTGCACAGGGTTGCGATGTGATCGTTACCCATGAGTAATGTCGGCACGACCCCCTGGCGTCCTGATGCCGAGCCCTGCCCCGCGCGGGCGCACGGGGCAGGGCTCGGCATCCGCACCTCAGATGTCCCGGAAGATCTCGATCTGCGCCCCCACCGAGTTCAGCCGCTCCGCCAGGTCCTCGTACCCGCGGTTGATGACGTACACGTTGCGCAGCACCGAGGTGCCCTCCGCCGCCATCATCGCCAGCAGCACGACCACCGCCGGGCGGAGCGCGGGCGGGCACATCATCTCGGCGGCGCGCCAGCGGGTGGGGCCCTCGACCAGGACGCGGTGGGGGTCGAGGAGCTGGAGGCGGCCGCCGAGACGGTTGAGGTCGGTGAGGTAGATGGCGCGGTTGTCGTAGACCCAGTCGTGGATGAGGGTCTTGCCCTGGGCCGTGGCCGCGATGGCCGCGAAGAAGGGGACGTTGTCGATGTTGAGGCCCGGGAAGGGCATCGGGTGGATCTTGTCGATCGGCGCCTCCAGCTTGGAGGGGCGGACCGTCAGGTCGACCAGGCGGGTGCGGCCGTTGTCGGCGGGGTACTCGGGGGAGCGGTCGTGGTCGAGGCCCATCTCCTCCAGGACCGCGAGCTCGATCTCCATGAACTCGATCGGGACCCGGCGGATCGTCAGCTCCGACTCGGTGACGACGGCCGCGGCGAGCAGGCTCATCGCCTCGACCGGGTCCTCGGAGGGGGAGTAGTCGACGTCGACGTCGATCTGCGGGATGCCGTGGACGGTCAGCGTCGTGGTGCCGATGCCCTCCACCCGTACGCCGAGGGCCTCCAGGAAGAAGCACAGGTCCTGGACCATGTAGTTGGAGGAGGCGTTGCGGATGACGGTGACGCCGTCGTGGCGGGCGGCGGCGAGGAGGGCGTTCTCGGTCACCGTGTCGCCGCGCTCGGTCAGCACGATCGGGCGGTCGGGGGAGACGTCCGGCTCGACCTGGGCGTGGTACTGGTTGTCGGTGGCCGTGACGGCCAGGCCGAAGCGGCGCAGCGCGATCATGTGCGGCTCGATCGTGCGCGTACCGAGGTCGCAGCCGCCCGCGTACGGGAGCTTGAAGCGGTCCAGGCGGTGCAGCAGCGGGCCGAGGAACATGATGATGGAGCGGGTGCGGATGGCGGCCTCGGCGTCGATGGACTCCATGTCCAGCTCGGCCGGCGGCACGATCTCCAGGTCGACGCCCTCGTTGATCCAGCGGGTGCGGACGCCGATGGAGTTGAGGACTTCGAGGAGGCGGAAGACCTCTTCGATGCGCGCCACCCGGCGCAGCACCGTGCGGCCCTTGTTGAGCAGCGAGGCGCACAGCAGCGCGACACAGGCGTTCTTGCTGGTCTTGACGTCGATGGCGCCGGAGAGCCGGCGGCGGCCGACGACGCGCAGATGCATCGGGCCGGCGTAGCCGAGGGAGACGATCTCGCTGTCGAGGGCCTCGCCGATGCGGGCGATCATCTCAAGGCTGATGTTCTGGTTGCCGCGTTCGATCCGGTTGACGGCGCTCTGGCTGGTGGCCAGGGCCTCGGCGAGCTGCGTCTGGGTCCAGCCGCGGTGCTGCCGTGCGTCACGGATGAGCTTGCCGATGCGTACGAGGTAGTCGTCTGCCATGCCGTCACGTTATCTCAGATATGAGATGCGACGATCATCGGGGTGTGGCACTCGGGTGACGTGTCGTTACTTATGAGGCTATATGCCCGATTCGGCCTACGCGGGGAGGTCGAGTGCCGTGGGGTGTCGCGGCTCGTAGAGCGGCAGCTCGGTCCCGCTCGGCAGCCGTACCGCCGCAAGCAGGCCCCACGACTGCTCGGTGATGGCCTGTGAGATCTCGGCGCCCCGGTCCTCCAGGTCGGCCAGTGTACGGGTGAGGTCCTCGCACATCAGATAGACCTCGTGCTTCGGCTCGCCCTCCGTCGGATGCACCGCGATCTCGGCCGGTGGCAGCTTGAAGATGAGCCAGCCCCGCCCGGCGTCCACGTGCGGGAAGCCGACGACGTCCTTGAGGAAGGCCCGGTCGGCCTCCGCGTCGCGGGTGTAGAGGATGACGTGCGCGCCGCTGAACATGCTCCGATCCTCGGCCCGCCCCACCACCCCGGCAACGCGCGCGCGGCCGAACGAGCGGCCCCGGCTCAGGGTCGCTTCGCCGTCCCGGTCGGTGTCAGCGTCCACGTCCCGCGCGACCGCACGTACAGCAGCCCCGGCTTCCTCGGTGTGACCACCGTGCGGGTGAAGGCGCCGTCCCCCTCGCACAGCGCCTGCCCGGGCCGGAGGTCCGGACGCAGGACGTGGAGTGCGAAGGCGGAGCCGGAGTGCTGGGTGACCCGGATCCGCTCCCGGCCGCCGGGGTGCCGCAGCACGTATGAACCGGCCGACGTGAGCTCGTCGTCCAGGAGCAGGGGGTCCAGGGAGGGGAGCGCGTCGACCGGGTGCAGCCAGGCCCGCCACCCCTTCCCGGTGTGCATCTGGAGGCGGATCTCGGGCCGTCCGTCGGCCGGGAGCGGGACGACCGCCCGGGTCAGCGCGGAGGCGTGGGTGAGGGGCTGCCGGCGCGGCCCGTCGCCGGAGGGTCCGGTCAGCTCCACCCAGGAGTTCTCGGCCCGCTCCAGATGGACGACGAGCACCGCGGGCTCGGCCGCGCCGGTGCGGTGGAGCAGGACCGCCGCCCCGCCCCGGCCCTCCCGCCGCTGCCCCGCCCCGGTGTGTGCCGGCCACGCCTCGTACGCCTCGGAGGCCGGCGGCGCGGGCGGGGCCGCGGCGGGAATCGTGTCCGTTCCGCGCCGCGGCCGCGGCGCGGAACGGGGCTCCGGCCCGCGCAGCCCGCTCTCGATCGGCGACCGGCCCTCCGCGAGCCGCACGGCGTCGGCCGCGCACACGGCGACCATCCGGGCCGCGCCGCCGGGAGGCGCCCAGGCGACCTCTTCGGCGGCGCGCCCGTGGCGCGGGTCGAAGGAGCACAGGGGGAGGCGATGCGGCCGCGGGCGGCCTGCGAGCGCCGCGTCCACGCAGGCCAGGGCGTACCGGCCCGCGTCGAGAGAGCGCAGCACGTCGGCGGCGTCGCGCAGGGTCCGGTCGCCGACGAAGTCCCGTTTGGCCTGTTCGTACGCGTCCAGGGCGAGTCGGTAGTCGGCGAGGAGGCCCGGGGTGTGCACCTCGTGGTCGGGCGTGAAGGGATGCGTGGCGAGCGCCTCCCCGAAGGCGGTGATCTCGGCGTCGACCCGGGCCAGGTCGCCGTCCGCCCGGCCCGCCCCCTCCTCGCGTCCGCGCCCTCGGAACAGGCCCCGGAGCGCCCCCGCCATGCCGCTGGTCATGCGGGTGATCGTAAAGGCGGCCGACCGGGTCCGACACCCTCGGGCGCCGGAAGCCCGCCGCGCGGGAAGACCCGCCGTGCCGGAAGGGTCGCCACGCGGGATCGGGGGCGGTCCGGGCATGACCGACCGCCGGTGATGTACTAGAGTTATCTCGACATCGAGATATCTGCCGAGGCGCACCGCTGCCGCCACCCTGGTAAGGGTTACCTAACTTAGCCTTACCTTAGCGGATCGACGACGAGTACGTGGCGGCAGGATGTGGTGGAACGCGCACATATATGAAGGAGACTGTCGTGTCGGCGAACAGCTTCGACGCCCGCAGCACGCTGCGCGTGGGCGACGAGTCGTACGAGATCTTCAAGCTGGACAAGGTCGAGGGCTCCGCGCGCCTCCCTTACAGCCTGAAGGTCCTCCTGGAGAACCTGCTCCGCACCGAGGACGGCGCGAACATCACCGCCGACCACATCCGGGCCCTGGGCAACTGGGACTCCCAGGCCCAGCCCAGCCAGGAGATCCAGTTCACGCCGGCCCGCGTGATCATGCAGGACTTCACCGGTGTCCCCTGTGTCGTCGACCTGGCCACCATGCGTGAGGCCGTCGCGGCGCTCGGCGGCGACCCGGCGAAGATCAACCCGCTGTCCCCGGCCGAGATGGTCATCGACCACTCCGTCATCGCCGACAAGTTCGGCACGAACTCCGCCTTCGCGGAGAACGTCGAGCTCGAGTACGGCCGCAACAAGGAGCGCTACCAGTTCCTGCGCTGGGGCCAGACCGCCTTCGACGACTTCAAGGTCGTCCCGCCGGGCACCGGCATCGTCCACCAGGTGAACATCGAGCACCTGGCCCGCACGGTCATGGTCCGCAACGGCCAGGCCTACCCCGACACCCTCGTCGGCACCGACTCCCACACCACCATGGTCAACGGCCTCGGTGTGCTCGGCTGGGGCGTCGGCGGCATCGAGGCCGAGGCCGCGATGCTCGGCCAGCCGGTCTCCATGCTCATCCCGCGCGTCGTCGGCTTCAAGCTGACCGGCGAGCTCCCCACCGGCACCACCGCCACCGACCTGGTGCTCACCATCACCGAGATGCTGCGCAAGCACGGTGTCGTCGGCAAGTTCGTCGAGTTCTACGGCGAGGGCGTGGCGGCCACGAGCCTCGCCAACCGCGCCACCATCGGCAACATGTCGCCGGAGTTCGGCTCCACCGCCGCGGTCTTCCCGATCGACGACGAGACCCTGAACTACCTCAAGCTCACCGGCCGCTCCGAGCAGCAGGTCGCGCTCGTCGAGGCGTACGCCAAGGAGCAGGGCCTCTGGCTGGACCCGAAGGCCGAGCCGGACTTCTCCGAGAAGCTGGAGCTCGACCTCTCCACCGTCGTCCCGTCGATCGCCGGCCCGAAGCGCCCGCAGGACCGCATCGTCCTCGCGAACGCCGCCGAGCAGTTCAAGAGCGACGTCCTCAACTACGTCACCACCGCCGACGAGGCCGAGCTGGAGTCCTTCCCGGCCTCCGACGCCCCGGCCAACCACCCGAACGGTGGCGCCCCGTCGAACCCGGTCCAGGTCACCGCCCCCGACGGCACGACCTACACCCTCGACCACGGCGCGGTGACGGTCGCGGCCATCACCTCCTGCACCAACACCTCGAACCCGTACGTCATGGTCGCCGCCGCGCTCGTCGCGAAGAAGGCCGTGGAGAAGGGCCTGACCCGCAAGCCGTGGGTCAAGACCACCCTCGCCCCGGGTTCGAAGGTCGTCACCGACTACTTCGACAAGGCGGGCCTCACCCCGTACCTCGACAAGGTCGGCTTCAACCTCGTCGGCTACGGCTGCACCACCTGCATCGGCAACTCCGGCCCGCTGCCGGAGGAGGTCTCCAAGGCCGTCAACGAGCACGACCTGGCCGTGACCTCGGTGCTCTCGGGCAACCGCAACTTCGAGGGTCGCATCAACCCCGACGTCAAGATGAACTACCTGGCCTCCCCGCCGCTGGTCGTCGCGTACGCCATCGCGGGCTCCATGAAGGTGGACATCACCAAGGACGCGCTCGGTGTCGACACCGAGGGCAACGCGGTCTACCTCAAGGACATCTGGCCGTCCGAGGCCGAGGTCAACGACGTCGTCGCCAACGCCATCGGCGAGGACATGTTCTCCAAGTCCTACCAGGACGTCTTCGCCGGCGACGCCCAGTGGCAGGCGCTGTCGATCCCGACCGGCAACACCTTCGAGTGGGACGCCGAGTCGACCTACGTCCGCAAGCCCCCGTACTTCGAGGGCATGACGATGGAGACCACCCCGGTCACCGACATCACGGGCGCCCGCGTGCTCGCGAAGCTCGGCGACTCGGTCACCACCGACCACATCTCCCCGGCCGGTGCCATCAAGGCCGACACTCCGGCCGGCAAGTACCTCACCGAGCACGGTGTGGAGCGTCGTGACTTCAACTCCTACGGCTCGCGCCGAGGCAACCACGAGGTCATGATCCGCGGCACCTTCGCCAACATCCGCCTGCGCAACCAGATCGCGCCGGGCACCGAGGGCGGCTTCACCCGCGACTTCACCCAGGCCGACGGACCGGTGTCGTTCATCTACGACGCCTCGCAGAACTACCAGGCCGCCGGCACCCCGCTGGTCATCCTCGGTGGCAAGGAGTACGGCTCCGGCTCGTCCCGCGACTGGGCCGCCAAGGGCACCGCGCTCCTCGGCGTCAAGGCCGTCATCACCGAGTCGTACGAGCGCATCCACCGCTCGAACCTCATCGGCATGGGCGTCCTCCCGCTGCAGTTCCCGGCCGGCCAGTCGGCCGACTCGCTCGGCCTGACCGGCGAGGAGACCTTCTCCATCACCGGCATCACCGAGCTGAACGACGGCACCACGCCGAGCACGGTGAAGGTCACCACCGACACCGGTGTCGAGTTCGACGCGGTCGTCCGCATCGACACCCCCGGTGAGGCGGACTACTACCGCAACGGCGGCATCATGCAGTACGTGCTGCGCAACCTGATCCGCGGCTAAGGATCAAGCAGTAGCCCAGCAGTAAGGGCCGGTCTCCATGGAGACCGGCCCTTACTCATGCTCCTGTACGGGCCTCAGCCCAGCAGCTCCACCTCCGCCAGCTCACCCGAACCGGCCGCCACCAACCGGTACTTCGCGTACGTCCCCGGCTTCGCCACCGAGAACACCCGCGTCTGCCGGGCCCATGCGAAGGACTCACCGTCCCGCCGGTCCAGGTCCGTCCAGGTCACCCCGTCCGCCGAGCCCTGGAGCGCCCAGCCCGCCGGCGCCTTCGCCCGGTCCGCCGAGGACGTCAGCGTGTACTGGACGGCCTTGACCTGACCGGCGACGGGAAGATCGACGCTCGCCGCCACCGGCCCCGCCGTCACCGACGTGTCGTCGAACAGCGGACCGGCGCCCTGGACGAGGTCCCCGCGCGGCGCCGGCACCTTGTCGTCCTTCGTGATCGACACCGGGGCCGCCGAGGCGCCCGTGCCCCACGCCGACGGCTTCGGACCCATGTCGAACTTCAGCGTGCCGCCCTGCGCGAGCAGCCCGTGCGGCAGCGCCGTCGAGTTCCAGTGCACCCCGTTCACCTTCACGCCCTGGACGTAGATGTTCCGGGCGCTGTTGCGCGGCGCCTCCACCACCAGGGTGCGCCCGTTGTCCATCCGCACCGTCGCCTTCGTGAAGAGCGGCGAGCCGATCGCGTACTCCCCGCTGCCCATCACCAGCGGATAGAAGCCGAGCGCCGAGAACAGGAACCAGGCCGACTGCTCGCCGTTGTCCTCGTCGCCGTGGTAGCCCTGCCCGATCTCACTGCCCGTGTAGAGCCGGGACAGCACCTCACGCACCTTCTCCGCCGTCTTCCAGGGCTGCCCGGCCGCGTCGTACATGTACGGCACGTGGTGCGCGACCTGGTTGGAGTGCCCGTACATGCCCATCCGCACGTCCCGGGCCTCGGTCATCTCGTGGATGACGCTGCCGTACGAGCCGGCGACGTCGGGCGAGGCCGTCTCGGGCGTCGAGAAGTAGGCGTCCAGCTTCTTCGCGAGGCCGGACCGCCCGCCGTACAGGTTGGCCAGACCACGGGAGTCCTGCGGGGCGGTGAAGGCGTAGCCCCAGCCGTTGGTCTCCGTGTAGTCGTAGCCCCAGATCCGCGGGTCGTACGACTCCGAGGGCACCCGCCAGGCGCCGTTCGCGTCCCGGCCCTGGAAGAAGCCGGCCTTGGCGTCGAAGAGGCTGACGTACTTGCGGGCCCGGTCGAGGAAGTACGCCGACTCCTCCGCGTACCGCTTCCTGCCGGTCTTCTCGTAGAGCGCCCGGCCCATCCTCGCGATGCCGTAGTCGTTGAGGTAGCCCTCCAGGGACCAGGACAGGCCCTCGTGGGTCGTGGTGGAGGCGTAGCCGGTGAACGTGGAGGTCGCCGTGCCCTTTCGGCCCACGCCGCCGCTCGGCGGGGCCACCGTGGCGTTCTTCAGGGCCGCCTCGTACGCCGCCTCCGCGTCGAAGTCGACGCCCTTCACGTACGCGTCCGCGAAGGCCACGTCCGAGGAGGTGCCGGTCATCAGGTCCGCGTAGCCGGGGGAGGACCAGCGGGAGATCCAGCCGCCGTCCTTGTACTGCTGCACGAAGCCGTCGACCAGCTCGCCCGCCTTCCTCGGGGTGAGGAAGGAGTAGGCCGGCCAGGTGGTGCGGTAGGTGTCCCAGAAGCCGTTGTTGACGTACGCCTTGCCGTCGACGATCTTCGCGCCGGTACGGGTCGGGGTGTCGGGCCCGGCCGGGGCCGAGAAGGGGCTGGCGTACCGGTACGCCGAACCGACCTTCTCGTACGCGGAGTTGGGGTACAGATAGAGCCGGTAGAGGCTGGAGTAGAGGGTGACCAGCTGGTCGTGGCTCGCGCCCTCCACCGTCACCCGGCCGAGCACCTCGTCCCAGGCGTCCTGCGCCCGCTCGCGCACGGTCTCGAAGGAGGTGCCCTCCGGGATCTCGTCGGCGAGGTTGGCCTTCGCCTGCTCGACGGAGATCAGCGAGGTCGCGATCCGCAGGTTCACCGTCCGGTCGGCGCCCGCGTCGAAGCGGAGACTGCCCTTCACGCCCTGCGCCGCCGAGTCCGTGACCGGCGCGTCGAAGACGCCGTACACGAACATCCGGCCCGCGCCCGTCGACAGTCCGCTCTTCACGTCCGAGAAGGCGGTGAAGGAGCGGGTCGCCGGGTCGAGGGTCAGTCCGCCCTGGGCGGTGACGTTGTCCAGGACCACGCTCGCGTCGTCACCGGGGTAGGTGAAACGCATGACCGCAGCGTGGTCGGCCGGTGCGACCTCCGCCTTCAGCCCGTTGGCGAAGCCGACCCCGTACGCGTACGGCTTCGCCGACTCGTCGGCGTGCCGGAACGGCAGCGCGCGGGCCGCCTTGTCGGTCGGCACGGCCCCGGCCGCCGCCGAGGGCATCACCTGGAAGGTCTGCCGGTCGCCCATCCACGGGCTCGGCTGGTGGCTGACGGACAGCGCCTGCAGGGTCGGCAGGTTGTCGGCGTTGTTGCCGCGCGCGTACTCGTAGATCCAGCTCTGCGTGGACGCGTTGGTCACCGGCGTCCAGAAGTTGAAGCCATGGGGGACGGCGGTCGCGGGGAAGTCGTTGCCGCGCGAGAAGGAACCCGAGGAGTGGGTGCCGCGGGTCGTCGAGGCGTACTCGGACAGGCGGTCGTAAGGCTGCCGCGGGGTCTTCGGCGCGATCGAGACGTCGTCGAGCCAGCCCTGGAACTTCCCCGGGCCCTTGGGGGAGTCGTACGCCACCAGGATCCGGTCCACCGTCCTGCCGTTCGCCACGTCGCCGATCCGGGCGGTGACCTGGTTCCACTGGTTGACGTAGAGGCGCTTGGCCCCGCCCTGGCCCTGCGGGGTGAGCGGCCCGCCGTACGAGTCCGTCGCGCCGAGCTCGCTCAGATAGGTGCCGTCGGTGAAGGCCAGGTCCACGGACACGTTCGTGGCCGGGTAGTTCAGATCGGTCTCGGAGGCCGACATCGACGGGAAGATCTTGTAGGAGAGCTCGGTGTCGCGGACGATCCGGGTGTCGACGTCGAAGACCTTGTTGTACGAGTACGCCCGGCCCCCGCCCTGGTGGGTGCCCGCGTAGCGCAGCGCCCGCTTCCCGGTGTAGCCCGCTCCGGCCTTGGCGGTGGGGGAGCCGCTGGGGCCGCGGTCGACGGCGCTGCGCATCTCCTCGGGAACGGGCTGGGAGGTGTCACCGTTCGAGAACTGGAGGTCGGCGAGCTGGGTGAGGCCCGCGCCGGCGTTCCTGGTGATCTCCAGGCGGTAGTGGGCGTAGGCGGTCGCCCCTCCGCCGGCCGCGCCCGGGATGTCGTACGACTTCGTCTCGAAGCGCCTGGCGAAGCTCTCGCCGTTCCGAGTGTCGAGCACCGTCCAGTTCTCGCCGTCCGCCGAGCCTTTGAGGACCCAGTCCTTCGGGTCGCGCTCGGCGGCGTCGTTGGCCGAGGTGAGCGCGTAGGCGGCGAGCTTCACCGGCTCGTCGGTGTCGAACTCGAGCCAGGCGGTGGGCTCGAAGACCAGCCATTTGGTGCCAGGCTGGAGATCGACCAGGTTCTCCTTGACCTCGCCGGCGCCGGCGTTCTCGCCGCTGGCGCGGACGGCGGTGACCCGGTCGGTCACATTGCCCGGGATGCCGGTGACGAATCCGCCGTCGACCCCGGATGTCCGCTTCGTTCCGTCAGGGCCGACTTCGACGGTGTTCCGCCAGGTCGGCTGGGTTTCCTCCGCTTCGAAGGAGTTGGTGAACTCCCGTGCGGAAGCATCGGATTCACCCGATCGGCCCGGAAGCGCCTGAGCCACCGTGGGGGTGAGGCTCAGGACGAGTGCTGCCGAGGCCGCCAGAGAGACCGCTCTGAGATGGGGACGCATGCCGTGTCGTCGCTCCTGCCCCTGGTTCTAGACAACGTTGTCAGACCGATTGCGCGAGAACCCAGGAGAAGGGTGAAGGATGCCTGCTGTCAAGGGTGTTGACGACAATCGGAAGGAGGAAACGGGGCAGAAACGCCATCGTCGATCGGCAGGTCTCAACTCGGAGAAGACTGCACGGGAAAGCTGGTTTCGATCTTGCTCCCGCGAAGGGAAGTGGACTATACCTGTCGGCGTCCAGCCCGTCGTCGCGGAAACGCGGAAACCAACGGCGGCCCGACGCCTGCACGACCCAGCTGCAATTGACCGCGGTGGCGGGGCCCTTCGCCTGAGGCGAACTCTGTACGGGCGACCGGTACACCGCCTGAGTCCTGAATGAAGGCGAGGACTTGAGCATGGGATCCACCTCCGCCCCGAACAATGACGGTCTCGGCCGTCGCGATCTGATCAAGCGTTCTGCCGCACTCGGTCTGATCTCGGTGCCCACCATGAGTTTCCTGTCCGCCTGCGCTTCCAGCGGGGGCGACGACTCGGCGTCCGACAAGCCCAAGGGCGAGAAGACGAAGGACAATCCGTTCGGTGTCGCCAAGGGCGGCAAGATCGACGTCGTGGTCTTCAAGGGCGGTTACGGCGACGAGTACGCCAAGGCCTGGGAGGCCAGCTTCAACAAGAAGTGGGGCGTCACCGCGACCCACACCGGCACCCAGGAGATCACCGGCAAGCTCCAGCCGCGCTTCAACGCCGGCAACCCGCCGGACATCGTCGACGACTCCGGCGCCCAGAAGATCAAGATCGACGTGCTGCACAAGAACGGGCAGCTGCTCGACCTCGCCGAGGTCCTCGACGCGCCGTCGGTCGACGACCCGAGCAAGAAGGTCCGCGACACCCTCATCCCCGGCACCGTCGACGCGGGTCTGCAGGAGGGCAAGATCGTCGCCCTCAACTACATCTACACGGTGTGGGGCCTGTGGTACTCCGGCAAGCTCTTCAAGGAGAAGGGCTGGACCGAGCCGAAGACCTGGGACGACTTCCTCGCCATCTGCAAGGACGCCACCGCCCAGGGCATCGGCGGCCTCGCCCACCAGGGCAAGTACCCGTACTACATCAACGTCGCCATCATGGACCTGATCGCCAAGACCGGCGGTCTGGAGGCCATGAAGGCCATCGACAACCTCGACCCCAAGGCCTTCGTCGGCTCCGACGCCGCCAAGCAGGCCGTCGAGGCGATCTACGAGGTGGTCGAGAAGGGCTACCTGATGCCCGGCACCAACGGCCTGGAGCACACCGAGTCCCAGACCCGCTGGAACCAGTACAAGGCCGCCTTCATCACCTGCGGCTCCTGGCTGGAGAACGAGCAGCTCAAGCAGACCCCCGCCGACTTCGACATGAAGTTCATGCCGATGCCGCTGCTGCCCGGCAGCAAGATGCCGTACGAGGCGATCCGCGCCGGCTCCGGCGAGCCCTTCATCATCCCGGCCAAGGCCAAGAACCTGGCCGAGGCGAAGGAGTTCATGCGTCTGATGCTCTCCAAGGAGTGGTCGACGCTCTTCGCCAAGGAGGCCAACTCGCTCACCATCCTCGCCGACGGCGTGGACCCGAGCGTCAAGCTCCGCCCGGGCACCCAGTCCACGGTCGAGGCCTCCAAGAAGGCCGGCACCGACACGTTCCGCTACCTCTACACCGAGTGGTACAGCGAGATGGACACCGAGATCCAGAACGCCTCCAACGAGCTGATGGCCAAGCGCATCCAGCCCGCGGAATGGCTGAAGCGGGCCCAGGCCGCGGTCGACAAGGCCGCCAAGGACCCGGCGGCCAAGAAGAACCACCGCGACTGACGGGCGGACAGCACTCGCGTATCACTCCGCCGGGGACATCAGGGACAGGAACGCCATGCGCAAAGGGCAGTACAAGTTCGTCACGGGATTCCTCTTCATACCCGTGGCCCTCTATCTGGTCTTCGTCATCTGGCCGTACATCCAGACGTTCGGCTACTCGCTGACCGACTGGAAGGGCCAGTCACAGGACTTCTCCTTCGTCGGCCTCGACAATTACGTCGCGCTCTTCGAGGACGACGTCTTCCTGGGAGCGGTCTGGCACAACATCCTGTTCCTGGTGTTCATCCCGGTGGTCACCATCCTGCTCGCCCTCTTCTTCGCCTTCATGGTGAACGCGGGCGGGCGGAGCCGGGCCGGCGGTGTCGCGGGCGTCGCCGGGTCGAAGTTCTACAAGGTCGTCTACTTCTTCCCGCAGGTGCTCTCGCTCGCGATCCTCGCGGTGCTCTTCGGCGCCGTCTACCGCAGCGACGCCGGCGGCATGCTCAACGGCCTGCTGCTCAAGCTCGGCCTGATCGAGGCCGACTCGCCCGTGGAATGGCTCAACGAGCCCGACTTCGTCCTGTGGGCCCTCCTGGCGGTCGTCGTCTGGCACGGCGTCGGCTTCTACCTGGTGCTGTTCTCGGCCGCCATGCAGTCCATCCCGAGGGACATCTACGAGGCCGCGCTGATCGACGGCGCGGGCCGCGCCCAGTCGTTCTTCAAGATCACGCTGCCGCTGCTCTGGGACTCCGTCCAGACCGCCTGGGTCTACCTCGGCATCGTGGCGATGGACATGTTCGTCCTCGTCTCCACCATGACCTCCGGCGACTACGGCGGTGGGCCCGACCACCACAGCGAGGTCATGTCGACGGTCATGATGCGCAACTTCCTCTACTTCGGAAAGAGCGGCTACGCCTGCGCCATGGGCGTCGTGATGCTGCTGCTCACCCTGATCGTGTCCGTGGTCACGCTGCGCGCCACCCGCCGCGAGCGCCTCGAGTTCTGAGCGGGAGAACCGACGATGACTGCACCCATCCAGAAGTCCGACGCCCCTGAGCCGGACGCCCAGACGTCCGACGCCCAGAAGCCGGACGCCCAGACGTCCGACGCCGCCACGGCGGGCGGGGCCGCCGTGCCGCGCCAGCGCGCGGCCCGCAAGGGGAGCGCCCCGGCCTCCGGACCGGCCCGCGAGGGCGTCGTCCTGAACGTCTTCTCGCACGGCTTCCTCGCCGTCTGGGCCCTGCTGATCGTGCTGCCCCTCCTCTGGCTCGTGCTGAGCTCCTTCAAGACGGACGCGCAGATCGCCGGGTCGGCCTTCGGCTGGCCGGAGAACTGGTCCTTCGACGTCTTCGGCCGGGCCTGGAACAAGGGCATCGGCGACTACTTCCTCAACACCGTGATCGTCCTGGTGTTCTCGGTGCCGCTGACCATGCTCTTCGGCTCGATGGCCGCCTACGTCCTGGCGCGCTACGAGTTCTGGGGCAACCGGCTCATCTACTACTTCTTCGTGGCCGGCGCGATGTTCCCGGTCTTCCTGGCCCTGGTCCCGCTCTTCTTCATGGTGAAGATGCTCGGGATGCTCAACACCTACCAGGGCCTGGTCCTGGTGTACGTCGCCTACTCGATGCCGTTCACCGTCTTCTTCATGCACTCCTTCTTCCGGACGCTGCCGACGGCGGTCTTCGAGGCGGCGATCCTGGACGGGGCCTCGCACACCCGGGCCTTCTTCCAGGTGATGCTGCCGATGGCCAAGCCCGGCCTGCTCAGCGTCGGGATCTTCAACACGCTGGGGCAGTGGAACCAGTTCATCCTGCCGACCGTGCTGATGCAGCCGCAGAGCGGTGACGACCCGGAGCGCTACGTGCTGACCCAGGGCCTGATCCAGCTGGAGCAGCAGCAGGGCTACGCGACCGATCTGCCGGTGCTCTTCGCCGGCGTGACCATCGCGATGATCCCGATGCTCGTCGTGTACCTGTCCTTCCAGCGGCAGGTCCAGGCGGGTCTCACTTCGGCCACGCTCAAGTAACGAGTCGACCCGCTCAGGTCCGGCCCCGAGGACACAGTCCTCGGGGCCGGACTTTTTGCTTCCGGATTCCACTACCGTCGAGGACTTGACGGCGACGAGCCCTAGAGCGGAGCTTGGAGTTCATAACTTGTACACGTCGTAGGGTGGAGAGAGTCAATGGAGACTCCGGGGTCGCAGTCCTCGCTGCACCGGGCCAATCTCGAGCGGGTCGTCCGTGCCGTACGGATGGCCGGATCGCTCACCCAGGCGGAGATCGCCCGGACGACCGGCCTGTCCGCCGCCACGGTCTCCAACATCGTGCGGGAGCTGAAGGAAGGCGGCACGGTCGAGGTCACCCCGACCTCCGCCGGGGGCCGCCGGGCCCGCAGCGTCTCGCTCAGCGGCGACGCCGGCATCGTCATCGGCGTCGACTTCGGGCACACGCACCTGCGGGTCGCGGTCGGCAACCTGGCGCACCAGGTGCTCGCCGAGGAGGCCGAGCCGCTGGACGTGGACGCCTCGTCCGCGGAGGGCTTCGACCGGGCCGAGCAGCTGGTCAGCCGGCTGATCGCGACCACCGGCATCGGCCGGGACAAGGTCGTCGGGGTCGGCCTCGGCGTGCCGGGCCCGATCGACGTCTCCTCGGGCCTGCTGGGCTCCACCTCGATCCTGCCGGGCTGGAGCGGGATCAACCCGGCCGACGAGCTCTCGGCCCGCCTGGGCGTCCCCGTGCACGTCGACAACGACGCCAACCTCGGTGCGCTCGGCGAGCTGGTCTGGGGCAGCGGGCGGGGCGTCAAGGACCTCGCGTACATCAAGGTGGCGAGCGGCGTCGGCGCCGGCCTGGTGATCGACGGACGGGTCTACCGGGGCCCGGGCGGCACGGCCGGCGAGATCGGGCACATCACGCTCGACGAGTCGGGCCCGGTCTGCCGCTGCGGCAACCGCGGCTGCCTGGAGACCTTCACGGCCGCGCGCTACGTGCTGCCGCTGCTGCAGTCCAGCCACGGGGCCGATCTGACCATGGAGCGGGTGGTCCAGCTGGCCCGCGAGGGCGATCCGGGCTGCCGCCGGGTCATCGCGGACGTCGGCCGGCACATCGGCAGCGGTGTCGCCAACCTCTGCAATCTCCTGAACCCGAGCAGGGTGATCCTCGGCGGCGATCTCGCGGAGGCCGGGGAGCTGGTCCTGGCGCCCATCAGGGACTCCGTGTCGCGTTACGCGATCCCCAGCGCCGCCCGACAGCTCTCGGTGGCCCCAGGGGCCCTGGGAGGCCGCGCGGAGGTCCTGGGCGCCCTGGCCCTCGTACTGAGCGAAATGGGCGATTCCACGCTTTTGCACGGGTCGGAGAGCGCGCTTCCGGGTGCTTCGTCCACCCGCACGCCTGCGTTCACTTAGATAACGAATGGCACCGTTGCCATCTCGTTAAGGATTTACTTCTTGACGGTTGCCTCGCGGCCGAGTTGACTTCCAGCCACCTCGGCCGCAACGTCGCGGCCTCGTCAGGGAGGCAACCCCACATGAACGCAGTGACGCGACGCGTCGTCATAGGTACGGCCGCTGTTTCCATGGCCCTCTCGATCGCCGCCTGTGGCAAGGCCGGCGACAACGGCGCGGACGGCGCCGCCGGCGGCGACAGCAAGACCATCGGTCTGCTCCTGCCGGAGAACAAGACCACGCGCTACGAGACCTTCGACCGCCCGATCATCGAGGCGAAGATCAAGGCGCTCTGCGCCGACTGCGAGGTCAAGTACAACAACGCCGCGCAGGACACCGAGACGCAGAAGAAGCAGTTCGACGCGCTCGTCACGCAGGGCGTGAAGGTCATCATCCTGGACTCGGTCGACTACAAGGCCACCAAGTCCTGGGTGCAGCAGGCCGAGAAGAAGGGCGTGAAGGTCGTCGCGTACGACCGCCTGGCCGAGGGCCCGATCTCCGCCTACGTCTCGTACGACAACGAGAAGATCGGCCGCCTGCAGGGCGAGGCCCTGGTGAAGGCGCTCGGCGCCAACGCCAAGGACGCCAACGTTGTCATGATCAACGGCTCGCCGACCGACCCCAACGCCCCGCTGTTCAAGAAGGGCGCCCACAGCGCCATCGACAGCGCAGTGAAGAAGGTCGTCTACGAGCAGGACATCCCGGACTGGTCCCCGGACGAGGCCAACAAGAAGATGGGTGCCGCCATCGACTCCCTGGGCAAGACCGGCTTCCAGGGCGTGTACTCGGCCAACGACGGCATGGCCGGCGGCATCATCACCGCCCTCGCCAAGCAGGGTGTCAAGGTCCCGGTCGGCGGCCAGGACGCCGAACTCGCGGGTCTGCAGCGCATCCTGAAGGGCGACCAGTCCTTCACGATCTACAAGCAGATCAAGCCCGAGGCCGAGACCACCGCCGAGATCGCCGTCAAGCTCCTCAAGGGCGAGAAGATCGACGACCTCGTCCCGGTCAAGGTCGACAGCCTCACCGGCGAGTTCAAGGGCATCCCGGCCAAGCTGTACGACGCGCAGGTCGTGACCAAGGAGAACATCGCCTCCACGATCATCGCGGACAACGTCTACAAGGCGGCCGACATCTGCACCGCCGAGTACAAGGCGGCCTGCGACGCGGCGGGCATCAAGTAACCCCTCCCGTCCCACGGAACCGGTCCGGCGCACCCGCCCCACTCCACGCCCCGCAAGCGGGGGCGGGGCGCCGGACTCCCCTCGCACCCCCCACCGCCCCCGTCGGTAGGGGTGCCCCGCACCACATCCCCGCCGGTCAGGCGGCGAAGGAGATGATTCACGTGTCCGCTACGCCCGTGCTGGCGTTGCGCGGGGTCTCCAAGCGGTTCGGCGCCGTCCAGGTGCTCACCGATGTCGATCTGGAGATCCACGCCGGAGAGGTCGTCGCCCTGGTGGGCGACAACGGAGCCGGCAAGTCCACCCTCGTCAAGACGATCTCGGGTGTCCACCCGATCGACGAGGGCACCATCGAGTGGGACGGCCGCCCGGTCCAGATCACCAAGCCCCACGACTCCCAGAACCTCGGGGTCGCGACCGTCTACCAGGACCTGGCGCTCTGCGACAACCTCGACGTGGTCGCCAACCTCTTCCTCGGCAGCGAGCTCAGCTCCGGCACCGTCCTCGACGAGATCGCCATGGAGAAGCGCGCCCGGGAGCTCCTCGACACCCTGTCGATCCGGATCCCCTCGGTCCGCATACCCGTGGCCGCCCTCTCCGGCGGCCAGCGTCAGGTCGTGGCCATCGCCCGCGCCCTGATCGGCGACCCGAAGATCGTGATCCTGGACGAGCCCACCGCCGCCCTCGGCGTCGAGCAGACCGCACAGGTGCTCGACCTGGTGGAGCGGCTGCGCGAGCGCGGCCACGGCGTCATCCTCATCAGCCACAACATGGCCGACGTCCGCGCCGTCGCGGACAAGGTCGCCGTGCTCCGCCTCGGCCGCAACAACGGCGTCTTCGACGTCGCGGACACCACCCACGAGACGATCATCGCCGCCATCACCGGGGCCACGGACAACGCCGTGACCCGCCGGCAGGCCCGTACGGCTGCAAAGGAGGACGCCAAGTGAGCGACCTCGCCAAGACCCCCGAAGCCTCCGAGGCCCCTGAGACGGTTGAGGCCCCCGAGACCCCTGTCGCGGAGGCTCCCGCGGCCGAGTCCGCGGCGCCCGTCCCGGCCGTCGACCCCCGCCTCCTCGTCCGCGAGGAGGGCATCAAGGGCTACTGGACCGAGTTCACCCGCAAGATCCGCGGCGGCGAGCTCGGCTCCCTGCCCGTCATCCTCGGCCTGATCGTCATCGCGATCGTCTTCCAGCTCCAGAACAGCAACTTCCTGTCCGCGAGCTCGGTCGCCAACGTCACGGTCTACGCCTCCGGCCTCGGCATCATGGCCGTCGGCATCGTCTTCGTGCTCGTCCTCGGCGAGATCGACCTCTCCATGGGCTCGGTCGCCGGTGTCGGCGCCGCCGTCTGGGCCGGCCTCCAGGTCAGCAACGGCATGAACGAATGGCTGGCCATCGTGCTCGCCGTTCTCTCCGGCACCGCCATCGGCGCGCTGCACGGCTTCTTCTTCGCCAAGATCGGCGTCCCCGCCTTCGTGGTCACCCTGGCCGGCTTCCTCGGCTGGATGGGTCTCCAGGAATGGCTCATGGGCGGCGAGGGCTCCATCAACACGCCGTCCGGCAGTGTCGTGGAGAACCTCACCAACTACTTCTTCGCCGACAAGATCGCCGCCTACGGCCTGGCCCTGGTCGCGGTCGCCGCCTACCTGTTCTCGCTGCTGCGCGACAGCAGCCGCCGCAAGGCCGCGCTGCTCCCGGCCCGCCCGGTCAGCGAGATCGTGCTGCGCACCGCCGTCGTCGCCCTCCTGGTCTTCGCCGTCGCGTACGTGATGAACGAGCCCGCCGGCGCCCGCGGCCTGCCGCTCGCCCTGGTGCTCTTCCTCGCGGTCCTGGTCCTCGCGGACTTCGTCGCCCGCCGCACCCTGTTCGGCCGCAAGGTCTTCGCGGTCGGCGGCAACGCCGAGGCGGCCCGCCGCGCCGGCATCGGCGTGGACGGCGTCCGGATCGCGGTCTTCGCGATCTCCGGCACCCTCGCCGCCTTCGGCGGCCTGTTCATCGCCAGCCTCTCCGGCGGCGCGACCAAGAGCCTCGGCGGCGGCAACACGCTGATGCTGGTCATCGCCGCGGCCGTGATCGGCGGCACCAGCCTCTTCGGCGGCCGCGGCAAGGTCTGGTCGGCACTCCTGGGCATGATCGTGATCCAGTCGATCCAGCAGGGTCTGAACATGATCGGCATGTCCAACGCCATCCAGAACATGATCACCGGCGCGGTGCTGCTCGCCGCCGTCGTGATCGACTCGGTGTCCCGCCGTACGCAGAAGACCGCAGGCCGCGCGTAGGCGTGGAAAGAACCCTGTAACCCGCATCACGTACAGTCCGCCCGGCGCCGGGAAACCGGCGCCGGGCGCTGCTGCGTCCGGATCAATGCGGCGACCGCACGGATCAGCGGTGTGTCGGCCATCCGGGTGGGGCCCGAGTCCCCGGCCCGATGCCCACGATCCAAGACGGAACATTAGACTCGACAAATCGGCAAGCTCGACCAGTTCAAAGCAAGGAGGCACGGGTGGCTCTGCTGACCCGTATCAGGGGACCGCGAGACCTGGACCGGCTCTCCTCGGAACAGCTGGAACAGCTGGCCGAGGAGATCAGGACTTTCCTCGTGGACGCCGTCTCCAAGACCGGCGGGCACCTCGGCCCCAATCTCGGCGTGGTCGAACTGACCATCGCCCTGCACCGCGTCTTCGACTCGCCCAAGGACCGGGTCCTGTGGGACACCGGCCACCAGAGCTATGTGCACAAGCTGCTCACCGGCCGCCAGGACTTCTCCAAGCTGAAGATGAAGGGCGGCCTGTCCGGCTACCCCTCGCAGGCCGAGTCCGAGCACGACGTCATCGAGAACTCGCACGCCTCGACCGTCCTCGGCTGGGCCGACGGCCTCGCCAAGGCCAACGAGGTCCTGAAGAAGGACGACCACGTCGTCGCCGTCATCGGCGACGGCGCGCTGACCGGCGGCATGGCCTGGGAGGCGCTCAACAACATCGCCGACGCCAAGGACCGCCAGGTCGTCATCGTCGTCAACGACAACGAGCGCTCCTACGCCCCCACCATCGGCGGTCTCGCCAACCACCTGGCGACCCTGCGCACCACCGACGGCTACGAGCGCTTCCTCGCCCGCGGCAAGGACATCCTGGAGCGCACCCCGGTCGTCGGGAAGCCGCTCTACGAGACCCTGCACGGCGCCAAGAAGGGCCTGAAGGACTTCATCGCCCCGCAGGGCATGTTCGAGGACCTCGGCCTGAAGTACGTCGGCCCGATCGACGGCCACGACATCGAGGCCCTGGAGTCGGCGCTCACCCGCGCCAAGCGCTTCGGCGGCCCGGTCATCGTGCACTGCCTCACCGAGAAGGGCCGCGGCTACCAGCCCGCCCTCCAGGACGAGGCCGACCGCTTCCACGCCGTCGGCAAGATCCACCCCGACACCGGTCTGCCGATCGCCTCCTCGGGCGCCGACTGGACCAGTGTCTTCGGCGAGGAGATGGTCGCGCTCGGCAAGGAGCGCGAGGACATCGTCGCGATCACCGCGGCCATGCTCCAGCCGGTCGGCCTCGACAAGTTCGCCAAGGCCTTCCCCGAGCGGGTCTTCGACGTCGGCATCGCCGAGCAGCACGCCGCGGTCTCCGCGGCCGGCCTGGCCACCGGCGGTCTGCACCCGGTCTTCGCGGTCTACGCGACCTTCCTCAACCGCGCCTTCGACCAGGTCCTGATGGACGTGGCCCTGCACAAGTGCGGTGTCACCTTCGTCCTCGACCGGGCGGGTGTCACCGGAACCGACGGCGCCTCGCACAACGGCATGTGGGACATGTCGATCCTCCAGGTCGTGCCCGGCCTCCGGCTCGCCGCCCCGCGCGACGCCGACCAGGTCCGCGCCCAGCTGCGCGAGGCCGTCGAGGTCACCGACGCGCCCACCGTGGTGCGCTTCTCCAAGGGCGCGGTCGGCCCCGCGGTCCCGGCGCTGCGCCGGGTCGGCGGCATGGACGTGCTGCGCGAGGCCGGCTCGGACCAGCCGGACGTGCTGCTCGTCTCGGTCGGCGCACTGGCCCCGATGTGCCTGGAGATCGCCGGGCTGCTCGACCAGCAGGGCATCTCCACCACGGTGATCGACCCGCGCTGGGTCAAGCCCGTCGACGAGGCCCTGGCCCCGCTCGCCGAGCGCCACCGGGTGGTCGTCACCGTCGAGGACAACAGCCGTGTCGGCGGTGTCGGCTCCGCCGTGGCGCAGGCCCTGCGCGACGCGGGCGTGGACGTGCCGCTGCGTGACTTCGGCATCCCGCCGCGCTTCCTCGACCACGCCTCCCGCGGCGAGGTCATGGCCGAGATCGGCCTCACGGCCCCCGACATCGCGCGCCAGGTCACCGGTCTGGTCTCACGGCTGGACGGCCGCTTCGAGAGCAGCAGCAAGGCCGTGGAGCCCGCGCGGGACTGACCCTCCGCGACCTCCCGTGAGGTCACCTCGCGTCACCCTTGGGCCGGTCGGCTCACTCTTCGGAGTGCCGACCGGCCCTTCCGCGTGCATCCTGGCCTGAAGGCGGGCAGCCCCCTGCCATGTCCCACGCCAGGGAGGTGCGACGTGAGTACGGATCAGCAGCCACGAGCGAATGACGGGTTGTTCCGGACGAAATCGGTCGAACAGTCGATCCGTGACACCGAGGAGCCCGAGCATGCGCTCAAGAAGTCGCTGTCCGCGTGGGACCTGACGGTCTTCGGTGTCGGCGTCATCATCGGCACCGGCATCTTCGTCCTCACCGGCAAGGTGGCGAAGGAGAACGCGGGACCGGCGACCGCGCTGGCCTTCGTGGCCGCCGGCATCGTCTGCGCGCTCGCCGCCCTGTGCTACGCGGAGTTCGCGTCGACGGTGCCCGTCGCCGGTTCGGCGTACACCTTCGCGTACGCCTCCATCGGCGAGCTGCCGGCCTGGATCATCGGCTGGGACCTCGTCCTGGAGTTCGCGCTCGGCACGGCGGTGGTCGCGGTCGGCTGGTCCGGCTATGTGCGCTCGCTGATGGACAACATCGGCTGGCATCTGCCGGCGTCACTCGAAGGGCCGGACGTACCGGGCGGCACCTTCGACCTCCTGGCCTTCATCCTGGTCCTGGTCCTCACCGTGGTCCTGGTCCTCGGCATGAAGCTGTCCGCCCGGATCACCGCCCTGGTCGTCGCGATCAAGGTCACCGTGGTCATGATCGTCATCGTCGCCGGTCTGTTCTTCATCGTCGGCGACAACTACAAGCCCTTCATCCCCGACGCGGTGACCCCGGAGAGCGGCCTCGGCTGGCAGGACGCCCCGCTGGTCCAGCTGATGTTCGGCTACGAGCCCACCAACTTCGGCGTCATGGGCATCTTCACCGCCGCGTCCGTGGTCTTCTTCGCCTTCATCGGCTTCGACGTGGTCGCCACCGCAGCCGAGGAGACCAAGCTGCCGCAGCGCGACATGCCCCGCGGCATCCTCGGCTCGCTCTTCATCTGCACCGTGCTGTACGTGGCGGTGGCGCTGGTCGTGACCGGAATGCAGCACTACACCGAACTGTCCGTCAGCGCCCCGCTCGCCGACGCCTTCAAGGCCGTCGGGCACCCGTTCTACGCGGGCGTGATCAGCTTCGGCGCCGCCGTCGGCCTCACCACGGTCTGTCTGATCCTGCTGCTCGGCCAGACCCGGGTGTTCTTCGCGATGAGCCGCGACGGGCTGCTTCCGCGGTTCTTCTCCATCACCCACCCGAAGTTCCGCACCCCGTACCGGCCGACCATCCTGCTCGGCGCGATCATCGCCGTCGTCTCCGGCTTCACCAGCATCAACGAGCTGGCGACCCTGGTGAACATCGGCACCCTGTTCGCCTTCGTGATGGTCGCGGCCGGCGTCATGGTGCTCCGCCGCACCCGCCCCGACCTGCACCGCGCCTTCCGCACCCCGTGGGTCCCGGTGCTGCCGATCCTCTCCATCGCCGCCTCGCTGTGGCTGATGCTGAACCTGCCCGGCGAGACCTGGCTGCGCTTCGCCATCTGGATGATCATCGGCTTCGTCGTCTACTTCCTGTACGGCCGCAACCACAGCCGCCTCGGCAAGCTGGGCCAGGACGCGAAGTACTGAGAGCCCGTCACCCGTTCGGACCGACGAAGGGCCTCCAGGACGAGCACGATCTCGTCAGCATGACAGCCCCGGCACCACAGGGTGCCGGGGCTGTCTCACGTACGCGTGCGTGCGGGGTTACGCCGGGACGCTCGCCACGCCCTGCGCCAGGAACCGCTTGCCGTTGACGCGCTCCGAGACGCCCTCACGGTCCAGGTACGGCGTGATGCCGCCCAGGTGGAAGGGCCAGCCCGCACCGGTGATCAGGCAGAGGTCGATGTCCTGCGCCTCGGCGACGACACCCTCCTCCAGCATCAGGCCGATCTCCTGCGCCACCGCGTCCAGGACGCGGTCGCGGGCCTGCTCCTCCGTCAGGACGACGTCGCCCTGCTTCAGGAGCGCGGCGACCTCGGGGTCGAGCTCCGGCTTGAAGCCGTTCTCCGGCTTGTAGACGTAGAAGCCGCGCTTGCCGGCCTCGACGACGGCCTTCAGGTTGGGGGAGACCTTGAAGCGCTCCGGGAAGGCGCGGTTCAGGGTCTCGGAGACGTGCAGACCGATGGCCGGGCCGACGAGCTCCAGGAGGACCAGCGGCGACATCGGCAGGCCGAGCGGCTCGACCGCCTTCTCCGCCACGGCCACCGGGGTGCCCTCGTCGATGATGTTCTGGATCTCGCCCATGAAGCGGGTGAGGATGCGGTTCACGACGAACGCCGGGGCGTCCTTCGTCAGGACCGCGGTCTTCTTCAGCTTCTTGGCGACACCGAACGCGGTGGCCAGCGAGGCGTCGTCGGTCTTCTCGCCGCGGACGATCTCCAGGAGCGGGAGGATCGCGACCGGGTTGAAGAAGTGGAAGCCGACCACGCGCTCCGGGTGCTGGAGCTTGGAGGCCATCTCGCTGACGGACAGCGAGGAGGTGTTGGTGGCGAGGATCGCGTGCGCCGGGGCGACCGCCTCGACCTCCGCGAACACCTGCTGCTTGACGCCCATCTCCTCGAACACGGCCTCGATGATGAAGTCCGCGTCCGCGAAGCCGGCGGCCTTGTCCAGGACACCGGTGACCAGGCCCTTGAGGCGGTTGGCCTTGTCCTGGTTGATGCGGCCCTTGCCGAGCAGCTTGTCGATCTCGCCGTGGACGTAGCCCACGCCCTTGTCGATGCGCTCCTGGTCGATGTCGGTCAGGACGACCGGCACCTCCAGGCGGCGCAGGAACAGCAGGGCCAGCTGGGAGGCCATCAGACCGGCGCCGACGACGCCGACCTTGGTGACCGGGCGGGCCAGGTTCTTGTCCGGGGCGCCGGCCGGGCGCTTGGCGCGCTTCTGCACCAGGTTGAAGGCGTAGATGCCGGAGCGCAGCTCGCCGCCCATGATCAGGTCCGCGAGGGCCTGGTCCTCGGCGTCGAAGCCCTTCTGCAGGTCGCCGTCCTTGGCGGCCTCGATGATCGCCAGGGCGCGGTAGGCGGCCGGGGCGGCACCGTGCACCTTGGAGTCGGCGATGGCACGGCCCTTGGCGACGGCCTGGTCCCAGGCCTCGCCGCGGTCGACCTCGGGACGCTCGACGGTCACGGAGCCGTTCAGCACGCCGGCGGTCCAGATGAGCGACTGCTCCAGGAAGTCGGCGCCCTCGAAGATCGCGTCGGCGATGCCGAGCTCGAAGACCTGCTTGCCCTTGAGCTGGCGGTTCTGGTTGAGGCTGTTCTCGATGATGACCGAGACGGCCTTCTCCGCGCCGATCAGGTTCGGCAGGATCGCGCAGCCGCCCCAGCCGGGGACGAGACCGAGGAAGACCTCGGGCAGCGAGAACGCCGGCAGGGCCTTGGAGACGGTGCGGTAGCTGCAGTGCAGACCGACCTCGACGCCGCCGCCCATGGCCGCGCCGTTGTAGTACGCGAAGGTCGGCACGGCGAGCGCGGCGAGACGCTTGAAGACGTCGTGGCCGCCCTTGCCGATGGCCAGGGCCTCGTCGTGCTTCTTCAGCAGCTCGACGCCCTTGAGGTCGGCGCCGACGGCGAAGATGAACGGCTTGCCGGTGATGCCGACGCCGACGATCTCACCGTTCGCGGCCTCGGCCTCGACCTGGTCGATCGCCGTGTTCAGGTTGGCGAGGGACTGCGGGCCGAAGGTGGTCGGCTTGGTGTGGTCGAAGCCGTTGTCCAGCGTGATCAGCGCGAACCGGCCGGCGTTGGCCGGCAGCTCGAAGTGCCGTACGTGGGGCGAGGTGACGACCTCGTCCGGGAAGAGCTCGGCGGCGCCCTTCAGAAGCTCGGCGGTGGTGCTCACTTGCCCTCCCAGTGGGGGTTCTCCCAGATGACCGTCGCGCCCATGCCGAAGCCGACGCACATCGTGTTGAGGCCGTAGCGGACCTGCGGGTTCTCCTCGAACTGGCGGGCCAGCTGCGTCATCAGACGGACGCCGGAGGAGGCGAGCGGGTGGCCGTAGGCGATGGCGCCGCCGTACTGGTTGACGCGGGCGTCGTCGTCGGCGATGCCGTAGTGCTCCAGGAAGGCGAGGACCTGGACGGCGAAGGCCTCGTTGATCTCGAAGAGACCGATGTCGTCGATCGACAGACCGGCCTTGGCCAGGGCCTTCTCGGTGGCGGGGATCGGGCCGTAGCCCATGACCTCGGGCTCGACGCCGGCGAAGGCGTAGGAGACCAGGCGCATCTTCACCGGGAGGTTGTTCTCGCGGGCGAAGTCCTCGGAGGCGATGATCGAGGCGGTGGCGCCGTCGTTGAGGCCGGCCGCGTTGCCCGCGGTGACGTTGCCGTGGACGCGGAACGGCGTCTTCAGGTTCGCCAGCGACTCCAGGGTGGTGCCCGGGCGCATCGGCTCGTCGGCGGTGACCAGGCCCCAGCCCGTCTCGCCGCCCTCGGGGGAGGTGCGGCGGACCGAGATCGGCACCAGGTCCTGCTGGATCTTGCCGTCGGCGTACGCCTTGGCGGCCTTCTCCTGCGAGCGCACGGCGTACTCGTCGGCGCGCTGCTTGGTGATGCTCGGGTAGCGGTCGTGCAGGTTCTCGGCGGTCATGCCCATGAACAGGGCGGACTCGTCGACCAGCTTCTCGCTGACGAACCGCGGGTTCGGGTCGACGCCCTCGCCCATGGGGTGGCGGCCCATGTGCTCGACACCACCGGCGATGACGGCGTCGTACGCGCCGAAGGCGATCGAACCGGCCGTCGTGGTCACGGCGGTCAGCGCGCCGGCGCACATGCGGTCGATGGAGTAGCCCGGCACGGACTGCGGGAGGCCCGCGAGGATGCCGGCGGTGCGGCCGAGGGTCAGGCCCTGGTCGCCGATCTGCGTGGTCGCGGCGATGGCGACCTCGTCGATCTTGGCGGGGTCGAGGCCGGGGTTGCGGCGCAGCAGCTCCCGGATGGCCTTGACGACGAGGTCGTCGGCGCGGGTCTCGTGGTAGATGCCCTTCGGGCCCGCCTTGCCGAACGGGGTACGGACGCCGTCGACGAAGACGACGTCCCTGACGGTACGAGGCACGATGGCTCTCCTCCAGGGTGCGGGATGGCACTGCTGCTGCGCGGGCACACGGCCCGGCACGCACCTAAGCGCGCGCTTGCTCCCCCCATGCTACTTGCGGGTAACCAGGCTGCCCACCCCCTGAGGGCCAAGCGGCGAAGGTCACATCCCACGACACCTCCTCAGCGCCTGCGTGCGCCCCCTCCGTGCGCCCGTCCGATCGGAGGTTTCCCCCACCGGAAGGGCTCAGGAAGGCGGCCGTGCCGTGGCGACGGGCACGCATCGTGCCGAGGCTGGCGTCGTCGGGGCGTGAGGCCCCCGGACCGATCACACGGAAGGATTCCCGTGGCAGCGATCATCACGAAGGACCATGAGGTCCCCCACAAGTCCACCGTCCCCGCGAACCAGGACGAGCTCGTCAAGCTCTTCGTGCGGGAGTACGACGGCACGCCCCTGGGGCATCTCCCGGAGCGCAAGGCCGTTCTCATGCTGCACGGCCGGAGCGTTCCGGCGCTCGCGGCCTTCGATCTCCAGCACGGCTCCTACAGCTGGGGGGAGTCCCTGGCCAAGGCCGGCTACGACGTCTTCATGATGGACCTCCAGGGCTCCGGACGGTCGCCGCGTCCCATGATGGACGACCCACGCAACGCCAACCCCGCCAACCAGAGCCTTCTGAAGCCGAGACCGGCGGGATTCGTCCCGGGCCCGCCGAACTACGCGTTCCAGCTGAACAACTCGTACAGCGACCGGGACGAGCTGCACACCGTCGTGGAGTACATCCGCAAAGAGCGGCAGGTGAGCACGGTCGCGTTCATCGCCTACTCCGCCGGAGCGATCACCATGGGGCCGTACGCGGTGAACAACCCCACCACGGTGGAGAGCCTGTTCCTGCTGGCGCCGGTCTTCCCGCCCAACGGCACGTCGAACCCGCCGAGCCAGCTTCCGCAGCCGGGCTTCCCGATGTTCCTGGGCACGAGATGGGGTCTCGAGTCGGGGTGGAACAACGAACTGGGCTGCGACGGCCAGCGCGAACTCGGCATCGTCGAGAAGGCGTGGGCCGCGATGATGGAGAACGAGCCCGTGGGCAGGACGTGGGGACCGCCGGAGGGCCTCAACCGGATTCGGAACTTCGTCCGGTGGGGCTGGAACAAGACGACCGCGGCGCAGGGCGGAGTCCTCGGCGGAAGCGTGCCCGTGCTGATCGTGTACGGGGACCACGACGCCACGGTGAACACGTCACCGCCCAGCTCCAACCCGGAACTCAACTTCTCCGTCCCCGCGCTCTACGACGCCGTCGCGGGCGCCCACAAGCTCATGGTCAAGCTGGAATGCGCGGGGCACACGGTGATCTGGGAGCAGCAGCACAAGAACGTGCACAACCTCTCGAAGTACTGGCTCAAGCAGCTCAAGGTCGACGGCAAGACCCAGGGCGTCTTCGAGATGAGCACGAACGGCGACCTCAGCCCGGCGTAGGACGGCGGAGCCCCCGGTGCGTGGGCACCGGGGGCTCCGCCCCGCGTACGGCCGGCGCTCAGGCCTTCGCGGACAGGGCCGCCGCCAGCAGCGGCGTCACCAGCTCCACCTGCCAGGCGCGGGCTCCGTAGCCGGTGAGGGCCGCCGCGACCGAGTCGGGGGTCGCCACCGGCGGCTCCCAGCACACCCGGCGCACGGTGTCCGGGGTGATCAGGTTCTCCTGCGGCAGGTTCAGCTCCTCCGCGAGCGCCGACACCGCGGTGCGCGCCGCCGCGAGGCGGGCCGCGGCGGCCGGGTCCTTGTCCGCCCAGGCACGCGGCGGCGGCGGGCCCGCCACCTGCTGGCCCGGCTGCGGCAGCTCGGACTCCGGCAGCGCCTTCGCCCGGTCCACCGCCGCCTGCCACTGCTCCAGCTGACGCCGGCCCATCCGCTGCCCGAAGCCGGGCAGTGCGGAGAGCGCGCCCGCGTTCGGCGGCAGCGCGAGGGCCGCCTCGACGATCGCGGTGTCGCTCAGCACCTTGCCGGGGGAGACGTCGCGCCGCTGGGCGATCCGGTCGCGGGTCGTCCACAGCTCCCGTACCACCGCCATCTGACGGCGCCGGCGCACCTTGTGCATGCCCGAGGTGCGGCGCCAGGGGTCCTTGCGCGGCGGCGCCGGCGGGGCCGAGGCGATCGCGTCGAACTCCTGCAGCGCCCACTCCAGCTTGCCCTGCCGGTCGAGCTCCTGCTCCAGCTCGTCGCGCAGGTCCACGAGCAGCTCCACGTCGAGCGCCGCGTAGCGCAGCCACGGGTCGGGGAGCGGGCGGGTGGACCAGTCGACCGCGGAGTGGCCCTTCTCCAGGGCGAAACCGAGCACCGACTCGACCATCGCGCCCAGGCCGACCCGCGGGAAGCCCGCGAGCCGCCCGGCCAGCTCGGTGTCGAACAGCCGGCTCGGCAGCATGCCTATGTCCCGCAGGCACGGCAGGTCCTGCGTCGCGGCGTGCAGGATCCACTCGGTGCCGTCGAGGGCCTCGCCGAGGCCGGACAGATCGGGGCAGCCGACCGGGTCGATCAGCGCGGTCCCCGCGCCCTCCCGGCGCAGCTGGACCAGATAGGCGCGCTGCCCGTAGCGGTAGCCGGAGGCGCGCTCGGCGTCGACGGCGACGGGTCCGCGGCCGGCCGCGAAGGCGGCGACCACCTGAGCCAGGGCGTCCTCGGTCGCCACGACGGGCGGGATGCCCTCGCGGGGTTCGAGCAGCGGGATCGGCAGCCCACGCGGAGGGACGTTCTCGTCCGAGGGGGCGCCCCCGGTGGTTCGCAGTGCGGTGTCACTCGCGGTGTCTTGGGCGTCGGTCACCTGTCAAGGGTATCCGTGAATGGCAAGCGCCCAGCGACGGAACATTCAGAGGGAACGTTCCGTCGCCGGGCGTCAGCCGTTCTGACCCACCGGGGAGCGGGTCCCGCGACTCAGTGGATGATCCCCGTGCGCAGCGCCACGGCGACCATTCCGGCGCGGTCGCCGGTGCCCAGCTTGCGGGCGATGCGGGCGAGGTGGCTCTTCACGGTGAGGGCCGAGAGGCCCATGGAGACGCCGATCGCCTTGTTCGACTGGCCCTCGGCGACGAGGCGCAGGACCTCGACCTCGCGGCCGGAGAGCTCGCGGTAGCCGCCCGGGTGGCTCGGGGCACCCGGGGGGCGGCGGTGGCCGAGGCGGGCGGCCGCCGAGCCGATGGGGGCCGCACCGGGGCGGGTGGGGTGCCCGATGTTGGTGCGGGTGCCGGTGACGACGTATCCCTTGACGCCGCCGGCCAGGGCGTTGCGCACGGCGCCGATGTCGTCGGCGGCGGAGAGGGCGAGGCCGTTGGGCCAGCCCGCCGCGCGGGTCTCGGACAGCAGCGTCAGACCGCTGCCGTCGGGCAGGTGGACGTCGGCCACGCAGATGTCGCGCGGATTGCCGACGCGGGGACGGGCCTCCGCGATGGACGACGCCTCGATGACGTCGCGCACCCCGAGCGCCCACAGGTGGCGGGTGACGGTGGAGCGGACGCGCGGGTCGGCCACGACGACCATGGCCGTCGGCTTGTTCGGGCGGTAGGCGACCAGGCTTGCGGGCTGCTCGAGGAGAACGGACACCAGGCCTCCTGGGGAAGGTGCGGGACGGAGCCGGCTCGGGGAAGAAGCCGGGGGGCGAACCCGTGCTGTGAAGGGGTCACTGACTCCTTCGGCACCTTGCCCGCCCGCCTTTAGGGAAAGATCACGATTTGGTGAGTAACAATTGGGGCAATTCGGACGCGTGATCGATCATCGTACGAGCCTCACGCGTGCGTGAGTCTTTCGGGGGACGGTTGGCGGGCCCTTCCGGACGCTTTCGAGCCCTCCCGGGCCCGGAGCCGCCCGCGGCCCGACCGAATATGTCCGAAAAACGCCCCTGCTCGCCAGGGCCGCCCGCCCGCTACGCCTGCTGCGGCCCCCGCCGCTGCGGCAGCGACACCACACCCGCCCCCGAGGTCGTCCCCGCGCCCGGCCCCGCCCCCGGGTCGGCCGGGGCCGGCGGCAGCCCCGCGACCTGGCACAGCAGATCGCACCAGGCCGCCAGATGCGCCCCGGTGTCCGGCACCCCCGCCGGACCCTCCTGCGGCGACCACGACGCCCGGATCTCGATCTGCGTCGCCGGACGGCGCTCCGCGAGTCCCCCGAAGTAGTGGGAGCCCGCCATGGTGACGGTCCCGCTCGCCTCCCCGTACGAGAGCCCGCGCGCGTCGAGCGCCCCCGTCAGCCAGGACCAGCACACCTCCGGGAGCAGCGGGTCCGCCGCCATCTCCGGCTCCAGCTCCGCCCGTACCAGCGTCACCAGCCGGAAGGCGCCCTTCCAGGCGTCGTGCCCGGCCGGGTCGTGCAGCAGCACGAGCCGCCCGTCCGCCAGGTCCTCCTCGCCCGCCACGACCGTCGCCTCCAGGGCGTACGCGTGCGGGGCGAGCCGCTGCGGCGGGCGGGTCGGGTCGACCTCGATCTCCGGCCGCAGCCGGGCCGCGCGCAGCCCCTCGACCGCCCGCCGGAACGCGGGCGGCACGGGGTTCGTCTCCGTGGGATTCACCCTGTCGCCCGCCGTCTTCCTCGTCCCTCTGATGCCGTCGGAATGATCGGAAAAATGTCCCTGAGCCGCAGCCATGCGGGGAAGAGTAGGCGGAACGGAGCCCGCGTGCGGGGAGGGACACCCGGGCCGGGCGAGCGGCTTCTCGCCACATGCGAAGATTCTGGGCGTGAGCGCCAACCACGGCCCCGAGGGGCAGCAGACGAAGCACCAGCCGCAGACGTACGACTCCGCCTTCCTCAAGGCGTGCCGGCGGGAGGCCGTGCCGCACACGCCGGTGTGGTTCATGCGCCAGGCCGGCCGTTCGCTGCCCGAGTACCTCAAGGTCCGCGAGGGCGTCCCGATGCTCGAGTCCTGCATGCTGCCCGAGCTGGTCACCGAGATCACCCTGCAGCCGGTGCGCCGCCACAAGGTCGACGCCGCCATCTACTTCAGCGACATCGTCGTCCCCCTCAAGGCCATCGGCGTCGACCTCGACATCAAGCCCGGCGTCGGCCCGGTCGTCGCCGAGCCCATCCGCACCCGCGCCGACCTGGCCCGGCTGCGCGACCTCACCCCGGAGGACGTGCACTACGTCACCGAGGCCATCGGCATGCTCACCGCCGAGCTCGGCCCCACCCCGCTGATCGGCTTCGCGGGCGCCCCGTTCACCCTCGCGAGCTACCTCGTCGAGGGCGGTCCGTCGCGCAATCACGAGCACACCAAGGCGCTCATGTACGGCGACCCGCAGCTGTGGGCCGATCTGCTCGACCGCCTCGCCGAGATCACCTCGGCCTTCCTCAAGGTGCAGATCGAGGCCGGCGCCTCCGCCGTCCAGCTCTTCGACTCCTGGGTCGGCGCCCTCGCCCCGGCCGACTACCGCCGCTCGGTCATGCCCGCCTCCACCAAGGTCTTCGACGCGGTCGCCTCGTACGGGGTGCCGCGCATCCACTTCGGTGTCGGTACGGGCGAGCTGCTCGGCCTCATGGGCGAGGCGGGCGCCGACGTCGTGGGCGTCGACTGGCGGGTCCCGCTCGACGAGGCCGCCCGCCGGGTCGGGCCGGGCAAGGCGCTCCAGGGCAACCTCGACCCGGCCGTGCTGTTCTCGACCCGGGAGGCCGTGGAGGCCAAGACGGACGAGGTCCTGGCCGCCGCGAAGGGCCTGGAGGGGCACGTCTTCAACCTCGGTCACGGGGTGCTGCCGACGACCGACCCGGACGCGCTGACCCGCCTGGTCGACTACGTCCACACCCGGACGGCCGTCTGACCGCCGTCCGGGCGCGAACCGGAGGCGCCCCGACCGCCGGGGATGCCTCCGGCGGTCGGGGCGGGCAGGGGTATGAGGTGAGGGGCGGTGCCGGGCGCGCGCGGCGCGGATCTGATCGTGCGAGTCATGGGATCAGTCACCCACGGTGAGGTGACTGCCGCAATTCGTCACCACATGTGACTGCTCCGCCCGGGTCGCCCCGTCGCTCCGACGGCTCCACGGCGGTCACACAGGCTCACCCCGCCGCCCGTACGGCCGCCACCGCCTTCCGCGCCGCCACCAGGACCGGGTCCCACACCGGCGAGAACGGCGGCGCGTAGCCCAGGTCCAGCGCCGTCATCTGCTCCACCGTCATCCCGGCCGTCAGCGCCACCGCCGCGATGTCCACCCGCTTCGCCGCGCCCTCGCGGCCCACGATCTGCACCCCGAGCAGCCGGCCCGTACGCCGCTCCGCGAGCATCTTCACCGTCATCAGCGCCGCCCCCGGGTAGTAGCCCGCGCGGCTCGTCGACTCCACCGTGACCGTCACATAGCGCAGCCCCACCTCGTGGGCGTCCTTCTCGCGCAGCCCGGTCCGGGCGATCTCCAGGTCGCACACCTTCGACACCGCCGTGCCCACCACGCCCGGGAAGGTCGCGTAGCCGCCGCCCACGTTCGAACCGATCACCTGACCGTGCTTGTTGGCGTGCGTGCCGAGCGCGATGTGCCGCTCGCGGCCCGACACCAGGTCGAGCACCTCCACGCAGTCGCCGCCGGCCCAGATGTTCTCGTGGCCGCGCACCCGCATCGCGAGGTCGGTGAGCAGCCCGCCGTACACCCCGAGGGGCAGCCCCGCCGCCCGGGCGAGCGTCGTCTCCGGCACCACACCCGTACCGAGGACCACCACGTCCGCCGGGTACTCGCCCGAGTCCGTCGCCACCGCCCGCACCCGGCCGTCCGCGCCGGTCAGGACCTTCGTCACCGGCGACGAGCCGACCGTGGTGATGCCCAGGCCGTCCATCGCCTCGTGCACCAGGCGCCCCATGTCCGGGTCCAGGGTGGCCATCGGCTGCTCGCCCCGGTTCAGGACCGTCACCTCGAAGCCGTGGCCGAGCAGAGCCTCCGCCATCTCCACGCCGATGTACCCGGCGCCGACCACCACCGCCCGCCGGCCCTTCGCCCGGGCCAGCGAGGCCAGCAGCGCCTCCCCGTCGTCCAGGGTCTGCACCCCGTGCACGCCCGGCGCGTCGATGCCCGGCAGCGGCGGGCGCAGCGGCCGCGCCCCGGTCGCGATCACCAGCTTGTCGAAGCCGGTCCACTCCTCCGCGCCCGACTCCAGGTCCCGGGCGCGCACCCGCTGACCGGCGACGTCGATCTCGACCACCTCGGTCCGGGTGCGCAGGTCGATGTCCCGGGCCCGGTGCTCCTCCGGGCTGCGGGCGATCAGCCTGTCCCGTACGGGAACGTCACCGCCGACCCAGTACGGGATGCCGCAGGCCGAGTACGAGCTGAAGTGCCCGCGCTCGAAGGCGACGATCTCCAGTTCCTCCGGCCCCTTGAGCCTGCGCGCCTGCGAGGCGGCCGACATGCCCGCCGCGTCGCCGCCGATGACCACCAGTCGTTCGCTCATACGAACACGCTACGACGAAGGGCCCGTTCGGCCGGGGCCCTTCGGCCAGGGTCCGGAACGGGGCGGCCCGGGCGATTTGAGAGAGTGGTCCCCTGAGCACGGCCCCCTGAGCACGGTCCCCAGGAGCGAGGAGCATGAGCCCCATGAACGCGAACGCGCAGCAGGTCGCGGGCGGTCCCGAGGTCGTCGTCGTGGGCGGCGGCATCTCCGGTCTCGCCGCGGCGCACCGACTCGTCACCGCGGGAGCCCGGGTGACCCTCCTGGAGGGCGGCGACCGGATCGGCGGAAAGCTGCTGGCCGGACAGATCGCCGGCGCCCCCGTGGACCTCGGCGCCGAGTCCCTGCTCGCCCGCCGCCCCGAGGCCGTCGCGCTCGCCGAGCGGGTCGGCCTGGCCGGCCGCGTCCAGGCCCCCGCCACCACCACCGCCTCCGTCTGGTCCCGCGGCGCGCTCGTGCCCATGCCGAAGGGGCACGTCATGGGCGTCCCCGCCGACGGCCGCGCCGTCGAGGGGCTGCTCTCCGCCGAGGCGATCGAACGGATCGGCCGCGACCGCGAACTCCCGCCCACCGAGATCGGCGAGGACATCGCCATCGGCGCGTACGTCGCCGAGCGCATGGGCCACGAGGTCGTCGACCGGCTCGTCGAACCCCTCCTCGGCGGCGTGTACGCGGGCGACGCGTACCGCATCTCCATGAAGGCCGCCGTCCCCGCGCTCTTCGCCGCCGCCCGCGAGCACGCCACCCTCGGCGAGGCCGTGCGCGCCGTGCAGCGGGCCGGCGCGGCCACCCCGAGCGACGCGGCGGGCGCGGGCACCGGGATCGGCGGGTCCGGCCTCGGCGGAGCCGCCTTCGCCGGCATCGAGGGCGGCGTCGGCACCCTGCCGCTCGCCGTCGCCGACGTGATCCGCGCCGCCGGCGGCGAGATCCTGACCGGCGCCCCCGTGACCGCGCTCCACCGCACGGGCGAAACCGGCTGGCAGGTCGTGACCCCGGACCGTACGTACACCGCCGACGCCGTCGTCCTCGCCACCCCCGCCGGGCCCACCGCCGCACTCCTCGGCGCCCACGCCCCCGCCGCCGCCACCGAACTGGCCGCCGTCGAGTACGCCTCCATGGCCCTGGTCACCCTCGCCTTCCGGCGCGCCGACCTGCCCGCGCTCCCCGGCTCCGGCTTCCTGGTGCCGCCCGTCGACGGCCACACCATCAAGGCCTCCACCTTCGCCAGCCAGAAGTGGCGCTGGGTGAGCGAGGGCGCCCCCGACCTCTTCGTGCTGCGCACCTCCGTGGGCCGGTACGGCGAGGAGGAGCAGGTGCACCGCGAGGACGCCGACCTCGTCGACGTCTCCCTCAAGGACCTGGCCGCCGCCACCGGCCTCGCCGCCAAGCCCGTCGCCACCACCGTGACCCGCTGGCTCGGCGGCCTGCCGCAGTACCCGGTCGGCCACCTCGCCCGGGTCGAGCGGATCCGCGCCGCCGTCGCGGGACTGCCCGGACTCGCCCTCGCGGGCGCCGTCTACGAGGGCGTCGGCATCCCCGCCTGCGTCGCCTCCGCCGAGCGCGCGGCCGACGAGATCATCGCCACGTCGAAAACCACCCACCCTGGTGCGGGGCACGCATCGTGACGGGCGAGAATAGGCGTATGAGTGCGCCCGAAAAGATCCCGAACGCCGGTAAGAAGGCGAAGGACCTCAACGAGGTCATCCGCTACACCCTGTGGTCTGTGTTCAAGCTGCGCGACGTTCTGCCCGAGGACCGGAGCGGCTACGCCGACGAGGTCCAGGAGCTGTTCGACCAGCTCGCCGCCAAGGACATCACGATCCGCGGCACGTACGACCTGTCCGGTCTGCGCGCCGACGCCGACGTGATGATCTGGTGGCACGCCGAGACGAGCGACGAGCTCCAGGAGGCGTACAACCTCTTCCGCCGCACCAGGCTGGGCCGCGCTCTGGAGCCGGTCTGGTCGAACATGGCGCTGCACCGCCCCGCCGAGTTCAACAAGTCGCACATCCCGGCCTTCCTGGCCGACGAGACCCCCCGCGACTACGTCTCGGTCTACCCCTTCGTGCGCTCGTACGACTGGTACCTGCTGCCCGACGAGGACCGCCGCCGGATGCTCGCCGACCACGGCAAGATGGCCCGCGGCTTCCCGGACGTGCGCGCCAACACGGTCGCCTCGTTCTCGCTCGGCGACTACGAGTGGATCCTCGCCTTCGAGGCCGACGAGCTGCACCGCATCGTCGACCTCATGCGTCACCTGCGCGGCTCCGAGGCGCGGATGCACGTCCGCGAGGAGATCCCGTTCTACACCGGCCGCCGCAAGAGCGTCGCCGACCTGGTGGCGGGCCTGGCCTGACGGCCCCCGACCAGGGCCTGTCCGGCGGATCAAGGCCCTCCCGACCCGGTCACCGCCCGGCGCCCAGCCGGGCGGTGATCCCTTGACCCGGAAGATCAGACGGCGGGCGAAGCCTCGCCTGCCGCTCCAGCGACACCGGGTCCGGCTCCGGGTGCGGCGCGCATGACGCGCGCCGCACCGGCGTCCCTTCTCCGGCGGCCCTCGTCGCATCCGGCACGGCCCCGGTGAGCAGATAGCGCTCCAGATGGCCGTTCACGCAGGCGTTCGGGCCGCCCCCGATGCCGTGCGACCCGGCGTTCCGCTCGGTCACGAGCGCCGCGCCGCCCAGCCTGCGCTGCAGCTCCAGGGCCCCCTCGTACGGCGCCGCCGCGTCCCGCTCCGCCGCCAGGATCAGCACCGGCGGCAGCACCCCGGGCCCGGTCCGCACGTCGAGCGGCTTCTGCCGCGACGTCTCCCAGTACGCGCAGGGCAGGTTCGCCCATACGTTGTCCCAGGTCTCGAACGGCGCCTGCCGTGCGAGCCGCGTGTTGTCCCGGTCCCAGAGCGCGAAGTCCTCCGGCCACGGCGCGTCGTTGCACTCCACCGCCGTGTAGACGGCCCCAGCGTTCCCCGGATCGGCGATCTCCGCGCCCTCGGCGCGGCCGGGCGGCGGATCGGCCGGACCCGCCTGCGCGACCAGCGCCTTCGGATCGCCCTTCAGATACGCGCCGAGGGCGCCCGCCCGCGCGGACCAGAACCGGTCGTCGTACAACGCCTGAAGCATCGCCGAATGCAGCTGGCCGGGCCCGACCTTCCCGCCCGCCGGCGCCGCCGCCAGCTCGGCCCGCACCTTCTCGTAGTTCCGCGCCACCTCGGCGGCCGTCGCGCCGAGCCCGTACACCGCGTCGTGCTTCGCCGCCCAGGTACGGAAGTCCGTCCAGCGGCGCTCGAAGGCCGCCGACTGGTCGAGGTTGTTCACGTACCAGATCTGCTGCGGCGCCGGGTTCACGGGCGCGTCGAACACCATCCGCCGCACCCGGTGCGGGAACAGCGTCGCGTACAGCGCCCCGAAGTACGTGCCGTAGGACGCGCCCATGTACGTCAGCCGCCGCTCGCCGAGCGCCGCCCGCAGCACCTCCAGATCACGGGCGTTGTTCAGCGAGTGGTAGTGGCGCAGCGCCGTGCCGGTACGCCGGGCACAGCCCTGCGCGTACGTCCGGGCACGCGCGATCCGCTCCTGCTTGAACACCTCCGACGGCACCGTCGGCGCGAGCGTCGGCCCCTTCGTACGGTCGGCCGGGTCCTGGCAGGACACCGGCGCCGACCGGCCCACCCCGCGCGGGGCGTAGCCGACCAGGTCGTACGCGGCGGAGATCCGCTGCCAGGCCGGGAGCCCGGCGGCCATCGGGAAGTACGTCGAGGAGGCCCCCGGCCCGCCCGGGTTGTAGACCAGGGCGCCCTGCCGCTCGGCCGCCGGCCCGGAGGCCTTCACCCGGCTGACGGTGAGCGGGATCCGGGTCCCGTCGGGACGCGCGTAGTCCAGCGGCACCCGCACGGTGCCGCACTCCACCGGCGCCGGCAGCTTCTCCACCGCCGGGCAGGGCCCGAAGGCGATCCCCTCGGCCGCCGCGGCCCGGGCGGCGACGGTGACACCCCGGCTCTCGGAGGGCGGGGCGTCGGTGCGGGGGACGGCGACGGCGGGGGAGACGGCGGTGGGAGCGAGGAGAGCGGACAGCAGCAGCGCGGCGGACTTCATGCGCGTCCCCTTCTTGTGGCCGTGGGGGGAGGGGTTTCAGCGGACCCCAGCGCACCGCACAAGTAAAGGATCTACGGCCGGTGTCGGGTGTCATGTACCCGAAAGGCCGTCCGGAACGGCCCGCCACCGGAAACCGGTCTGACCGCTCTGACCGCTCTACGAGCTGGAACCGCAGCTCGAACCGCTGCTGGAGGAGCAGGAACTGCCCGACGAGGACGAGCACGAGCTGCCGCTGGACGAGGAGCAGCCGCTGACGCCGCCGCCCCCGGAGCAGGAGCTGCCGCCGGAGCACGAGCTTCCGCCGCCCCCGCAGCCGCCGCCCGCCCCGCCGGCCGCCGCCGCGCACCACATCACGGGGATCAGGGCGGCGTCGGACGAGGACGAGTGAGTGGACGCGTGGTGGTGCGTGGAGGAGCGGCGGACCGGGGGCGTCGGACGGTAGGTGCGGGCCGTGGTGGCCAGCTGGTCGCGCAGGACGGGGTCGGGCAGCCCCGGCAGGCCCTGCAGGGCCACGAGCAGGGCCGGGTCCACGACGGCCTGCGAGCGCGCGAACGCGTCGACCGCCGCCCGCCCCGCCGGGGTGACCCGCCGCTTCGCCGCGACCGCGCACATCACGGCCGCGGTCAGCGTGACGGCGAGCACCGGAAGCACCTTCAGGACGAGCGGCACCCGCGGCGGCCCGAAGCCGACGAGGTCGACAAGCGAGAACATCAGGGCGAACAGCGTCGCCATGGCGCCGAGCATGCCCACGGAGGCACCCCACACGCCTGCCGAACGGCGTGCCCTCGGCTCCATGATCAGCCCGCGCGCGGCCAGCGCGTCGCCGATCTCCTGCACCGCCGGGTGCCGCATCACGGCGAACCGCAGCGGGCCGAGCGCCGCCGTGAAGGCCGTGGACAGCTCCTGGAGCACGGCCCGCTCGACCGGGTCGTACGCGGTCGGCCGCAGCACCTGCACGATGCCGGGGCCGCCGACCACGAGCCGCCCGTCCGCGTGCAGGGCGGTGATCGCGGTGTCGGCGACCCGGGCCGGGCCGCCGTTGAGGAACGCCGTCTCGTAGCGGTCGTGGACCGTGACACCGCCGGGCGGTGTGCGCCGGATCCGGCGCAGCTTGACGACGAGGACGGCGGCCAGGGGGCCGAGGAACAGGTAGTAGAGGAAGGCCACGGTGTTCACCGGCGCTCACCCCTTCCCAGTGCGGTCTTTCCGAGTGCGGTACGGATGCGATGCCCGAGGCGGGCCGCCGGGCCGGGCGGCCGGATGCCCGCCCGTTCCTTCCACCAGGCGGTGAGGCGGGTGCGCGCCGCGTCGTCCTCGGGGCGGCCGGCGACGAGCAGCGTCTCGACGAAGTCGAGGGCGTCGTGCCGGTAGCCGTCGGTCATGGGCCGCTTCCTGGCGTACGCGAGGAAGGCGGGCCGGTACTCCTCGCCGAGGATGTCCGGCAGTTCGGGCGCCACCTTCGCGACCACGTCCGCTCGCTTGGCCGCGAGCGCCCGGCTCTGCACGCCGAGCCGCTTCACGTCGAAGCCCTCCGGCGCGGGCGTCCCGGCGACGAGCGCGGACAGCAGCGCGGCCTCGGCGAGGCCGACGCGCTGCCGGGCCGCCGCCGGGTCGGCCGTACGGGGAGGGGGCACGGGCGCCGACGGGTGTACGGGCCCGAGCGGCATCGCGCCGCCCGAGGCCCGGGCGCCCGCCCCGATCAGCAGCGGCCGGGGCCGGACGGCCGCCACGGTCACGGTCGTACGGATCGCGGTGAGTTCGGCGGCCAGCTCCTCCGGCGCCGGGAAGTTGTCGTCCCGCTCCAGGAGCACGCCCGGCGGGGCGATCCGCGAGGACAGGTCGGCGAGCACGTCGAGCACCGCCGGGGGCACCGGGTGCGCGTGGGTGTCGTGCCAGACCCCGTCACGTTCCAGGCCGCCGGCCACGTGCACGTACGCGAGGGCCTCGACCGGCAGCGCCGACAGGGCCTCGGCCGGGTCCTCGCCCCGGTTCACCCGGTTGGTGTGGAGGTTGGCCACGTCGATGAGCAGCCGCACCCCCGTGCGCTCCACCAGCTCCGCCAGGAACTGCCCCTCCGTCAGCTCCTCGCCCGGCCAGGCGACCAGGGCGGCGATGTTCTCCAGGGCCAGCGGCACCGGCAGCACGTCCTGCGCGATCCGCACGTTCTCGCAGAGCACGTCCAGCGCGTCCCAGGTGCGCGGCACCGGCAGCAGGTGCCCGGCCTCCAGGAGCGGGCTCGCGGTCAGCGGCCCCCCGGCCCGTACGAACGCGATGTGCTCCGTCACCAGCGGCGCCCCCAGCGCCTCCGCCTTCCGCGCGAGCGCGTCGAGCCGCCCCGCGTCGGGCCGGTCCGCCCCGCCGAGCCCCAGCGACACCCCGTGCGGCACGACGGTCGTCCCCCGCGCCCGCAGCCGCGCCAGGGAGTCGGGCAGGTGGTCGGCGCAGATGTTCTCGGCGACGACCTCGACCCAGTCGACCCCGGCCAGCGCCTCGACCGCCTCCGCGATCTCCGGCCGCCACCCGATCCCGACCCCGAGCTTCTTCACGTCCCCCATGTCCCCCTCCTTCGGTCCCAGGGGTGATGGCCCGGAAGCCGTCGTTCGAATCCGCAGCGGGGAACCTTCAGAGCTTGATTTGAGGTTCAGCTCGCCCGGATTCCCAGCGCCGGGTACTCCGAGACGACCGTGCACGAGCCCGGTGCGATCTCCGTGAAGCCCGCGTCCTGGACCACCGGGAGGTCGCCCGACGTGAGGAGCGGCCAGCGGGACGGGGCGGCGGTGCGGACCGCGAGGGGGAAGCCGGCGGCGCGCCAGGCCTTGCGGTCGGCGCCGGAGAGGCGCCACCAGAGGAGCTGGGCGCCGTGGCCGGTCTGGGCCATCGTCTTGCCGGCCGACATGTCGAGCTCGGGGTTGAGCCACAGCACGGGCACGTCCGCCGGAGCGGGGCCGGGCGCGGCCGGGTCCTCCAGGTCGGTGCCCGAGACCTGGAGGCGGGCCAGGTCCTTGGGCCAGCCGTCCAGCGGGACCGGCGGGAAGACCCGTACCTCCGTGCCCTGAGCACCCGTCACCGTCAGGCCCGGCAGCGCCTCCGCGCGGCGCCACTCCGCGCCGCGCGCCCGGCGCACCACCTTGCGGATCCGGGCGTCCTGCCAGTCCTCGATGGCCCTCGCCCACTCGCCCTCGCCCTGCGAGCGCTCGTCGGCCAGGATCTCCAGGACCGCGCGGGCCGAGGTCTCCAGGGCGTCGGTACGGGCCGGGGGCGCGGCGCGCTCGATGCGCACCACGAGGGGGAGGACGAACTGCGGCTTCTCGTCACGGGGGTCGTTGCTGCTCACCCGGCAAGTCTGCCACCGCGCACGGGAGGTGTTCCTTGTGGGAACGGGACGTTCCGGGACAGGATGCCTGCCATGAAGAGCGATCTTTTCAACAAGGAACACCTCGCCGAGGCGGCGCCGATACCGGGGATGACCCTCCAGAACGCCAAGTCGGTCAAGTACACCGTCAACGGGGAGATGCACGCCCGGCAGGGCTCCATGGTCGCCTTCCGGGGGAACCTGCAGTTCGAGCACAAGAGCCAGGGCCTCGGCGGGCTGCTCAAGCGGGCCGTGACCGGCGAGGGCCTGGCGTTGATGGCCGTGCGCGGCCAGGGCGAGGCGTGGTTCGCGCACGAGGCGCAGAACTGCTTCATCGTCGAGGTCGAGCAGGGCGACGCGCTCACCGTCAACGGCCGCAACGTGCTGTGCTTCGACGCCACACTGCACTACGAGATCAAGACGGTGAAGGGCGCCGGCATGACCGGCGGCGGCCTGTTCAACAGCGTCTTCACCGGCTACGGCAAGCTCGCCCTGATGTGCGAGGGCAACCCGATCGTCATACCGGTCACCCCGCAGGCTCCCGTCTTCGTCGACACCGACGCCGTCGTCGGCTGGAGCGCCGACCTGCAGACCTCGCTGCACCGCTCGCAGTCCTTCGGCTCGATGATCCGCGGCGGCTCGGGCGAGGCGGTCCAGCTCCGCCTGGACGGTCAGGGCTTCGTCATCGTCCGCCCGAGCGAGGCCGTTCCGCAGAAGGTGTCCAACTGACCCGGGTCCTAGGGGGTGTCTCGCCGATCATGCCGGGCTCCCGACGCCTGTCACCGCGCCTCGCCGCGTTGTCGTCGGTCGGCAACGCTCCGCGTTGACTCCCTCCTCCGCCTTGCGATCCACGGCACCAGACGCCGCTCGCTGACCCGGCCTGATCGACAAGACACCCCCCTAGGATTCACGGCATGAGGTTCGAAGGCGTCGGACGGCGGTACGGGCCGCGCGGGCCCTGGGTGCTGCGCGGGGTCGGGTTCGTCCTGCCCGCGGGCACCCTGGTCCGCGTCAGCGGCGGCAACGGCAGCGGCAAGTCGACCCTGCTGCGGCTCGTCGCGGGCATCGACGCGCCCGGCGAGGGCCGGATCACCGGCCGCCCGGCCCGTACCGCGTACGTCCCCGAGCGCTTCCCCGCCGCCCTCCCGCTCACCGCGGCCGGCTACCTCGTCCACCTCGGCCGCATCCAGGGCCTGGACGGGCGGACCGCCCGCGCCCGGGCGGGGGAGTGGCTGGAGCGCTTCGGCGCGGACGGCTACCGGAACACCCCGCTCGCCGAACTCTCCAAGGGCACCAGCCAGAAGGTGGCCGTCGCCCAGGCCCTCCTCGCCGAACCGGGCCTCCTCGTCCTCGACGAGGCCTGGACCGGCCTCGACACCGGCGCCCGCGCCGAACTCGACCGCGCGGTGCGCGAGCGGGTCGCGGCGGGCGGCCGGGTGGTCTTCGTCGACCACGACCCGCGGCGCCTCGCGGGCGAGGCGGACGCGGCGTACGCGGTGACGGCGGGCCGGGTCCACCCGGTGGAGCCCGCGCCGCAGCCGGAGCCCGGACCCCGGATCCGTATCACCGCGTCCGGTGGCACGGAACTCCCGGCGGGTGCGCGGTGGGAGGCCGGCCGGCTGACGGTCACCGTCGAGGCCGACCGCTCGGACGAGGCGCTGCGTTCGCTGCTGGACGCCGGCTGGCACATCGCAGGGGTGGTCGAAGAAGCTCTGGAAGGGGTACGGGAATGAGCGCGCTGCTCCGCTATCAGGCCGCCCTGCTCCTGCGCTCCCAGCGCTGGCTGGCGCCCTTCCTCCTGTACGCGGCCTTCGTGGGCGTCGGCGTCCAGGCGGGCGAGCCGGTGCTCGGGGCCCTCGGCTACGCGGTGGCCGGCCTGGTCCCGGTCGCGGCCTGGGCGGTCCGGATCTGCCTCGACCAGGAGCCGCCCGCCGCCCGTACGGTCGTCGCGGCGGCCTCCGGCCGTGCCCGCGCCCACCTCGCGGCGGTCCTCACGGCGACCGGCGCGGTCCTCCTGGTGGGCGCGGTCGCGGTCCTCGCCCTGACCGTGATCGCCGACCCCCGGGGCGTCCGCCCGCCGGTGGCCGCCGCCTCGGGTCTGCTCGCCATGGGCGTCTGCGTCCTGACGGGCGCCGCCGTCGGCACGCTCACCACCCGCCCCCTGGTCCCGTCCCGCGGCTGGTCCCTCACGACCCTGCTGCTCGGCTCCCTGCTGGCCCTGGTCACCCCCGGCTCCCCGGCCGCGGGCGCCGTCTCCGCCCTGGTCAACGCCGCCCGCACCACCGAGCCCCCGTTCCCCTGGCTCGCCGCGGCCACCGCCCCGGCCCTCGCGGCGGCGGCCGTCGCCCTGGCCTGCCGGGCCACGGCCTGGCGCGAGTGAGGACGACGGGAGCGGCCGGGCTACGATCGGCGTTCATCCCGTCGTCCCGCTTGCAGAACCCCCAGAAGAGTCAGCCCGCAGAGGAAGCACCGTGTCCCAGAACGCGCCGTCGGCCTTGAGTTCCGGCGCCTCAGACTCCTCGCCTGCCGGGCGCACGGCGTATTTCGACAACGCGAAACTACTGGCGGTCGTCCTGGTGGTGTGCGGTCATTTCTGGGAGCCGTTGATCGGACAGCCCGAACAGCGGCACATCAAGGCGCTGTATCTGTTGGTGTACACCTTCCACATGCCCGCCTTCATCCTCGTTTCGGGCTTCTTCTCGCGCGGTTTCACGGCGCAGCCACGCCAGATACGTCGTCTCGTGAGCGGGGTTCTCGTCCCCTTCGTTCTATGGGGAACCCTCCTCGCTCTTTTCAATGGATTCGTCACCGATGAATCCGTGACGATCAAGCCGCTCACCCCGGTCTGGGTGACCTGGTTCCTGATCGCTCTCTTCCTGTGGCGGCTCTCCACCCCGCTGTGGCGGAACCTGCGGGCCCCCGTGACGACCGCGACCGCCCTCTTCCTCGCCGCGGGTGCCTTCTCGCTCGGGGCCCAACTGTCCATCACCCGTGTTCTGCAATTCCTGCCCTGTTTCGTGATCGGCCTCGTGATGGATCCCCGGCATCTCGCCCGGCTGCGCGAGGCGCGATGGATCAAGGCGGCGGCGGTCATCTCCTTTCTCACGGTCGGTGGGGCGGCATTCGTGGTCGCACCCGATTTCAACGCGGTATGGCTCTACCGCAGTGCCGGAGCCCCGGACCTCCATGTCTCCTACGGGCACTGGGTCGCCGAAGCCCTGGTCATCCACGTGGTCGGACTCGTCCTGACCGCCGCGTTCCTTGTCCTCGTCCCGAGTCGCCGCACCTGGTACACGTCTCTCGGCGCCGGCACGATGTGCGCTTTTCTGCTGCATGCCTTCATTCGCCAGGCCATGGTTGCGACCGGCCTCTATGAGCGCGACGCCCTCCAGGGCCTCCCGGGTCAGCTGGCACTCACCGCCCTCGCGCTCGCCCTCGCTCTGCTCCTGTGCACCCGCCCGGTCCGGGCACTGATGCGCCCGCTGGTCGAACCACGTCTGAACTGGCTCTTCCGTCCGGACGCCCCTGCTCGATCCGAAAGCGCGCGCGTGCACGGACCGAGCTGACGGAGTCCCTCGCCTTTCGCTCCCCGTTCCGCGGTAGCCGGTACTACCGGCTCATCAGCTCCGAGACCTTCACGAAGCGGTAGCCCTTCGCCCGCAGCTCCGGGACGATGCGGCGGATGGCCTGCTCGGTGACCGGGGCGGCGCTGCGGGTGCAGTGCATGACGACCAGGGAGCCGGGCCTGACGCCGTCGAGGACCTGGTCGGCGACCGCGTCGGGGTCCTTGGCGAAGGCGTCGCCGCTGACCACGTCCCACTGGATCGCCGTGACGCCGGTCGGGGCGAGGGCGCGGCGGGCGGTGTCGTCGTAGCAGCCGCCGGGGAAGCGGAAGTACGGGACGACGTTGGTGGCGCCGGCGTCGCGGAAGGCGTCGAAGGCGCGCTGGACGTCGGCGGCCATGTCGGGGCGGGCGACGGTCGGCAGGCCGTAGCAGGGCTCGGCGAAGGCGTAGTGGCTGTAGGAGTGGTTGGCGATCTCGAACCGCGGGTCGTTGCCGATGGACTTCGCCTGCTCCGGGTACTCCTCGGCCCAGCGGCCCGTCATGAAGACGGTCGCGTCCACCTTCAGGCGGCGGAGCGTGGCGATGAGCTGCGGGTTGTCGAAGCGCTCGCCGCGCGCCGCGCGCGGGCCCTGGTCTGCCGTCATGTCGGCGTCGAAGGTGAGCGCGACGACCTTCTCCGGGCTCCTGGCGCGGTGGGTGTAGACGGCGGCGAGCCCGCCGGCCGCCGGGGCGAGTGTCGGCGGGGCCTTGCGGACGGGCGGGGCCGGAGCGCCCGAGGCGGAGGGCGCCCCGGACCCGGCGGCGGCCGGCTTGGCCGGCACGGACGGCTTCGTCGATGCGGCCGGTTTCGCCGGCGCCGAGGTGTCGGCCGCGCCCCCGCCGCAGCCGACGAGTACGGCACCCAACAGGGCAAGTGCCGACAGTCTTCGTACGGAAGTGGTCATCACTGGAAAATATCCGATCAGATGCTCCTATCGTTCGCGGCTCGACAGCAGCAGCGCCCGAGTCCACGCGGTGAGCTCACGCACCATCGCCTGGGCGTGCGCCGCGCGGTCGGCGCGGAAGGGGAGGACGAGCAGCGCCGGCAGGAAGGCGAGCGTCACGAGGAGCAGGGGGAGGGTGGACACGAGGACGATGAGGGCGCGCTGGGCCCAGCGGAGAGTTCGCATGCGGCCAGGCTGGGGAGGGCACGGAACGTTGCGGAAGCCGCAACCGTTGCCGCTTCGGAGTCAACACCCGGGGGGAGTGTGCCACATGACCGAAGTCGCCCGTACACAGGGCAACTCGTCCGAGATCGAGCGCGGGGTCGTGCCCGAGGTCGCGGAGCTCGGCAACGTGTTGAAGGAGCTGTTCAACCGGCTCGGCATCACGCAGACCCAGTACGCCTACCGCGTCCACCTCCACAAGTCGGTCGTCTCCCGCTTCCTCGGCGGCAAGCGGCTCGCCGATCCCCAGTTCATCGAGCGGCTGGTCACCGAGGTGGAGACCCACGTGGGTACGCCTCTCAAACTGGAGGCCAAGGAGGCGATCCAGGCGCTGCGCCTGAAGGCGCTGAGCGTCACCGACCCGGACGAGTTCCGTCTGGAGCAGCTCCGCGGCGAGCTGGCCCGCTCCCGGCGCGATGCCGAACGCGCCGACCGCAACGTCGAGGCCCTCCACGCCCTCCTGGAGAAGAAGGAGGCGGAGGCCCGCGCCGCCACCGACGAACTCGACCGCCTGCGCCTCGACTGGGGCGCCGAGATCGCCGCCCTCCGCCAGGACCTCGCCGACGCGGAGGGCCTGCGCCGGGACGCGGAACGCCGTGGCGAGGAGCTCCGGCAGCAGGTCCTGCGCCTGGAGAACGAGCTGTCGCGGCGGTACCCGGAGGGCGGCGGTGCGGGTCTGCTCCCGCTGGAGGCCTTCCAGGGGCAGCTGGAGGCGCTGTGGGAGGCGGAGGAGTTCGCGGAGGCGGGGCGGGAACTGACCGAGGCGGCGTGGGCGCGGCCGCTGGAGGAGGCGGGGGAGCTGCTGGAGTGGCTGGAGGGCCTCCGCCGGGAAACCGCCGCCGCACAGTTCGTCTCCGACATCGGGCGGCTGCGGCCGGAGGAGGACCTGCTCCGGTTCGCGCCCGAGGCCGAGCGTGCCCGGGGGTTCGCCGTGCCGGAGGCCTGGGCCACCGCGCTCTCCACGCGCGTCACCGAGCGCAACGCCGCCGTCTTCTACGAGGGGCTGAAGGATTTCCGGCTGGTCCTGGCCGACTCCCAGGCCGACGCGATGCTGGCCCGGATGATGCAGCGGACGGACGACCCGGGCCGGGAAGTCGCCCTGACGGCCGCGGCGCTCGCGCAGGAGCGGTCACCGGCGCGTCTCGGCTCCACGGCGCAAGTGATGGCCAGGCAGGGTGTTCACCCGGTGAGACGGTTGTTCCCCTTCCAGGTCATGCTCGGGCTCGCCCGGGCGGGGCGAGCCGATGTGGCCGAGGCGGTCGCCGACGAGTATCGCTCCCTCCTGCCCGCGACAGACGGCGGGCGGCAGTGGGTGCGCGTGCACGTGCTCGTGCGGGAGCTCGCGGAGACCGAACCCGGAGACGAGGCGATCGACATCCTCTTCGGCCTCATGGCCGGGCTCGATCTCGAAGAGATCGAGGACGTCGACGGGAAGGTGGACCGGTTCGGTCGGGCCCTGGCCGACGACCCCCCTCTCCTCCGCCGCTACACCACCCTCCGCGCCTCACGAGGCGACTAGCCTCGCCCGGCACTCCGCCACGTCGAAGTCCGCCTCCGGATACCGCGGATCCAGCTCCTCCAGGTGCTCCAGGAGCAGTCGGCTGATCGCCCAGTTGCGGTACCACTTGTGGTCGGCGGGGACCAGGTACCACGGCGTCCGGTCGGTCGCGCAACGCTCCAGGGCGATCTCGTACGCCTCCTGGTACGCCGGCCACAGTGCCCGCTCCGCGATGTCGCCCGGGTTGAACTTCCAGTACTTCTCGGGGTTGTCCAGGCGCTCCAGGAGCCGGGCGCGCTGCTCCTCGTACGAGATGTGCAGGAAGACCTTGACGACGGTGACGCCGTCGTCGGCGAGTGACTTCTCGAAACCGGCGATCGCGCCGTACCGGTCCTCGATCTCGGCCGCCGGGGCCAGCTCGCGGACCCGGGCGATGAGGACGTCCTCGTAATGGGAGCGGTCGAAGATGCCGACCTGGCCGACCCGGGGGAGCGCCTTCGTGACCCGCCAGAGGAAGGGGTGCCCGCGCTCCTCCTCCGTCGGGGCCTTGAAGGCGTGGATACGGCAGCCCGAGGGGTTGAAGTTGCCGATGACGTGCTTGACCGTGCCGCCCTTGCCGCTGGTGTCCATGCCCTGGAGGATCAGCAGCAGCCGGCGCCGGTCGCCCGCCGTGCTCGCCGCGTACAGCCGTTCCTGCAGGCCGGCCAGGCGCGGACCCAGCTCGGCGGTGGCCGCGAGACCGGCCTGCTTGCCGTCCGGGCCGAGCGGGGTCGCGCCCGCGTCGTACGAGGCGAGGTCGACGCGCTTCCCGACCGGGAGCCTGAGCAGCTCCCGCAGGGACTGCTTCCCCCGGTCGTCCTTCTTCTTCGCCATCCGCCCGCCCTTTCGATTTCCCGATACCGATCTACCGATCCTGCGTGTCGAGCGCCGGTCGCACCACCGCGAAGGCCCGGTCGAGCACTTCCAGCGGGTCCTCCGCCGCGTCGCTGTCGCCCCAGCGTTGCAGCGCCGTGTGGAAGGCGACCAGCGCGGTGCCGGCCGCGAGCCGGGGGTAGAGGTCGGCGGCCGGGCCGAGGCCCCGGCGGCGGGCCAGCTCCGCCGCGAGCGCCTCGCGCCATTCTGCCTGGCGCTCCAGGAAGCGGGCGAGCAGCGCGGGGGTGCGCAGGATCAGCTGGACCACCCGCAGGGCGCGGGCCGCGTGGTCGGGGTGCCGGTCGGTGCAGGCGAGGAGCGGTACGGCGAGGGCGTGGCGCAGCGCCTCGGACACGGACTCCTCCGCCGGGCGGGCCGCGAGCGCCCCCGCCTCGACGTCCTCGTCAACAACGCGGGCGTCATGGCCCCGCCCCGCACCCTCAGCGCCCAGGGCCACGAACTCCAGTTCGCCGCCAACCACCTCGGCCACTTCGCCCTCACCCGGCTGCTGCTCGACCACCTCGCCGCCACCGGCCGCGACCCCCGGGTCGTCACCGTCAGCAGCCTCCAGCACCGCAAGGGCACCCTCGACTTCGCCGACATCCACGGCGACCGGCGCTATGCGCCGATGCGCCATTACAACCAGTCCAAGCTCGCAAGCACTGTTTTCGGCCACGAACTGCACCGGCGTCTCACCGCCGCCGGCAGCCCCGTCCGCAGCGTCCTCGCCCACCCCGGCTACACCGCCACCCACCTCCAGCGCGACACCCCGGTCGCCTACGCGCGGGCGGCGACCGATCCGGAGACCGGCCGCCGCCTGTGGGAGCTGTCCGAGCAACTCACCGACGTGCACTTCGGACCGGGCTGATCAGCACCAGGGGCCCGTCACCGCGAACGTCGTCCCCGGCGTGTAGCAGTTCACGTACATCGTCGAGCCGTCCGGCGAGAACGTCACCCCCGCGAACTCGCCCCACTCCGGGGCGTCCGGGGCGCCGATGGTCTGCACACCGCGCGCCACCGCGTACACCTCGCCTCTCCGGCTCACGCCGAACACGTGCTGCGCGCCGTTGCCGTCCTCGCACACCATCAGGCCGCCGGTCGGCGACAGACAGATGTTGTCGGGCGACTCGCCGGGCAGCTGCACATCCGTGTCCGGGCCGAAGACGACGACGAGGGTGAGCCGGCGCCGGCCCGGCTCGTACTTCCACACCTGCCCGAAGTGGCCGGCCGCCGAGCCGTCCCTGGTCCGCGCGAACGACGACACGAAATACACGGAGCCCCCGGAGAGGCGGTCCCCGCCCCAGTAGCAGCCCTCCAGCTTCTGTGCGTGCGTGATCCCCTTCGGGCCGAAGTCCTGGAGCCGGATCGGCGTCCCGGCCGCCAGCGGATCCGGTACGGGCACCCACTCGACGCGCTCGAACCGGGTGCCCGGCTCCCGCACCACCGACAGGTCGGGCACCCCCGGCACCCGCATCGCCTCCAGCGTGCCGCCCGCGCGCAGGGAGCCCGTGCCGCCGAGCGGCTTGTGGGGCAGGAAGCGGTAGAAGAGGCCGAAGGGGCGCTCGAAGGCGTCCTCCGTCTCGTAGACGATGCCGCTGTACGGGTCGACGGCGACGGCCTCGTGCTGGAAGCGGCCCATCGCCGTCAGGGGCACCGCGCCCGTGCGGCGCGGGTCCGCTCCGTCGACCTCGAAGACGAAGCCGTGGTCCTTGGTGTAGCCGTTGGTGCCGGCCCGGTCCTCGGTCTCCTCGCAGGTCAGCCAGGTACGCCAAGGGGTGGGCCCGCCCGCGCAGTTGACGGCGGTACCGGCGATGGCGACCCGCTCGCCGAGCACCTCGTTCCGGCCGTCGAGAGTGAGGGCCGTACAGCCGCCCTTGGCGGCCGGGTCGTACGTCAGGCCGTCGACGACCGGCACGCCGATTCTCCCGGTGACCCGGTTCTCGTGGTTGCGGACCAGATGCACCCGGCCGCGGCGCCCCGCGAAGGCGCCCATCCCGTCGTGGTTGCCCGGCACCGGTCCCTCGCCGGAGCGGAGCGGATCGCCCTCCCGGGAGAGGACCTTGTACGTGAAGCCGGCCGGCAGGTCGAGCAGCCCGGCCGGGTCGGGGACCAGCGGGCCGTACCCGCTGGAGCGGAGGGGCGGCGCGGCGACGGCCGTGCCGGCGAAGAGCTCCGACAGCGCGCCCGTGAAGGCGATACCGGCGGTGGCGCCGAGGATCTGACGTCGTGTTGCGGACATGAGGCAACTCCTGTCTGGCGGTACAGGAAATGACGTGCGACCCGCATGTGTGTACCACGCACGGTGGTGACACGTGAACCACGCGGGTCGCACGTCGCCTCGTGAGAACGCGGAGGACTTACGCCAGTTCGGCCGTCAGCGTGATCGTCGTGCCCGTCAGCGCCTGGCTCACCGGGCAGTTCTTCTTCGCGTCCTCCGCCAGCTCCTGGAACCGGTCCGCGTCCAGGCCCGGCACCTCGCCGCGCACGGTGAGGTGGATGCCGGTGATGCCCTCGCCCGGCTGGAAGGTCACGTCCGCCTTGGTCTCCAGGCGGGTCGGCGCGTGCCCGTCCTTCGCCAGGCCGTTGGAGAAGGCCATCGAGAAGCAGGAGGAGTGCGCGGCGGCGATCAGTTCCTCGGGGCTGGTCCGGCCCTCCGGCTGCTCGGCGCGGGACGCCCAGGTGACGTCGTACGAGCCGAGCTTCGAGGAGTCGAGAGTGACGACACCGGAACCCTTGAGGAGGTCGCCCTGCCAGACGGTGTGGGCGTGACGCACGGTGGCCATGTGTATCCCTTTCGATCGGGTATGGCCCCCAAGCTACTGCGCGACGAGTCCCTTCGCGTCCCGCGCGAGGGCGGTGAGCCGGGAGATCGCCCGGAAGTACTTCTTCTTGTACCCGCCGTTCAGCATCTCGTCGCTGAACAGCTTGTCGAAGGGGAGTCCGGAGGCGAGCACGGGTATCTCGCGGTCGTAGAGCCGGTCGGCGAGGACCACGAGCCGCAGCGCGGTCGACTGGTCGGGTACCGCCCGCACGTCGGTGAGGCAGACCGCCGTCAGGTCGTCGGTCAGCGCCCCGTACCGGCTCGGGTGAACCCTGGCCAGGTGTTCGAGCAGGTGCGGGAAGTCGTCGAGCGAGGCGCCGGGGGTGGCGTACGCGGTCCTGGTCACGGTCTCGTCGTCGTACGGCGCGGGGGCCTCCGGCAGGCCGCGGTGGCGGTAGTCCTCGCCGTCGATCCGCAGCGGGCGGAAGTGCGCCGACAGGCCCTGGATCTCGCGCAGGAAGTCGGCGGCGGCGAAGCGGCCCTCGCCGAGCTTGCCGGGCAGGGTGTTGGAGGTGGCGGCGAGCGCCACGCCGTGCTCCACGAGGCGGCTGAGCAGCGAGGAGACGAGGACGGTGTCGCCCGGGTCGTCCAGCTCGAACTCGTCGATGCAGAGCAGCCGGTGCCCGCTGAGGGTCTGCACGGTCTGCTGGAAGCCCAGCGCGCCCACCAGGTTCGTCAGCTCCACGAAGGTGCCGAAGGCCTTGAGCGAGGGCTCGGCCGGGGTGGCGTGCCAGAGGGAGGCGAGCAGGTGGGTCTTGCCGACGCCGTAGCCGCCGTCCAGGTAGACACCGCGCGGGCCGGCCGGGGCCGTGGCCTTCGGAGCCCTGGAGAACCAGCGGCGCTTGCCGGCGCCGGTGGCGTGCGCGCCGCCCAGGCCCTCGGCGAAGCCGCTCAGGACCTTGACCGCCTCGATCTGGCTGGACTGGTTCGGGTCCGGGATGTACGTGTCGAAGCGCACCGAGTCGAACCGCGGCGGCGGCACCATCTCCGCCACCAGCCGGTCGGCGGGGACGCGGGGCTCCCGGGAGCAGAGCGAGAGCGGGGCCGCCTCGGAGGAATCGGAGGAATCGAGGGAAGCGGCTTCTGTCATGGCACGGGTCGACACAGTTATCCACTGTAAGCGCCGTGTCAGACTGCCGGGATGCGACGCCTGCTTCCTGTGACGGACATGACAGCCCACGACGCGAAGGCCCCGGCGGGCCCGGAGGGGGCCCCCGGCGCCGACCGCACCGATCACGAGTGGTCGCTCGACGAGCTCGCCGACGCCTACGCGTATCCGCCGGAGGCGGCGTCCGGGCGCTGGCTGCGGGCCAACATGGTCTCCTCGCTCGACGGCGCCGGCCAGCACGACGGGCGCTCGCAGCCGCTGTCCTCCGAGGCCGACATGCGGATCTTCGGCACCCTGCGGGGTCTGGCGGACGTCGTGGTCGTCGGCGCGGAGACGGTACGGAGCGAGGGCTACCGCCCGGCCAGGGCGCGGGACGCCTTCGCGGCCCGCCGGGCGGCGGCGGGCCAGGGCCCGGCCCCGGTGATCGCCGTCGTGACCGCCTCGCTCGACCTGGATTTCTCGCTTCCGCTTTTCACCGGGCCGCTCGTCCCCACCCTCGTCCTCACCGGTGCCGCCTCCTCCGCCGAACGCCGGGCCGAGGCCGAGCGCGCGGGCGCCGAGGTGGTCATCGCCGGTGACGACCGCGGCGTCGATCCGGAGCGCGCGGTGACGGCCCTCGCGGAGCGCGGCCTCCGGCGCCAGCTGACCGAGGGCGGACCGCGCCTGCTCGGGCAGTTCGTGGCCGCGGGGGTGCTCGACGAGCTGTGTCTGACGCTCTCCCCGACCATGACGGCGGGCACCGCGCAGCGGATCGCCGGGGGCCCGTCCGTCGCGGTTCCGAAACGCTTCGCCGTGGCGTCGGTGCTGGAGCAGGACGGCTTCCTCTTCACCCGCTACCGTCGGATCTGACAATCGGCGGAATTTGTCGTTCCGCTTAGCGTCCGCTGGGCAGAATCACTCTCGCAATCCCCGTGGGGCCACGGGGAAGGATGGTTTCCGCAGAAGGGCTCCTGAGGTGTTCACAAGCGTTCTGATGATCGAGAAGCCCCTCACGTCCACCGACGTGGACTTCGTCACCACGCTCCACGGTGACGAGGTCGTCTCGTTCATCGTTCTGATGCAGCCGCGTGGTGACCAGGCCGATCTACTGCTGCGCGCCATCGACGACGTGGCGATGGGCGAACTGAAAGAGGCGGCCCGCGAGGGCGACGAGCCCGAGGGCAAGGAGGCCCGGCCGCTCGCCGAGCAGGCCCTGGAGGCCTCGCTCAAGGCGCTCAGAGCCGCGGGCTGCGAGGCCGTCGGACAGGTGATCGAGGATCACCCCCTGAACAAGATGAAATCGGTGGTCGACGAGTCCGAGGCGGACGAGGTGATCGTGCTGACCGCCCCGCACTACGTGGAGGAGTTCTTCCACCGCGACTGGGCCTCCCGGGCCCGCCACAAGGTGGGGGTGCCGGTCCTGAAGCTGTTCGCGCACAGCGACTGATCGTCACTCGCAGGGCGGGCCGGGCTCGGCGCCCGGCCCGCCCGCCCCGAGCCACTAGGCTTGGCCTTTCAAGCGAAGACACGCACGCACACGCACGAGACGCACTCGGGGAGAGAACCGCATGGCACCCGCCATCCCTGCCGCCATGGAACGGCCGCACTTCATCGGCATCGGCGGTGCCGGCATGTCGGGCATCGCGAAGATCCTCGCCCAGCGCGGCGCCAAGGTCGCGGGCAGCGACGCCAAGGAGTCCGCGACCGCCGAGTCCCTGCGCGCCCTGGGCGTCACCGTGCACATCGGCCACGCCGCCGAGCACCTGGCCGACGACGCCTCCGCCGTCGTCGTCTCCAGCGCCATCCGCGCCGACAACCCGGAGCTCAAGCGCGCCGCCGAGCTCGGCATCCCGGTCGTGCACCGCTCCGACGCGCTGGCCTCCCTCATGGACGGCCTGAGCGCGATCGCCGTCGCCGGTACGCACGGCAAGACGACCACCACCTCGATGCTGGCCGTCGCGCTCACCGAGCTCGGCCTCGACCCGTCGTACGCGATCGGCGGCGACCTGGCGGGCCCCGGCACCAACGCCCGGCACGGCGAGGGGGACGTCTTCGTCGCCGAGGCCGACGAAAGCGACCGCAGCTTCCAGAAGTACGACCCGAGCGTGGCGATCGTCCTCAACGTGGAGCTGGACCACCACGCCAACTACGCCTCCATGGACGAGATCTACGAGTCCTTCGAGGCCTTCGCCGCCAAGATCCGCCCCGGCGGCACCCTGGTCGTCGGCGAGCACGCGGGCGCCCGCGAGCTGGCCCGCCGGGTCGCCGGGCGCGAGGGCCTGAGCGTCCTCACCGTCGGTGAGGACGAGGGCGCCGACGCCCGCATCCTGAAGATCGTCCCGAACGGGATGAAGAGCGAGGTCACGGTCGCCCTCGACGGCGCCGAGCACGTCTTCACCGTCTCCGTGCCCGGCCGCCACTACGCCCACAACGCGGCCGCCGCCCTCGCCGCCGGCTCCCGCGCCGGCATCGACCCGGCCGCGCTCGCCCAGGCCCTCACCGCCTATACCGGCGTGGGCCGCCGCCTCCAGCTCAAGGGCGAGGCCGCGGGCGTGCAGGTCATCGACTCGTACGCGCACCACCCCACCGAGATGACCGCCGACCTGGAGGCCATGCGCGGCGCCGCCGGAGCCTCCCGCCTCCTCGTGGTCTTCCAGCCCCACCTGTTCTCCCGCACCCAGGAGCTGGGCAAGGAGATGGGCGACGCCCTCGCGCTCGCGGACGCCTCGGTCGTCCTCGACATCTACCCGGCCCGCGAGGACCCGATCCCGGGCATCACCAGCGAGCTGATCGTCGCCGCGGCCCGCGCGGCCGGCGCCGACGTCACGCCCGTGCACGAGAAGGAAGCCGTCCCGGAGGTCGTGGCGGGAATGGCGAAGCCCGGCGACCTGGTTCTGACCATGGGCGCGGGTGATGTGACCGACCTGGGCCCGAAGATCCTGGACCGGCTTTCGGAGTAGGGAGCGGACGATGGCGTACGAGGTCGAGAAGCCGGACGAGGAGTGGCAGGCCCAGCTGACCCCGTCGGAGTACCAGGTGCTCCGGCTGGCCGGCACGGAGCCCGCCTTCCGCGGCGAGTACACCGACACGAAGACGAAGGGCGTCTACTCCTGCCGTGCCTGCGGTGCGGAGCTCTTCACCTCGAACGAGAAGTTCGAGTCGCACTGCGGCTGGCCGTCCTTCTACGACCCGAAGGACACCGAGGCGGTCGAGCTGGTCGCCGACACCTCGCACGGCATGATCCGCACCGAGGTCCGCTGCGCGCGCTGCGGTTCCCACCTCGGACATGTCTTCGAGGGGGAGGGGTATCCGACCCCGACCGACCAGCGGTACTGCATCAACTCGATCTCGCTCCGCCTGGAGCCGGACGAGAGCTGAGCGAGGCTGAGCGAGATGCTCCACCAGCACCTGAGCCGATCGGCGCGACCCGCGCCGGTCGGCTCAGCTGTTTTCGGCCACCGATTCCTCCGCCTCCGTCTCCGCCTCCGCCGCCCCGCACACCGGACAGAGCCCGCGGTACGTGATCTCCACCCCCGTCACCGTGAAGCCGAAGCGCTCGGCCGCCGGCAGCCCCTCCAGGAGGTCGCCCTCCGGGTGCACGTCGCGGACCGTGCCGCAGCCCGCGCAGACCAGGTGCTGGTGGTCCCGGTGCGCGTTCGGGTCGTAACGCTTGGCGCGGCCGACGCCGGACACCTCGATCACCTCGCCGAGCGAGACGAGCTCGCCCAGCGTGTTGTACACCGTCGCGCGGGAGATCTCGGGCAGTCTCGCGGTGGCGCGGGCGAGCACCTCGTCCGCGGTGAGGTGGATGTGCTCGCCGTCGAGGACCTCTGCGACCACGCGCCGCTGGGCGGTCATCCGCCAGCCGCGTCGGCGAAGCCGTTCCAGCAGGTTGCTCATGGTCACCAGCCTTGCTGCGCGAGTGGTGCGGCGCGTGTCATTCGTATGAGTCCGGCCGTCGTATTGACTTGGACAGCGTCCAGCATAGGATCGACTCCAGTAGTAGCCAAGAGGGTGTAAGCCGGAATGGTTCGGAAGGAAAGACCGATGTCTGAGCAGAATCACGATCCCCTTGTCACCGAGGACGAGGCGGCGGCCGAAGCCAAGGGCGGCTGCCCGGTCGCGCACGGCCGCGCCCCGCACCCCACCCAGGGCGGCGGAAACCGGCAGTGGTGGCCGGACCGGCTGAACCTGAAGATCCTCGCGAAGAACCCGGCCGTGGCGAACCCCCTCGGTGAGGAGTTCGACTACGCGAAGGCCTTCGAGGCCCTCGACCTGCCGGCCGTGAAGCGGGACATCGCCGAGGTCCTCACCACCTCGCAGGACTGGTGGCCGGCCGACTTCGGCAACTACGGCCCGCTGATGATCCGCATGGCCTGGCACGCCGCCGGCACCTACCGCGTCAGCGACGGCCGCGGCGGCGCCGGCGCCGGCCAGCAGCGCTTCGCCCCGCTGAGCAGCTGGCCCGACAACGCGAGCCTGGACAAGGCCCGCCGTCTGCTGTGGCCGGTGAAGAAGAAGTACGGCAAGTCCATCTCCTGGGCCGACCTGATGATCCTCACCGGAAACGTGGCCCTGGAGACCATGGGCTTCGAGACCTTCGGCTTCGGCGGCGGCCGCGTCGACGCCTGGGAGCCGGACGAGGACGTCTACTGGGGCCCCGAGACCGAGTGGCTGGGCGACGCCCGCTACACCGGCGACCGCGACCTGGAGAACCCGCTCGCCGCCGTCCAGATGGGCCTCATCTACGTCAACCCCGAGGGCCCCAACGGCAATCCGGACCCGATCGCCGCGGCCCGCGACATCCGCGAGACCTTCGCCCGGATGGCGATGAACGACGAGGAGACCGTCGCCCTCATCGCCGGCGGCCACACCTTCGGCAAGACCCACGGCGCCGGCCCGGCCGACCACGTCGGCGCCGACCCGGAGGCCGCGCCGATGGAGCAGATGGGCCTCGGCTGGAAGAGCTCGTACGGCACGGGTGTCGGCAAGGACGCGATCACCTCGGGCCTTGAGGTCACCTGGACCAGCACGCCCACCCGCTGGTCGAACAACTTCTTCTGGAACCTGTTCGGTTACGAGTACGAGCTCACCGAGAGCCCGGCCGGCGCCAAGCAGTGGGTGGCGAAGAACGCCCCGGAGACCATCCCGGACGCCTTCGACCCGTCGAAGAAGCACCGCCCGACGATGCTCACCACCGACCTCTCGCTGCGCTTCGACCCGATCTACGAGCCGATCTCGCGCCGCTTCTACGAGCACCCCGAGCAGTTCGCGGACGCCTTCGCCCGCGCCTGGTACAAGCTCACGCACCGCGACATGGGCCCGGTCGTCCGCTACCTCGGCCCGGAGGTCCCGAGCGAGGAGCTGCTGTGGCAGGACCCGCTGCCGCAGGCCACCGGCGAGACCCTCGGCGCCGCGGACATCGCCGCCCTCAAGGAGCAGATCCTCGGCTCGGACCTGTCCGTGACCCAGCTCGTCTCCGCGGCCTGGGCCGCGGCCTCCTCCTTCCGCGGCAGTGACAAGCGCGGTGGCGCCAACGGTGGCCGTATCCGTCTGGAGCCGCAGAACCAGTGGGAGGTCAACAACCCGGACGAGCTCGCCCAGGTGCTGCGCGTCCTGGAGAGCGTCCAGGAGTCCTTCAACGCCAAGGGCGGAAAGCAGGTCTCGCTCGCCGACCTCGTCGTCCTCGCGGGCACCGCGGGCGTCGAGAAGGCCGCCAAGGACGCCGGCGTGACCGTGGAGGTGCCGTTCTCCCCGGGCCGCGTCGACGCCACGCAGGAGCAGACGGACGTCCACTCCTTCGCCAACCTGGAGCCGAAGGCGGACGGCTTCCGCAACTACGTGGGCAAGGGCCAGCGCCTCCCCGCCGAGTACCTGCTCGTCGACAAGGCGAACCTGCTCACCCTCTCCGCCCCGGAGATGACCGTCCTGGTCGGCGGTCTGCGCGCGCTGGGCGTCACCCAGCCGCAGACCTCCCTCGGCGTCCTCACCGAGACCCCCGGCAAGCTGACGAACGACTTCTTCGTCAACCTGCTCGACCTGGACATCGCCTGGAAGTCCACCACCGACGACCAGTCCACGTTCGAGGGCCGCGACGCCTCGGGCAAGGTCAAGTGGACCGGCACCCGTGCCGACCTGGTCTTCGGCGCGAACGCCGAACTCCGCGCCGTCGCCGAGGTGTACGCCTCGGACGATGCCAAGGACAAGTTCGTGACGGACTTCGTCGCGGCCTGGGCGAAGGTCATGGACCTGGACCGGTTCGACCTGCGCTGATCGGCGCTCGGCACGTGACGTGCCGGTGACCGGGCCCCGGGCGGTTCCTCCGCCCGGGGCCCCTCGCGTGTCCTGACAGAATGGCGCCCGAATCGATCACCCGAATCGATCGAAGGAGGGGGCATGACTGTCACACGCAGACTGTTCATGGGCGGATTCACGGCCGGAGCCGTGACCGTGGCCGTCGGAGCGACGGCGGGGGAGGCCGGGGCCGCGGAGACGTCGGAGACGGCGGGGGAGACCACGACCTTCCCCGGCCCGGTCGTCGCCCAGGGCCAGGTCACCGCGCCCCGCTTCTACGCCACGACGGACGGCGAGGGCCTGTACGTGAAGTCGACGAACACCGTCGACAACGCGGCCACCGTCTTCCTGGCCGCCACCTCCGGCGGCGGCTCCGCGCTCAACGTCAGCTCCTACAACGCCGACAGCTCGGCCATGTACCTCAGCGGCAAGGAGCGCAACAGCCGCGGCACGCTGAAGATCGCGCACGTCGGCTACGCCGACGGCTCCGACGGCGGCGCCTCCGCGCTGTCCATCGACCTCCAGACGCAGGGCACCGCCTCGCAGGGCATCTACGTCACCGCGACCAACGGCCCCACCACCGGCGCCCTGATCGTCCTGCGCAACAACGCGGGCCTGGAGGACTTCACCGTCAAGGGCACCGGCCTCATCGGCATCGGCATCGACCGCGGCGCCACCCCGCGCGCCCAGGTCCACATCGTCCAGCGTACGGAGAAGCCGGGCCTGCTCGTCGACGGCACCGTCGAGATCGGCAACGTCACCACCCCGCCCACCGGCACCGTCTCCTCCCACGGCGGCGGCACCCTCTACGCCCAGAACGGCGAGCTGTGGTGGCGCGGCCCCGCCGGAATCCCCACTCGTATCGCCCCCGCATAGGACACAGGAGAGGAAACCCACCGATGGTGCAGCTCACCCCGGACCAGCTGGTCGCCGAGTTCCAGGACGCGGTCGTCGAGCTCTACTTCGCGCGCAAGCGCATAGCGAACCTGGAGGCCGAGAACGCCGACCTGAAGGCGCGGCTCGCGGCGCCGACCGTTCCGCCCCAGGCGCAGGAGTTGCCCGGTGAGGCGGCTCTGGCGCAGGAGGCCGACCCGGCCGGCGAGCAGTGGTTCGCGGGCGGGCCGACGCCGGGAGAGCCGGGGCAGTAACGCCACCGGCCCTCCTCCGGGCGCCGTCAGTGGACGGAGAACCCGCCGTCCACGAAGATCGCCTGCCCCGTGACGTACGCGGAGGCACGGCTCGCCAGGAAGACGGCGGCGCCCTCGAAGTCCTCGGCGAGGCCGTTGCGTCCGATCAGCGTGCGGGCCGCCAGGTCGGCGACCCGGGCCGGGTCGGAGGACAGGCGCTCGTTCAGCGGGGTCATCACGAACCCGGGCACGAGGGTGTTCACGGTGACGCCGGACGACGACCAGGCCTCGGCCTGCGAGCGCGCAAGCGACTCCAGACCACCCTTGGACACCCCGTAGGCCCCGGACTGCACGAACGCACGGTGGGCCTGCTGCGAGGTCACGTGGATGATCCGGCCGAAGCCCCGCTCGGCCATCCCGGGCCCGAAGCGTTGCCCGAGCAGGAACGGTGCCGCCAGGTTCACCGCCATCGTCCGGTCCCACACGTCCTCGGTGAGCTCGGACATGGGCGGACGCAGGTTGATCCCGGCCGAGTTGACGAGGATGTCCGGCTCGCCGTAGACGGCGGCGGCCTCCTCGGCGACGGCCCGTACACCGTCGGGGGTGACCAGATCGCCCCTGACCCAGGCGGCGGTGGCGCCCAGACCCGTGAACTCCTCGACGGCCGCCTCCAGCTCCGGCTTGCGCCGGGCGATGATGACGACCTGGGCCCCGGCCCGGGCGAGCGCCCGGGCGATGGCCTTGCCGATGCCGGAACTGCCGCCCGTGACAAGGGCGGTGCGCCCGGAGAGGGAGAACAGCCCGTCCAGGTACGCCACTACAGGCGCTCGCAGCCGCCGACGAACGCGCTCCAGGCGGCGGGCGCGAGGGCCAGTTGGGCGTCGTCCGGACGCTTGGAGTCGCGGACGTGGACGGTGGTGGGGCAGGTGGCGACCTCGACGCAGTCGTCGCCGTCGCCGCTGCTGTAGGTCGACTTGTGCCAGGAGAGGGCGACTTCCACGCAGTCGCCGTCGCCGCTGCTGCTGTAACTGCTCTTGAACCAGGCCGGGTCAGTCGTGCTCATGTCGCTCCTCGCATCTGCCGCAACAGGCTCTGGGAGTCTTCCAGCGTAAGAGCCTGTGACCGCATCCTGGCATACCGCATCTGGAGGACGCCGACTTCCTTTGCGTCGGAGATGAGCAGACCGGCTCGCTGTGCCTCGACGTACCCGTACCAGCGGTTCTCAGGAGTCTCGAGTAACCGCATGGCTCCGGCGAGCCCCGAGTGGTTACCCCGCCGCTGCTCCATCACCTGGATCTCGATGTTGCGCCGCTCGGACATCCGCAGGATGTGCTCGATCTGTGCGCGGTGGACTTCGGGTCCGCCAGTCTCCCTCCGTAGCACGTGCTCCTCGATGATGAAGCTGTACGCCGTGTTGACCCGCTCGGTGAGCAGCTTCTGCCGCTTCACGCGAGTGACGATGTTCTCCTCGATCTCCGCGTCGCCCAACGGCGGCAACTGCTCCTCGAAGAGGACGCGTTGGTACGCCTCGGTCTGGAGCAGTCCAGGTACGAATCGGTTCTCGTACGTGTAGAGGCACAGCGCCTTCGCCTCAAGCGCGGCCCAACGGCGGAACCAGTTGGCCATTGGCTCCCGTGACAGGTGCTTCGCCGGACCCTTGATCGCCCCGAAGGCGTCGAAGAACTCTTCCGACCGGTCCACGAACTTCGGCGACGGGAACCGCCGTCCCTGTTCGACCGACGCGACGGTCTCCACCGAGTACCCGATCTGCGGGGCGTACTGTTCCTGAGTGAGCCCCGCCCGCTTGCGGAATGCCTTGATCACCTCTCCGAACGCCTTCAGACTGTCCGAGGTCTCCGGCTCCGCGTCGCCGTCTGTCATCACGCACCTCCTTCGTGCTTCGTGCGCACATCGTCACGGGCCGTGATGAGTACTGTCTACCCTCCGAGGTCGTACGCTTGCGGAGCGTACGAGTTTCTGACCTGGGATACCGGGCCGGAAGTGGCCACATTGGCCTCATGACTCCCCCTCAGACCCGCGAAGCGCCGGTTACCGTACGTGTGTTCACCCAGCGTTTCAGCTCGACCCCGCGCGGCGCCCGCCTCGCCCGCCGGCTCGCCGTCCACCAGCTCGACCGCTGGGGGCACGCCTACGGAACGTCGCTCTCCGACACCGTCGCGCAGATCGTCGCCGAGCTCGCCGCGAACGCGGTCACCCACGGGCGGGTGCCCGGCCGGGACTTCGAGCTGACGCTCTCGTACACGCCGGAACGACTCCTCGCCGTCGACGTCTCCGACACCCGCACCGAACGCCGGCCCGGCCTCGTCGCCCCGCTGCCGCTCTCGGACACGGGCCGCGGCCTGCTCCTCGTCGACGCGCTCGCGACCCGCTGGGACGTCCTGGACCGCCTGCCGGTCGGCAAGACGGTCCGCGCCGAGCTCGATCTATGACACCGGTTCGAGCCGAGCCCGCAGCAGGCAGAACTCGTTCCCCTCGGGGTCCGCGAGCACGTACCAGGACTCCTTGCCCGTCTGCCCGACGTCGGCGTGCCGGGCGCCGAGCGCCAGCAGCCGTTCCAGCTCGGCGTCCTGGTCGCGGTCGGTGGGGTTCACATCGAGGTGCAGCGGCAGCTTCCCGGGCTTCGGGGTGTTGCTGGGGCTGAGGATCAGCGTCGGCTGCGGGCCGCCGAACCCGGCGTCGGGCGGCCCGATGGCGATGCTGCCGTCCTCCTCCCGCTCGATCTCCACGTACCCGAGCACCTCGCTCCAGAACGCGGCGAGCCGCTCGGGGGCGGCACAGTCAAGGATCAACTCACTGATGCGGCATGCCATGTTCGGCATCGTAGTGCGCGGCAAGGGCTGCGGCACGGGCACGCAGCGCGGTGCGCAGCGACTCCGGGGCCAGTGCCTCCGCGTCCGTACCGAGCTGCCACAGGGCCCACTCGGCGTGCCGCGCGTCCTGGAAGGTCACTTCGAGCCGCAGCCAGTTGCCGATGCCGGGCTCCTCCATGCGTACGGCCAGCGCGGTGTTCAACAGCTCCTCGCGCCGCGCCGGGTCCACTCGCATCCGTACGGTGAGGTGGTCGCCGTCGGCGAGGAAGCGGGCGGAGCGCTCCCGCCAGATCCGGTCGAGGTCGACCTGGCCCGGGCGCTCGGCCGGCTCGGGCAGCTCCTCCGCGGCCCGCACCCGTGACAGGCGGTACGTGCGGTCCTCGCCGGAGCGGGTGGCCAGCAGATAGGCCTTGTCGCGCACGGTGACGAGCCCGATCGGGTCCACCGTGCGCCAGCGCGGGGCCTGGTCCGTGGCCGCGTAATGGATGCGCAGCTTGTGTCCCGCGAGCACCGCGCGCCGGACCTCGGCCATCGCGGGGCCGGGTATCTCCTCGTCGTCCGCGGCCGCCCGGCGGGAGAGCAGGTCGGTCTCCGGCTCGATGAGGATGCGCTGCGCCGCGTCGCTCGCGGTGCCCCGAGGGCCGTCCGGCAGCGCGTCGACCACCTTCCGCATCGCCGACGCGAGCGCCGCCCCGAGCCCGAACGCCCGCTCCCCACGCCCCGATCCGGCGGTCAGCAGAGCAAGCGCCTCGTCGTGGTTGAGCCCGGTGAGCTCGGTCCGGAACCCGGGAAGGAGCCCGAAGCCACCGTGCCGGCCGCGCTCGGCGTACACGGGGACGCCGGCCGAGGACAGCGCCTCGATGTCGCGGAGAACGGTGCGGGTGGACACCTCCAACTCGCGGGCGAGCGCGTCGGCGGTCATCCGCCCGCGCTGCCGCAGCAGGAGTACCAGGGAGACCAGCCGGTCGGCGCGCATCCCGGAACCGTAACGGAATACATGACGAAGGGTGTCGTGATTCCTTGCGAGGCTCGTCCCACGACATCCGAAGAACGGAGCTGAAGTGGCAGTGGAACGCACGGCGATCAACCCGGTGAACTGGTCCGTGGACCTGGGCTTCAACCAGGCCGAACTCGTCTCCGGTCACACCCGCACTCTCTACATCTCGGGCCAGACCGCGACCGGCCCCGACGGCAAGCCCCGCCACGAGGGCGACATGGCAGGGCAGTTGGCCCTGAGCATCGCCAACCTGGAGTCCGTCCTCGCCGAGGCCGGCATGACCCTCGCCAACCTCGTCCGCCTCAACGTCTACACGACCGACGTCGACGCCCTCTTCCCGCACTACGGCCTCCTCGCGGGCCGCCTGGCCGCGGCGGGTGTGGCCCCGGCCTCCACGATGCTCGGCGTCACGCGCCTGGCGGTCCCGGGCCTCCTGGTCGAACTGGAGGGCACCGCCGTCGCGTGACGTGGGCATGCGATGATGCCTCCGTTTCCCAGACGGAGGACGTTTGTTCGTTTTCGTGTGCGCGGGGTGCGGTGCCTCTCTGAGTCCGGTGCGGCCGTCATCGCGCCGGGCGAGGCCCACGGCACCGTGCTGATCCCGGAGAACCGTGGCAGTGGCTACTGCTGCGGTCTCGACGGGGCGGAGGGTCCGAACATGGGGTGTGCGGCCTGCGGCCGGGCCGTCGCGACCCGGATCGACGACTGCTCGCTCGGTGACCGTCCCGGACGGACTGACCGCCGACATGTTCCGACGCGCCCTCGACACCCTGCTGCCGGCGGGCCCACCGGCCCGGCGAGCCGTCCTCGCCGGACCCGGTCTGCCGGCCCCCGACGCGGACGCCGACATCCTTCTCGTCCCCACCCATCCGCAGACCGGGCGCACCTGGACCCCCGCCGGCCCGGCCGCCTCCGTCTCCGCGTGCCGGGTCCCCCTGCCGTTCGGCGTGTGGAAGTCGCTGGCCTTTCCCGAGCCGTACCTGCCCGTCCCGACCTCGGGCCGGATGCCCGCCGGCGTCCTCCGCGACGACTACCCGCCTGCCCCGCCGCGCTACAACTTCCCGTTCCGTGCCGACCCGGTAACCTTCCGGTCCACTCTCGCCCGCCTGCCTGCCGCCCGCACCCCATGGCTCCGCGAGATCCTCGACGACCCCACGCGCCACAGGCAGGCCGGCATCTTCTGAGGCCGGCAAGATCGTCCACGTTCGGCCACCCCGACCGTCACCTGGTGGAGAAGTAGTCGTCGAGCAGGCGAGCCACCCGGTCGGGGCGCCCTCCGTTGTCGGCGGCAAGGTGCCCCACGCCGGGGAGTGTGACCCTGTGGCTGCGGGGGATGGCGGCCCGCAGCGCGGTGAGGGCGTCCTTGAGGTAGCGAGGGCTGCGGCTGCCGCCGAGCAGGAGCACGTCGGTGCCGACGGCTGCGGACGCTCGGATGAGTTCATGTGCGCCGAGCACGAGTTGGGCGTCGTGATGCATGGTCGGGATGAGATCGACGAGTGGCACCTCGTCGGCAGCGACCTGCTTGGCCTGCGCCCGCATGGCGATGCTCATGAGCGGGACGGCGACCGTCCGGGGGAGAATCCGCAGGATTCGGGAGTCCTTGGTGCCCTTGGCGACCGTGACCATGGCGGCGGCCAGGTGTCCCCGGCTCATCTCCCGGTCGTAGCGGTCCAGCCAGCCCGCGGGGTCGTAGCCGCCCACGGGCAGGGGCGGCTCGTAGAGGGCGACCCTGCAATCGGGGGGCGCGTCCAGTGCCCACTGCAGGACCGGGATGGCGCCCGCGCTGAGAGCGAAGACGCGGCGGGCTCCAGTGCCGTCCATGATCGCCTCGACGTCCTCGGCGGCCCGCTGGAGGGTGAAGTCCGGTCCGTAGGGTCCGCTCAAGCCCCGTCCGCGACGGTCGGGGAGGTAGACGGTGCAGGTGCGGCTGAGTGCCGTGCCGAGCCTCATGAAGTTGTGCGCGGACATCATCGCCCCGTGCATCAGTACGGCCCCGGGGCCCTCGCCCAGGCGGCGGTAGCCGATACGGGTGCCGTCTTTCGACGTCACCGACCCGGTGCGATAGGGGGCGGGGCCTGCACTCATGGCGCCTCACTCGGATACGACGGCCTAGCGGCCTAGCGGCCTAGTGGTCGAACGGCCGCTCGTCCGGGGCGAGGGCGTCCAGGATCAGGGTGAGGCCGTAGGCGAACTCGTCGGCGTAGGCGTAACCCGGCTTGAGGACGTGTTCCGTGGCGAGTTCGGCGAGGTGGGGGTAGGCGTCGGCGGGCATGGCGCGCACGATCGCGCCCGCCACCTCCGCCGACTCCGCCTCGCCGTTGAACGGTAGGCTCAGTTCCTGGAGCACGAAGCCGTAGACGTAACTGTCGATGAGGGAGACGGCGTGTGCCGTCATCCGGACCGAGAAGCCGCCTGCCCGCAACGCTCCGAGGACCGCGTCGTGGTGGCGCAGGGTCGCCGGGCCGGGCTGGGCGCGGGAGTCCATCAGGCCGACGGCCCACGGGTGGCGCAGCAGGGCGGCGCGAGCGGAGTGCGCGCGGTCGCGCATCGCCGTCTTCCAGCCCGTGTCCGCGTCGCGCTGCGGCAGGTCGATCTCCCCGAAGACCGCGTCGACCATCCCGTCGAGGATGTCCTCGCGGCCCGCCACGTGGTGGTAGAGCGACATCGCCTCGACGCCGAGCGGCTGTGCGACGGCCCGCATGGTGAGCGCGGCCGAACCCTTCTCGTCCGCCACCGCCATGGCCGTACGGATCACCCGCTCGCGACTGAGCGGGGTACGCGCCGCTCGCATGCGCCTTGTCCTCTCCGGTTGACCGCCTTACGGTGTAAGGCTACCGTACCTTACAAGGTAAGGCGGAGGTGAGGTGTGCGATGAAGGTCTGCATCGTCGGAGCTTCCGGGAAGCTCGGGCAGTACATGGTCCGGCACGCGCTGGACCGGGGTTACGAGGTCGTCGGCGTGTGCCGCGAGCGCAGCGTGCCGAAGCTGGCGGGGTTCGCCGACCGGATCACCGTCGTCCCCGGCCCCACGATCGTCGGCTGCCGCACCCCCAGCGCCCTCGCCCACGCCGCGGGTGGGCTCGGCTCAGCGGAACCTGGGCAGTAGCCCCCGGTCGGAGACCGGCCCCAGGTGGCCGAGCTTGTCGGGGTTGGTGAGGGAGTGGATCGCCCCGATCCGCCCGTCCACCAGGTGGAGTTCGACGACGCTGAGGACACGGCCCTCCGTGTCGTACAGGACGATCCCCGGGGCCCCGTTGACCTGCGCCGGGCGCAGGGTCGCGCCGAGGGTGCGAAGCCGGCGGAAGCCCGCGACGAGCAGGGCCGCGGTCTGGTGCGGGTCGTGGACCGTACGGCTGATGGCCTGGGCCTTGCCGCCGCCGTCCCCGTGGAAGACGACGTCCGGCGAGAGCATGCCGAGCAGGGCGTCGAGGTCCCCTCCGTCGGCGGCGGTGAAGAAGCGGCGGGCGAGTTCGGCGCCCTCGGCGCGGCGCTCGCGGGAGAGAGGGGCGGTGGCGTCGGCGGGGATGCGGCGGCGGGCGCGGGCGAAGATCTGGCGGCAGTTCGCCTCGCTCTTGCCGACCGTCCGCGCGATGTCCGGATAGGCGTGGCCGAAGACCTCACGGAGCACGAACACCGCCCGCTCCATGGGCGAGAGCGCTTCGAGGAGGACGAGGAGGGCCATCGAGAGCGCGTCGGTCAGCTCGGCGTGCTCGGCCGGGCTGCCGCCGGGGCCGTCGGGGCCGTCGGCGTACGCCACGAGAGGTTCGGGGAGCCAGTCCCCGACATAGGTCTCGCGGCGCACCCGCGCCGAGCCGAGATGGTTGATGCCGAGACGGGTGACGGCCGTTGCCAGATACGCCTTGGGCGCGTCGATCACCGTGCCCGCCCGCTGGGCCCTGGCCATGCCGAGGAAGGCGTCCTGCACCAGGTCCTCGGCGTCGCCGACGGAGCCCGTCATGCCGTACGCGATCGAGAAGAGCAGCGGCCGGTAGCTCGCCGCCGCGCTCTCCACCGTGGTCTCCGCCACCCGCTTTTCCCCTCCGTCGTTCCACCCGTGTCACAGCGCGCGGGCGTGCTCTGTCCAAGAGGGCGACACCGACTCACCGGAAGAGAGTGAACCCCATGAACATCGCGCTGTGGACCGTGACCGGACTGCTCGCCACCGCCTACTTCCTCGGCGGCAGCCTCAAGCTGATCATGCCGAAGGAGAAGATAGCGGCCTTCGGCCACAGCTCGGCCTGGGTGGAGGACTTCCCGGCGGCGGGCGTCAAGGCCATCGGGGCGCTGGAAATGCTCGGCGCGCTCGGGATGGTCCTGCCCGCCGTGCTCGACATCGCGCCGGGTCTCGTGCCGGTCGCGGCCACCGGACTCGCGCTCATCATGGTCGGCGCGGCGGCGCTGCGCCTGCGCCGCCGCGAGTTCGTGGTGATGGGCGTGGACCTGGTCTATCTCGCGCTCATCGTCTTCGTGGCCTGGGGGCGTTACTAGACCTCCTACGCCCGGCAGCGCAGCATCTCCAGCGGCGGGTTGCCGGTCAGATCGGCCCAGAAGTCCGCGTCGTACGCGCGGCGGCAGGCCTCCGACACCTCCAGCGGCACCCACTCCAGGTCGCGGAAGCCCGCCGCCCGCAGCGACTGCTCGTACACCTCGCGGCGCGGGGCGGTGCCGACGAAGATCCGGGCGCCCGACCGGCCGATGTCACATTTCCGCGGTCGCGATCAGTCCTCTTCTCGGCGGACGATGCGAACAGAGAGAGCGAGGGCATCGCGATGACGAGCGAGACGAAGACGATCCTGGTCACCGGCGGCACCGGCACCCTGGGCCGGCTGGTCACCGAGCGGCTGCGGGCGGGCGGGCACCAGGTGCGGGTGCTCAGTCGCCACTCCCAGCCGTACGCCGTCGACCTGCGCGAGGGCGGGCCCGCTCTGGACGCGGCCCTGGACGGCGTCGACACCGTCGTGCACTGCGCCAGCACCCCGCGCGGCGGCGACGAGCAGGCGGCCCGGCACCTCGTGGCGGCGGCCGGGCGGGCCGGGGTAGGCCATCTGGTCTACATCTCGATCGTCGGCGTCGACCGCGTGCCGTTCCCCTACTATCGGACGAAGCTCGCGGTCGAGAAGATCATCGAGCAGTCCGGACAGCCCGGCCTTGGCTGGACGATCCTGCGCACCACCCAGTTCCACGACCTGGTCCACCAGGTCCTCGCCGCCTTCGCGAAGTCGCCGGTCATGCCGTACTTCTCCGGGATCTCCGACCAGCCCATCGAGGTGGCGGAGGTCGCCGCCCGGCTCGCCGAACTGGCCACCGGGGCGCCCGCCGGGCGGGTGCCCGACATGGGCGGCCCCGAGGTGCGCACCTTCGCCGACCTGGCCCGCGCCTACCTGGCCGCGAGCGGCCGGCGCCGCCGCCTGCTGCCCGTACGGCTCCCGGGCAAGACGTACCGCGCCTTCGCCGCGGGCGGGCACCTGACGCCGGAACGGGCCGTGGGGAAGCGGACGTTCGAGGACTTCCTGGCCGCCAGGAGGAAGGCCTAGCCAGGAGTCCGGATCAGCGGAAGGTGTGGACGACCTCGATCGCGCCGACGATGTGCGCGTTGAACTCGTCCAGCTCCTCCGCCGGCACCCACAGCTCCAGGATCGTCCGCCCGCCGGCCTGCTGCACCGGGTAGCGGGCCAGGAAGGCGGTGTCGACCTCGAAGCGGGTCACGTACCCGACGCCGCTGTGCTTCACGTTCCAGTCGCGGGCGATCCGGATCGCGTAGTCCTCGTTCAGGACGGGGTAGAAGATCGGCTGCTCCGGGAGCCGGGGCGGCCACGCCTTCCAGTCGAGGGCGCGCACGAGGTCCAGCGCCTTGGGGCCCGTGGGGCGCCAGAGGGTCGTGGTCGCGCGGCGGCTGGTCATGGTGTCGCTCTCGGTTCGCGGGCCCGGTGGGCCGGTACGGGACGGGGAGCCGTGACCGTACCGGCGCGGGCTCTGCCGGGACCACCGGATTTCAGGCGGCCCCGCCCGACGGCTGGAGGAGGTCCCAGCGGTTGCCGTACAGGTCCTCGAAGACGGCGACCGAGCCGTACGGCTCGTGGCGCGGCTCCTCCAGGAAGCGCACCCCGGCCGCCGTCATCCGGGCGTGGTCACGGGCGAAGTCGTCGGTGTGCAGGAAGAACCCGACCCGGCCGCCCGTCTGCGCGCCGACCGCCGACGCCTGCGCCTCGTCCTTGGCGCGCGCGAGCAGCAGGCCGGTGCCGTGCGCGCCCGCGCCCCGGGGCCGTACGACGACCCAGCGGGCGCCGTCGCCGCGGTCGGTGTCCTCGGCGAGCTCGAAGCCGAGGGCGCGGGTGTAGAAGTCGACGGCCTCGTCGTAGTCGCGGACGACGAGGGTGACGAGGGCGAGGGCGGGCAGCGTGGGCGGCGGGGTGGTGTCCATGAGGGCGAAGGTAATACGTATGACGTGTCTGCTGCCAAGGGACACCCCCGCCGCCCGGTGCGAGAATGCCCCGCATGGACGCGCGGGAACTCGATCGCCTCGCCGGGCGGGCCCGGCGGCTCGCCGAGGGCGAGGGCGGGGGCCGGGGTGGGCGGCGGGTGCTCGGGATCGCCGGGCCGCCCGGGGCCGGGAAGTCGACGCTCGCCGGACGCCTGGTGGCCCGGCTCGACGGGCTCGCCGTCCTGGTGCCCATGGACGGCTTCCATCTGGCGCAGGCCGAGCTGGAACGGCTCGGCCGGGCCGGGCGGAAGGGTGCGCCCGACACCTTCGACGCCGCCGGATACGCGGCGCTGCTCGCCCGGATCCGGGCCGCCGAACCCGGGGTCACCGTCTACGCGCCCGCCTTCGACCGGGGGCTGGAGGAGCCGGTCGCCGGTTCGGTACCCGTACCGCCCGAGGTCCCCCTCGTCATCACCGAGGGCAACTACCTGCTGCACGACGAGGGCCCGTGGGCCGCCGTCCGCCCGCTCCTCGACGAGGCCTGGTACCTGGACCTGGACGACCGGCGCCGGGTGCCGCGCCTGGTCGCCCGGCATGTGCGCTTCGGCAAGGAGCCGGCCCACGCCGAACGCTGGGTCGCCGAGTCCGACGAGGCCAACGCCCGGCTCGTCGCGCGCGGCCGGGACCGCGCCCATCTCGTCGTACGGATGGACTGAACTCCCGTATCCCCGCCCGGCGTTACCCTCGGCCGCCTCCGACGTGGACTTCAGCCCGTCACCGGCACGGATGCCGCCGGCACGGCTCCCGCCCGGGTGACGGCCGCCCGCGCCAGGGCGCGCACGATCGGGTGCGGGCGGGAGCCGTCGCCGGCCAGCTCCGGCTGGAAGAGGGTGGCCAGGAAGAAGGGGTGGCCGGGGAGTTCCGCGATCCGGACCTGACCGTCGTCGTCCACGCCGGTGAAGCGCAGCCCGTGCGCCTCCAGGGTGTCCAGATGACGGCTGTCGGGCCCGTAGTTGCAGTGGTAGCGCTCGGTCGACCGCTCGGCGCCGAGCACCGACTCCGCGAGCGAGCCGGACGTCACCCGTACCGCGCCCTCGTGGCCGACGAGCGAGCAGGCGAGCGGTGCGATCAGCAGGTCGCCGGTGTCGGCCGCCGGGTCGTTCTCGGCGTGCGCGGCGCGGGTCAGACCGCAGACGTCCCGCGCGTACTCGATCAGCGCGTGCTGGAAGCCGGCGCAGGTCCCGAGGAACGGAACACCCTCCTCGCGCGCCGTACGGATCGCGGCCAGCGCGCCCGCCTCGCTCTCGTACGGGCTGCCCGGCAGCAGCCACACCGCGTCGAAGCCCTCCACCGCGCCGGGCTCCGCCGCGTCCCCGCTGCGGATCCAGTACGCGTCGAGGACGAGACCGTCCTGCTCGGCGAGCGCGTCGAGCAGGAGCGGGATGCGGACATGGGACTTGACGTGCGGGGAACGGTCGCCGACCAGGGCGATCCGGGGAAGGTGGGAGTTCATGCCGACCATGGTGGGCGCGCCGCCCCGTTCACGTCCAACGATGATTCCTGCACCCTCCATCACAGATGCTTATGGGCATTCGGTCCGATCCGCCGGATAGGGTGCCGCCATGAACAACGACTGGGAGCAGCGCCTCGCCGATCGCTGGGCCGAGCTCGACGCGTACGAGAAGGACCGGGATCCGGCCGGCTTCCGGGCCCGGATCGCCGAACTCGCCGCCGAGCTCCCCGAGGACGACCCGGTCGCCCTCTTCGAGCTGGGCGCCGCCCACGACTCGACGGGCGAGCCCGAGCTGGCCGTCCGGTTCTACCGGCGGGCCCTCGACGGCGGGCTCACCGGGCTGCGCCGCCGCCGCGCCGTCATCCAGCTCGCCAGCAGCCTGCGCAACCTCGGCCGCCCCGACGTCAGCGTCGAACTCCTCACCGAGGAGCGCGCCATCCCCGCCGACCGGCTCGACGCCGACGAGACCGCGCTGTCCGCCGCCGTCGACGGCTTCCTCGCCCTCGCGCTCGCCGACACCGGCCGCGAGCGCGAAGCGGCCTCGCTCGCGCTCGGCGCACTGGCCCCGCTGCTGCCGCGCTACAACCGCTCCCTCGCGTACTACGCCCGCGATCTGCTCAAGACCGCCGGCCCCTCCTGAGGCGCGCTCGCACCGCCCATGGACCCGCACCTCCTCCGTACGTACGTGACCGTCGCCCGGCTCGGCTCCTTCTCGGCGGCGGCCCGGGAACTCGGCTACACCCAGTCCGCCGTCTCCCAGCACATCGCCGCCCTGGAGACCGACCTCGGCCTGGTGCTGCTCGGCCGGCGGCCGGTCGCGCCCACCCCGGCCGGGGAACGGCTCCTCGAACACGCGGGTTCGCTGCTGCTCCGGCTCGACGCGGCACGCGCCGACCTCGCCCGGTATGCCGCCCCGCCGCGCCGCACCCTCACGCTGGCCGCCACCCCGCTCGCCCTGCACCCGCGGGTCCTCGCCGCGCTGCCCGCCACCGGCGTCACCCTGCGCACCCTGCCCCGCGACGGGGTGCCCACCGCCGTCGCGACCGGCGGCGCCGACCTCGGACTCGTCGACGGCGTCGCAGCGCCCAGCGACCCGCTGCGGCTCCCCGACGTCGCCCCGCTCACCGCGCTCGCGGTCGCCGAGGAACCGCTCGCCGTCGTCCTGCCGGCCGGCCACCCGCTCGCCCGGCGCACCAGGCTCGACCTGGCCGACCTCGTCGACGCCCGCTGGCTCGACGCCCCCGACGCGGGCCTCCCGCTCGACCGGCTGCGCGCCGCCCACGGGGCGCCCGGCGGGCACGGCTTCCGCCCGTCGCTGCGGTACGAGGGCACCGACGCCCGTACGGTCGCGGCGCTCGCCGCCGCCGGGCACGGGCTCGCCCTGCTGCCCCGGTCCGCCACCCCGCTCGCCTCCGACGCGGCCCTTGTGCCGCTCGCCGCGCCCCGCCTCGTACACCGCACCGAACTTCTCCACGGCCGGGAACCGGACGGTCCGGTGGCGGAGTTGGTCCGTCGTCTCGGCCACCGGGAGGCGGCCGATCGCTAATCTGGCGGGTACGGCGAAATCGAGCGGCGGGAACAGGCGACGAAAGGCGGGACGACGTGGGGTGGTTCCGGCGGGGGCCCAGGCGGGACGGCGACGACGCGCCGCGGGACCCGGAGTTCACGTACTTCTCCGAGCGCGAGGCCGCGCTCTTCCGCAGGGAGGTCCGCGCGGTCTTCGCCGAACTCGGCCTCGAAGTGACCGTCTACGCCGACTCCGTGACCGACGACTCCGGCCGTCGCTTCGGCCTCGGGAACCTCGCCGCCGTCTGCCACCAGGACCCGCGCGGCACCCGCATCTGGCCGCGCCTCATCGAGCGCCACGTCCGGCTCGTCGTCCGCGCCCTCGAAGGCCCCTCCGCCCTCGACACCCTGCCGCCCGAGCAGATCCGCGCCCAGCTCTACCCGCGGGTCGTCAGCGGTGACGGCATCGACCCCGGCGCGTTCGGCTACGCCCGTACCGTCGCCCCGGGCCTTTACGAGGTCCTCGCGCTCGACCTGCCGGAGAGCGTCATGACCCTCACCGACGAGGCCCTGGAACGCCTCGGCGACCCCGTCCGGCTGCGCGAGCGGGCCATCGACAACCTGCGCGGGCTGCCGGTCGAGGGCCACGAGACCGTCAAGGACGCGGACGGCATGCGCTTCGAGGTGATCCTCGGCGACTCCTTCTACACGGCGAGCCGGGTCCTCGACCTCGACGCGGTCGTCCGCCGTGTCACCGGCCGTCCGCTGACGGAGGACGGCGCCCTGGTCGCCATGCCCTTCCGCCACCAGCTGGCCTTCCACCCCATCCGCGACACCACCATCGTCCCGGCCCTCGGCGCGATGGCCTCCTTCGCCGCCTCCGGCTACGAGGACACCCCCGGCGCCATCAGCCCCTACGTCTTCTGGTGGCGGGCCGGCACCCTCACCCAGCTCAGCGAACACGCCGAGGACGACGGCCAGCTCCGCATCGTCGTCGGCGACGACTTCCAGGCCCTGCTCGAACGCCTCATCGTCCGCGAGCCGGAGTAGCCGGAGTAGCCGGGTAGCCGGGTAGCCGGACCCGGCGGCTCCCGGAAGGATGCTGTACGTCGGGGTACGTCGGGGTACGTCGAGGAGGAGATCACCCATGCCCGAGAGCACCGCATCCGCGTCCGAGAGCGGCACCGCCCCCGCCCCCTTCACCGCCGACGACTACCGGGCCCGGATGGCCCGGGCCGCCGAGTCCGCCGCCGCGGCGGGGCTCGACGGGGTGCTGGTCGCGCCCGGGCCCGACCTGGTCTATCTGACCGGGTACCAGCCCACCGCGATCACCGAGCGGCTCACCGTGCTCGTCATCGCCCCCGGCCAGGACCCGGTGCTCGTCGTGCCCACCCTGGAGGCCCCGGACGCCGAGAAGGCCGCGGGCACCGCAGCGCTGTCCCTGCGGGACTGGACCGACGGCAAGGACCCGTACGCCGTCACCGCGCCGCTCCTCGACGCCTCCGGCCGCTTCGGCGTCAGCGACAACGCCTGGGCCATGCACCTGCTCGGCCTCCAGCAGGCCCTGCCCGGCACCTCGTACGTCTCCCTCACCGAGGCCCTGCCGATGCTCCGGGCCGTCAAGGACGCCCACGAACTGGCCCGGGTCGAGGCCGCCGGGGCCGCTGCCGACCAGGCGTACCGCGAGATCCTCAAGGTGCGCTTCGCGGGCCGCAAGGAGACCGACGTCGCCGCCGACCTCGCCGCGCTCCTCCTGCGCTTCGGCCACTCCCAGGTCGACTTCACCGTCGTCGGCTCGGGCCCCAACGGCGCCAACCCCCACCACGAGGCCGGCGACCGCACCATCGAGCGCGGCGACATGGTCGTCCTCGACTTCGGCGGCCTCAAGCACGGCTACGGCTCCGACACCACCCGCACCGTCCACGTCGGCGCCCCCACCGACGAGGAGCGCCGCGTCCACGACCTCGTCCGCGAGGCCCAGCAGGCCGGCTTCGAGGCGGTACGGTCCGGGGCGGCCTGCCAGGACGTGGACCGCGCGGCCCGCAAGGTCATCACGGACGCCGGCTACGGCGAGTACTTCATCCACCGCACCGGCCACGGCATCGGCGTCACCACCCACGAACCCCCCTACATGATCGAGGGCGAGACCCGACCCGTCGTCCCCGGCATGTGCTTCTCCATCGAGCCCGGCGTCTACCTCCCCGGCCGCTTCGGCGTCCGCATCGAGGACATCGTCACGCTGACGGAGGCGGGCACGGGCCGCCGCTTCAACAACACCCCGCACGAGATGGCCATCGTGGAGTGACTACCCGTCGGCGAGAACGACCGCCGACTCCGCCGCGAGGGTCAGCAGGCCGTCGCGGGCCGGGGGGTCCGTCGGGTCCCACGCGGCGAGGACCCGGTCGCGGCCGTTCGAGCCGAGGGCGATGGTGGCCGGGGCCTTGCCCAGGTTGACCGCGACGCGGATGTCGCCGCGGCGGAAGACCAGCCAGCGGGCCTCCTCGTCGTAGGCGACCTTCACGCCGGCCAGGTCCGGGTCGGTGAGGTCGGGGAGGGTGCGGCGCAGCGCGATGAGTTCGCGGTGCCAGGCCAGGAGGCGCTTGTGGGGGTCGCGTTCGCGCTCGGCGCGGTCGAGGACCGAGCGGTCGCGGGTGGCCGGTTCCTGGGGGTCGGGGATGTCCTCCTCGGCCCAGCCGTGGGCGGCGAACTCGCGGCGCCGGCCGCGTCGTACGGCCTCCGCGAGCTCCGGGTCGGTGTGGTCGGTGAAGTACATCCAGGGGGTCGTGGCCCCCCACTCCTCGCCCATGAACAGCATCGGCACCGACGGGCCGGTGAGCACGAGGGCCGCCGCGCAGGCGAGCAGGCCGGGGGAGCAGGTGGCGGAGAGGCGGTCGCCGGTGGCCCGGTTGCCGATCTGGTCGTGGGTCTGGGCGTAGCCGAGGAAGCGGTGCGCGGGGGTGCGTTCGCGGTCCACCGGGCGCCCGTGGTGCCGGCCGCGGAAGGAGGACCAGGTGCCGTCGTGGAAGAAGACCCGGGTGAGGGTCTTGGCGAGCGCGGCCATCGGGGCCCGCGCGAAGTCCGCGTAGTAGCCCTGGGACTCGCCGGTGAGCGCGGTGTGCAGGGCGTGGTGGAAGTCGTCGTTCCACTGCGCGTGGACGCCGAGCCCGCCGACCGTGCGCGGGGTCGTGGTGCGTGGGTCGGCCAGGTCGGACTCGGCGATCAGGAAGTGCTGCCGGCCCTGCTCCCTGGCCAGTTCGTCCACGGCCGCCGACAGCTCCTCCAGGAAGGTCAGCGCCCGGGTGTCGGCCAGCGCGTGCACCGCGTCGAGCCGGAGCCCGTCGATCCGGTAGTCCCGCAGCCAGGCCAGCGCGCTGCCCAGGAAGTACGCGCGGACCTCGTCCGAGCCCGGCGCGTCCAGGTTCACCGCCGCGCCCCACGGCGTGTGGTGGGTCTCGGTGAAGTACGGCCCGAAGGACGGCAGATGGTTCCCGGACGGGCCCAGGTGGTTGTGCACCACGTCGAGGATCACGCCCAGTCCGAGGCCGTGCGCCGTGTCCACGAAGCGCTTCAGCGCGGCCGGCCCGCCGTACGGCTCGTGCACCGCCCACGGCGCCACCCCGTCGTACCCCCAGCCGCGCACCCCCGGGAACGGGCACAGCGGCATCAGCTCCACATGGGTGACGCCGAGCCCCGCGAGCTCCCCGAGCCGGTCGGCCGCCGCGTCGAGGGTGCCCTCGGGGGTGTACGTGCCGATGTGCAGCTCGTAGACGACGCCGCTGCGTAGCCGCAGCCGCGGGGTCTCGTACCGCCAGGCGTACGTGTCGTGGTCGACGACCGCCGCGAGGCCGTCCGGGCCGTCCGGGAGGCGCCGGGCGCGGGGGTCGGGGACCACATGCCCGGCGTCGAGGGCGTAGCCGTAACGGTCGCCGTCGGCGGCCGGGAGCACAGCGGTCCACCAGCCGGCCCGCTCGGCGTCCCGCTCCAGCGGATGCCGGACGCCGTTCAGCTCCAGCGTCACCCGGTCACGGGCGTGCGGCGCCCACACCTCGAACAGCACGCGAAGGTCCCCTCGTCGACTGGTCAACCGACAGGTTGATCAACCGTCGGCTGATCAACGGCTGCGGAGTCCATCCTGGCAGTCAGGCGCCCGCCGCGCCCGGCGCGTCCCACACGAAGTTGATCGAGCGCTCGAAGTTCACGTAACCGGCCCGCGCGAAGGACTTCGCCATGGGCACGTTCCCGACGTCGGTCGCCGCCCGGATGTTCGGCACGTCCTCGGCGGCGAGCACCCGGGTGCCCTCGGCGAGGATCTCGTCGACGTGGCCATGGCCGCGGTGGGCGGGCAGCACGCCGATGTACGCGATGATCGGGTGGTAGTTGTTGCGGGCGGGCACGACGAAGCCGACCGGCTCGCCGGTCTCCGGCAGCTCGGCGATCCGCCACCAGGCGAGGGGCGTGGTGTAGTGCGCCAGCTCCTCGTCGTAGTGCAGCTCGGCGGCCTCGCGCAGGGAGAGCCCGGTGGCGAGGTCGGCCTGCCCGTGGGCGTCGAGGGTGCCCTCCATGACCGGGGTCATCAGCGCGAGCAGGTCCTCGCGGTCGCGGACGGGGCGGAAGGCGAGCCGCCCGGTCGGCTCGGGCACGGCGGTCCCGGCCCGCCACTCCAGGCGCAGCCGCTCCACCAGCGGGCGGGCGCCCGAGGCCTCCAGGACGCCGAAGAGGCGCTCAAGGCGCGTGCGGGTCTCCGGGACCTCGCGCCAGTCCGCCGGCATGAACCGGCCGTACTCGGGGCGGGGCGCACCCTCCGGGACGACGGCCGCGGTCGCCGTCTGGAGGAGGCGCAGGCCGATGGTCGCGGCGTCCTCGGCGGACAGCTCCGGGTCCAGGTCGAAGAAGTCGAGTGCCTGCGGGGCGGTGCCGGGCCGCCCGGTCCACCAGCCGATCCGGCCGACGAGCCGGTCGCCGCGCAGGGCCACCCACATCCACTCGGGGAGGCGGCGGCCGGTGGCGAGGTCGTCGGGGAGTTCGTGGTCGAGGACGTAGTCGAGCCGGTTGAAGAGGTCGAGCTCCTGCGGTCCGGCGAGCGGTCGGACGAGGAGCGCAGGGTCATGCGTCATGTACGGGTTCCCCCAGTGGTTCGGTGATCCGGTCGGTGCTCCGGCCGGTGGGTCTGGTCGATGGTCCGGTCGGTGGTCCGACCGGTGGTCCGACCGGTGTGATCGGCGGCCGACCGTAGCAACGATCGGGCCGCGTGGCACCTGAGTTGTCGCCCTGTCCGGTGGCCGCCGACGGCCCTTCTGGACACCCCGGTGCCTCCCGTCGGACAATCACGATGTGACGACCCCTTACGAGCTGCCGGCCGGACCGCCGGACGCGCCTCGGCTGACCGACGCCGAGCGGGAGCGCGCGCTCGCGGTGCTCCGCGAGGGCGCGGCACAGGGACGTCTGTCGCACGACACGTTCCTCTTCCGCATGGAGCGGGCCCTGGTCGCCCGCCGCTCCGACGAACTCGCCCTCCTCACGGCGGACCTGGCCACCGAGTCCACCTGGACCCGCCGCGTGGTCGGCGCGGTCGGCAAGATGTCCGCCTTCACGGCCCGCCTCGGCCGCGCCTGGCACACCGAGCGCCTCCCGAAGCTCCTGCTCCCGGTGCCCGGCCCGTATCCGCTGCGCATCGGCCGTGACCCGGTGAACGGCCTCCGGCTCAGCCACGAGACGGTCTCCCGCCTCCACGCGGAACTCTCCTCCCAGGCCGGCACGTGGATCCTGCGCGACCTCGGCTCGACGAACGGCACGACGGTGAACGGCCGGCGGGTCACGGGCGCGGTGGTGGTGCGGGCGGGGGACGCGGTGGGGTTCGGCCAGATGTCGTTCCGGCTGTCGCTGAACTGAGCACGGGCCGGACGCTTCGGCCCCTTCGGCCCCTTCGGCCCCTTCTACCCTTCAGCGACTTCGGTCGATTCGCGTCGAATTCGACCCGTTCGGCGGTGTACGTGCTGCGATGTCACTCGATCGGTGGTGTGCTTGGGGGACCGCACCAGTCGAGCCGGCCGACCACCGAGGGGGCCAGATGAGCCACGAGCCGTACCGGAGGCAGGGTGGGTGGCGCGAGCACTGGGCCGTGCTGCCCCCGATGGCGCCCGCCGGGTCGCAGGCCGCCGCCGCGGCCGCGGCGGAGCGCCCGCGGCGGGTCGCGCCGAGTCCGCTGGAGCCGGGGGCCGGGCGCGATCCGTACCGCACGTATCGCGTGCTGCGCGAGGAGTTTCCGCTCACGCACGATCCGCTGCTGCGGGCCTGGGTGCTCAGCCGGTACGCGGACGTGGCCGGGGCGCTCGCCGACGCGCGGTTCACGCACGGGCACCGGCCCGGCGACCCGCCGTGCGCCGAGACGCACACGGACGTGGACGAGGGCGAACTGCGGGCCGTCGCCGAGCGCACCGCGTTCGTGCTCGCCCGCCGGATCGCCGACCGGCCGAGGGCCGACCTGGTGGCGGACTTCTGTCACTGGCTGCCCGCCGGGACCGTGGCCGCCGCCGTCGGCGTGCCGTACCGGGACATGATGCGGCTGGTGCGCGGCCGGGCCGCCTCCGCGCTCGCCGGGCAGTGCACGGCGCAGATCGCCGTACGGGAGAAGGCCCTGGCCGGATTCCTCGCGGACGTGCTCACCGACGCGGACCGCGTCGAGGCCCTGCGCGACGCGCCCGCCGGCCTGGTCGCCCGGGCCTGGACCGAGTCGCTGCGGCGCGAGCCGCCGGTGCAGATCATGATGCGTCGCACCCGCGGCGAGATCACGGTCAGCGGCGGCACCCTCCCGGCCGGCGCCCCGGTCGCCCTGCTCCTCGGGGCCGCGGGCCGCGACCCCGAGCGCTTCCGCGAACCGGACCGTTTCGACCTGCTGCGCGACGACCCCGGCCAGCTGACCTTCGGCCCCGGCCCCTGCCCCGCCGTGACGCTCGCCGGCCTGGAGGCCGAGTACGCCCTGCGCGCCCTCTTCCGGGCCATGCCCCGGCTCCGCCTCGCCGACGGCTTCCGCCCGGGACGCACCGGAGTGATCACCCGCGCCCCGCGCAGCCTGATCGTCCGCCCCGGCGGCTAGGCGTCTTCAGGGCGTACCGGCGTCGTCAGGCCCGGCCGGCCGCCTTCGGGCCCGGCCGGCCGCCTTAACGTTGTCGGCGCGCCCATGCCTCCCGTTCGAAATCCGTGTGCGCCCGGCTGCCCGGCCCTGGAACCATGCCCGCATGGTCCACACCCTCGAACGCCTGGTCGTACGACACACCCTCCGCGTCCCCGTCCCCTCCGGCACCGGCCAAGGGGCCGCCGCCGCACGGCAGTTGGACGTGGCGCTGATGTCGGTCGGGTTCAAGCTGTCGGGCGAGCTGTTCACCGCCCTTTCCGGGTGCGAGGAGAAGGCGGTGCTCGCGCTCGCCGCCCGCACCCTGGACACCGTCCGGGAGCTCGTCGGGGACCACGTCCGGCACAACACGTACTTCGTCGACTTCCCGGCCGGCGTGCCCGACACCGCCGCCTTCTGGGCCGAGTGCCTGGTCAAGGCGCTCGCCGACGAGACGGCGCGCCCCCTGGTGCTCGGGCAGCTCAGTCACGGGGTGCTCGACCTGCTGACCCTTCCCACGTACGGGCGTTACCAGCACTCGTACGAGGAGCTGCTCGCCGCCCACGGCGAACTCGTCGCGGCGGCCGGCGACCGGGTCACGCTCCTGCACCCCGGCGGCTCCCTCCTCGACGAGGTGAGCGCGCTGTACCTCGCCCTCGCCGGCAGCCGCACCCCGCTCGGCGAGGAGCACCTCGCCGACCTGGCCGTGCTCGCCAGGCGCCAGGCACACGGGCCGCAGCCGGAGAAGATCCCGGTCCGGGAGATCCGGGCCGTGGTCAACCGGGCGCGGCTGAAGGCCGGGGCCGCCCTGCTCGTCGACACCGTCACCGATGTGCTGCGGCTCGCCTGCGCGCTGTCCGACGGCGACGTGAGCCTGCGCGAGCCCACCCGGTTCCGCGCGCCCTCCCGGCCGCACCGCCGCGCGATGCTCGCCGCGCTCGACGCGGTCGTCGCCGCGCAGCCCGCGAAGCTCGCCGATGTCACCCGGCACCGGGAGGCCTGGAAGCGGCTCGGGGAGCGGCTGCACCCGCACGAGTACCCGAAGTGGCCGCACGCGGCAGAGGTGTTCGCCGTCGCGCGCGGCGAGCGCAAGGCGCCCTCGCTCGCCGGCCGGGTCGAGGCGCTGCTCGCCGACGGCGACGTCACCGGCGCCGCCGACCTGCTCGCGACCACCGCGCCCGGCGCGTTGTTCCGCGCGCTCGACCGGCTCGTCCGCACCGCGCAGGAAGGCCCGGAACTCGACGCCGTCCTCGCCGCCGCCGAGCGCGCCGCGGCCCGGGTGTCCGGCCGTGTCGTGCTGTCCCTGCGCGAGCACGCGCAGAACCGCACGGGGCGGATCCGCACAGGAGTCGCCGAAGCCGGCGCGCCGCGCCGGGTGTTCGTGAACCGGTCCGGCGGCGCCTGGGTCACCGAGGACACCCGCGGGCCCCTGCCCGAGGCCGTACGGGACCGGCTGACCGCGCTGCTCGACGCCGAGATCCGGCGCCGGATCACCGTCCCGGAGCGGCTCCTGGTCGACCCCGAGGCCCTGGCCGTGGCGCTGCCGCTGAGCGGCCGGGCCGCCGCGGCCGGCCTCGGCACCCTGCCGCGCGGCTCCGTGTCGCGGGTCGAGGGCGAGCTGCTGCGCTTCTTCACGTACTGGAAGCAGGCGCAGGCCGTCACCGACCACGACCTGTCCGCGCTGGTCCTGGACGCCGACTACGACGCCGTCACCTGGCTCTCGTACACCTCCCTCACCTCCGTCGAGGGCACGCACTCCGGCGATGTCACCAACGCGCCCGACGGGGCCTCGGAGTTCATCGACCTGCGGCTCGGCGCGGTGCGCGGGGACTTCGTCGTGCCGCAGGTGCACGTCTTCGGCGGCGAGGGCTTCGACCGCGTCGAGGAGTCGTTCTTCGGCTTCATGCTGCGCGAGGCCGACCAGGGCGGCCGGCCCTTCGAACCGCGCACCGTGCGCATGAAGTCGGACCTGCGCGGACCCGGCCGGATCGCCCTGCCGCTGGCCTTCCAGCGTGACGCCGAGGGCGGCTGGCACGCCCGCTGGCTGCACCTCTACCTCAAGGGCGAGCCGCACGGGAACCGGGTCGAGGAGAACAAGGTGACCTTCGCCGTCCTCGTCCGCGGCCTGGTCGAGCGGACCCCGCTCACCGTCCGGCACCTCACCGACCTGATGACCGCGGCGGGCGCCCGGACCGAGCTGTGGGACGGCCGGACCCCCGCACCCGAGGAGCCGGTCACCTACATCGGTCTGGAGCGCCCCGAGGGGCTCGCCCCGGGCTCGCGGGTGATCACGCCGGAAAATCTGCGCGACCTGATCCCCGCCTGAGTGTTAGGTTCTTCCCAAGGCGAGGCCATGAAGGGGCTTCCTTCTCAATCGAATCCAATCGACGCAGTAGTCCCTTCGCCTTCCTCGCCCCTCAACTTCTCCCCGGCGGAGTCAGGTTCGTGCCAGCAGCGCCACCGGCCGCGACTCGAACAGCTCCGCCAGCTTCACCGGAGTCTGCGCGCCGCCGCTGAACTCCCGTACGCCGTCGAGGACATCGAGCCACCGGCCGTCCGGCAGCGCCAGCGCCGTGTCCTGCCAGCCGCCCGCCTCCGCGAGGCGGAGCGACAGCCGGGTCACCGCCGTGAGCACCCGGTCCGCGCGGGTGAAGGCCAGACAGTGCGGGGCCGTCGGGCCCGTCGCCGGCAGCGCCGTGTAGTGCCCGGCCGGGCCGAAGCACTCGGGGTGGGTACGGCGCAGGCCGAGGGCCGCCCGTACCAGCGCCGTCTTGTCGTCGTCCGGGCCCGGCGCGTACGGCGCCCGGTTGTCCGGGTCGACGAGCGCCCGGTACTCCCGCTCGGTGTTCTGGTAGAGCTCGGGCACGCCCGGCATGGTCAGCTGCACCAGCGCGGCGCCCAGGACCTGGGCGCGGATGTGGGGTTCCAGCGCGAAGGCCGTCTCGGAGGCGGTACGGAGCGGGATCCGGCCCGGGCCGGCCGCCACGAACTCGGTCACCGCCCGCTCGTACGCCGGATCCGGCTCCGTCCAGCTGGTGTGCAGGCCCGCCTCGCGCACCGACTTGAGGACGGCGGGGCCGAGCCGGGCCGGGTCGGGGGTGCCGAAGCCGAAGGCGGTCTGCCAGGCCGTCCACGCCAGGTGCGGATCGGGCGCGGGCACCCCGGCCACCTCCTCCAGGAGCTCCGCCCAGCGCTGCGGGCACTGCGACAGGACCGCGATCCCGGCCCGTACGTCCGCGCTGCGCTTGGTGTCATGGGTGGTGAGCACCGTGCCGGTGCCCGGCCAGTCGCGGGCCAGCCGGGCGCAGAAGGCGTGGAACTCGTCGGGGGTGACCGCCGGGCGGCCCGGGTCGCCGCCCACCTCGTTCGCCGAGAGCAGCGGGGTGTAGCGGTAGAACGCGGTGTCCTCCACGGACTTGGCGCGCAGCGCGGACGAGGTCTGCGCGAACCGCGCCCGGAACGCCCGGTGTTCGGGCCCGTCGCCGTGTACGCCGAGCGCCAGGTCGCGCACCACGTCCACCGCCGTCGCCTCCTCCGGCACCGCGAACGCCGCCTTGGCGCCGCGCGCGGCCTCCGGGGTGAGGACGTGCTCGCCGCCGGTGCGGTAGGCGCGGTAGACCGGGACACGGACGAGGAGTTCGCGGATCGCGGTGTGCAGCGCCCAGGGTGCGTGGTCGCGCAGCGCGGGGTCGGCGGCACAGATCCGGCCGGCCAGCCGGGTCAGGGCGGCGGTCTCCGAGGCCAGCTCATGGGTGACGACCTTGTAGGCGGCGCGGCGCGCGGTCGCCGCCCAGTAGCCGCCCCGGTCCCCGGCCCGCCCGGCGAACTCCCGGTACACGTCGCCGAGTTCGTCGGCGCCCACCGGGTCGGTGAAGAGTCCGTCCACGTACCGCAGGGCGTCGTAGCCGGTGGTGCCGGCCACCGGCCAGGAGGCGGGCAGCGGTTCGGTGCCGGTGAGGATCTTCTCCACCACCGTCCAGCAGCGTCCGCCGGTCGCCTCGGCGAGGCGTTCCAGATAGCCCTCCGGATCGGCGAGTCCGTCCGGGTGGTCGATCCGCAGCCCGTCGACGACACCGTCGGCGACCAGCTCCAGGACCTTGGCATGGGTCGCGGCGAACACCTCCGGGTCCTCGACCCGCACCCCGATCAGGTCCGAAATGGTGAAGAACCGGCGGTAGTTGAGCTCGGTGCGAGCGAGCCGCCACCACGCGAGCCGGTACCACTGGGCGTCGAGCAGCTCGTCCAGGGGCAGGTCCTCGGTGCCCGGCCGCAGCGGGAACTCCTGCCCGTCCAGAACCAGGACCCCGTCCGCGACCCGCAGCCGGTCGCGCACCTCGGAGAGCCGGGCCGGCAGCACCGGCAGCAGCATCCGCCCGTCGCCGGCCGCCCAGTCGATGTCGAACCAGCGCGCGTACGGCGACTCCGGACCCTCCCGCAGCACCTCCCGCAGCGCCCGGTTGTGCCGGGGCGAGGCCGCCATGTGGTTGGGCACGAGATCGAGGACGAGGCCCAGGCCGTGCGCGCGGGCCGTCGCCGCGAGCGCCCGCAGCCCGTCCTCGCCGCCCAGCTCGCCCCGTACCCGGCCCGGATCGGTCACGTCGTAGCCGTGGGTCGAACCGGGCACCGCCTCAAGGACCGGCGACAGGTGCAGATGCGAGACGCCGAGCGCGGCGAGCCGTGGCACGGCCGCCTCGGCGGCGGCGAACGGGAACTCCGGCTGGAGCTGGATCCGGTAGGTCGCGGTGGGCAGCGCGCGTTCCGAGGACGAGCCCGGCGAGAAGGACGTCATGCGAACGTACGTACCCCGCGCGGAGGGTTCCGTGTCATCGCCCCATGCGCCCGTTCGGGTGAGCCGCGTTACGTTCGCGTGATGCTCCGGATGTATCGCGACACGCTCCGTCTGCTCGGCCCGGTCCTGCCCGCCGTCTCCTTCCTCGGCCGGCTGCCCACCGCCATGTGCCAGCTCGGCAGCCTCCTCCTGGTCGCCGAGACAAGCGCCTCGCTGGCGACCGCCGGTCTGGTCGGCGGGGCGCTCGCGGCCGGACAGACCGGCGCCGGGCCGCTGATCGGACGGCTCGCCGACCGGCGCGGACAGCGGCCCGTCGTCCTGGCCGCCGCCCTCGCCAACGCCGCCGCCGTCACCGCCCTGGTGCTCGCCGCCCTCGGCCGCGCCCCCACCGGCCTGCTGATCCCCCTCGGCGCGCTCGCCGGAGCCACCGTCCCGCAGATCGGCCCGCTGGCCAGGACCCGCTCGGTGACCCTGGCCCGCCGGGCGGGCGCCGACGACCGGACCGTGGCGACGGTGCTCTCCTTCGAAGGCACCCTCGACGAGGTGTCCTTCGTCCTCGGACCCGCCCTGGTCGGCCTCGCCGCCACCGTCGCCCACCCGGCCGCCGCCCTGCTGACCGCCGCCGCGCTCCTCGCCGGCTGCGGCACCGCCTTCGCCCTCCACCCGAGCGCCCGGTCGGCGGCCGCGCCCAAGCTCACCCGTTCGAGTGCCGCCGAACGGACGCGGCTCCCGGTCTCCACGTACGCGCTGCGCGGCGCGATGGTCCTCCAGGGCGCCATGTTCGGGGCCTCGCAGGCCGGGATCACCGCCCTCACCGAACGGCTCGGCGTGCCCGACCAGGCCGGGCTCGTGTACGCGGCGATGGGCGTCACCAGCGCCGCCGCGGGCTTCGCCATGGCCGCCGTACCCGCCGGGATCGGGCTGCCCGCCCGCTGGCGGGCGGCCACCGCCGCGCTCGTGGTGCTCGCCGTGCCGCTCGTCCTCGTCGACACCCTGGGAGGGCTGTACGCGGCGGTCGTCGTCCTCGGCGTCGCCTACGCCCCGCATCTGATCACCGTGTTCGGGCTGACCGAGCGCACCGCGCCGCCCGCCCGGCTCGCCGAGTGCATGGCCTTCCTCACCAGCGGCGTGGTCGGCGGGCAGGCCGTGGCGCTCGCCGTGTCCGGCCGGCTCGCCGAGACGCACGGCGCCCCGGCCGCCTTCGGAGTGGCGGCCGGGGCGGCCGTGGGGTGCGCGGTGCTGTCGTGGACCGTGCGCGCCTCCCGTACGAAGGAGCCCGGCCCGGACGGGCTCAGGCCGGGCGTCGCAGCACCGTCAGCGTGAGCGGGGCGAGCGTCACCCGCTCGCCGGCCGCGACCCGCGGGCCCTCCTGCGGCGGCATGCCCTCCGGATGGGAGGTGTCCACGACCACCTTCCAGCACTCGCCGTGGCTGTCCGGCACCTCGAACTCCAGCTCCTGCGAAGAGGCGTTGAACATCAGGAGGAAGGAGTCGTCGGAGATCCGCTCGCCCTGCGTGCCCGGCTCGGAGATCGCGTTGCCGTTGAGGAAGACGGTGAGCGCCTGCGCGTGCGCGGCCTGCCAGTCCCGGGCCGTCATCTCCACGCCCTCCGGCGTGAACCAGGCGATGTCGGTGAGCTCGTCGTGGGTGCCCTCCACCGGCCGCCCGTGGAAGAAGCGGCGGCGCCGGAACACCGGGTGCTCACGGCGCAGTCGCACCATCGCCCGGGTGAACCCCAGGAGCGTGGACTCCGGTTCGCTGCCCGGCTTGGGCCAGCGCACCCAGGAGATCTCGCTGTCCTGGCAGTACGCGTTGTTGTTGCCGCTCTGGGTGCGCCCGAACTCGTCGCCGTGGGCGAGCATCGGCACGCCCTGCGACAGCATCAGGGTGGCCAGGAAGTTGCGCATCTGGCGCTGGCGCAGTTCGCGGATGCCGATGTCGTCGGTGTCGCCCTCGGCGCCGCAGTTCCAGGACCGGTTGTGACTCTCGCCGTCCCGATTGCCCTCCCCGTTGGCCTCGTTGTGCTTGTCGTTGTACGAGACGAGGTCGCGCAGGGTGAAACCGTCGTGGCAGGTCACGAAGTTGACCGAGGCCAGCGGGCGGCGCCCGTCGTCCTGGTAGAGGTCGGAGGAGCCGGTGAGCCGGGAGGCGAACTCGGCGAGCGTGCGCGGCTCGCCGCGCCACAGGTCGCGCACGCAGTCCCGGTACTTGCCGTTCCACTCGGCCCACTGCGGTGGGAAGTTGCCCACCTGGTAGCCGCCCTCGCCCAGGTCCCAGGGCTCGGCGATCAGCTTCACCTGGCTGACCACCGGATCCTGCTGCACCAGGTCGAAGAACGAGGACAGCCGGTCCACCTCGTGGAACTGGCGGGCCAGGGTGGCCGCCAGGTCGAAGCGGAAACCGTCCACATGCATCTCGGTCACCCAGTAGCGCAGACTGTCCATGATCATCTGGAGCACGTGCGGGGACCGCATGAGCAGCGAGTTCCCGGTGCCGGTGGTGTCCGTGTAGTAGCGCGGGTCGTCGCCGAGCCGGTAGTACGAGGGGTTGTCCAGGCCCCGGAAGGACAGCGTCGGGCCCAGGTGGTTGCCCTCGGCCGTGTGGTTGTAGACCACGTCGAGGATCACCTCGATGCCGGCCTGGTGCAGCGCCCGCACCGCCGACTTGAACTCCAGGACCTGCTGGCCCCGGTCGCCCCACGAGGCGTAGGCGTTGTGCGGGGCGAAGAAGCCGATGGTGTTGTAGCCCCAGTAGTTCGACAGGCCCGCGTCGGCGAGCCGGTGGTCGTTGACGAACTGGTGCACCGGCATCAACTCAAGGGCGGTGACGCCCAGTTCCTTGAGGTGGTTGATGACCGCCGGGTGCGCGAGCCCCGCGTACGTGCCGCGCAGCTCCTCGGGCAGGTCCGGGTGGAGCATGGTCAGGCCCTTCACATGGGCCTCGTAGATCACCGTGTGGTGGTACTCGGTGCGCGGCCGCCGGTCGTCGCCCCAGTCGAAGTACGGGTTGACGACGACGGACGTCATCGTGTGCGGGGCGGAGTCCAGGTCGTTGCGGGCGTCGGGCCGCCCGAAGGGATACCCGTACACCGCCTCGTGCCACTCCACCGCGCCCGCGACCGCCCGCGCGTACGGGTCGAGGAGCAGCTTCGCGGGGTTGCAGCGGAGCCCGCGCTCCGGCGCGTACGGCCCGTGCACCCGGAAGCCGTAGCGCTGTCCGGGCATCACGCCCGGCAGATAGGCGTGCCGCACGAACGCGTCGGTCTCGCGCAGCTCCACGGACGTCTCGCCGCCGTCGTCGTCGAGCAGACACAGCTCGATCCGGTGCGCGGCCTCCGAGAAGACCGCGAAATTGGTGCCGGCGCCGTCATAGGTGGCGCCCAGGGGATACGCCTGTCCCGGCCAGACCTGCATAGACGAACTCTTCCACTTCTGTCCGGGGGCAAGAGGGGTCCAACTCGGCCAGATCCTGCCCGAAAGAGACCCAACCTCCTAGGACGTCGACTCGTCCTAACGGGTGACCATGCCGCGAACCGGGGGATATGCGGAAAGACTTGTACGAGTAGGGGGGAAACGTGTACGAAATCGTGCGCCGCCACCTGGGGAAGGTGGTGGCCGGCGCCGCCATGGCCGTGACCGGCACCGCGGTCGCGGTCGCCGTCACCCTGCCGGGCAGCGCCGGAGCCGCCGGGGCCGCCGGGCCGCCGTCGGGCAGCGGCACCGCGGCCGCCACGGGAACGGGACCGGGCGCCGCCACGTCCGACGGCCCGGCACCCGGGCCCGCCGCCCTGGCCGCGGCACCGCCCGAGGGGGCGAAGGGAGTGGGCACCGATCCGCTCACCGACGACGAGCTGAAGCGGGCCGAGGCCCTGGCGCTGACCCCGCCGGCCGCCACCGCCCAGCGCGACGCCGAGGGCGGCCGGGGGCCGCAGCGCCTCGGCACCGAGCTGGCCGACCCGCGGCCCGGCGAGGAGACCGGCGGACCGCGCCGCGCCGTGGTCCGCCTCTACGACTACGGCCGCGACGAGCTCGTCACGAGGACGGTCAACCTCGACACCGGGAAGGTGGAGGCCTCCGGCGCGCAGCGCGGCGTCCAGCCCTCGGCCCACCCCGAGGAACTGCGGGCCGCGCTGAGGCTCATCCTCGACAGCCCGCTCGGCAAGGGCGTCAAGGAGGACTATAAGGACGCCACCGGCAAGGAGCTCACCGCGCCGGACCAGTTGTGGTTCAACGGCGACGTCTACCGCACCTACCGAGAGAAGGACGTGCCGCCGCAGCTCGCGAAGTGCGGCGAGCACCGCTGCGTCCGCCTCGTCACCAAGGTGCTGAACGGCGCCTGGATCGACACCCGCGGCCTGATCGTCGACCTCAGCGCCCGCACCGTCACCCGCGTCGGCTGACCACCGGCCCGGCCCGGAGCCGGCCGACCACCGGCCCGGAACCACACCACCGCACGACCGTACCGAGGGAGTACGTCCGCATGTCCTCTTCGCGACTCCGGCACGCCCGCACCACGGGCGCCGTTCTCGCCGCCGGCGCCCTGATCGGCGCCGCCACCACCGTCCCCGCCAGCGCGGCCCCGGCCGCCCCGGCCGCACCCGCACCGCCGCCGGCGGCCGACTGCTCCGCCGCGTACCGCGTCGAGCAGAAGCTCGACGGCGGCACCGTCTGGCGCATGTGCTGGCGTTATTCGACCGACTCCGGCCTGATCCTGGACAAGGTCACCTACCAGCCGCCCGGCGAGCGTGCCCCGATCCGTGTCCTCGACAGCGCCAAGCTCGCCCAGATCCACGTCCCGTACGACGACGGCAACGCCGAGTACGACGACCTCACCGGCGCCGGCTTCGGCTGGGGCCTGCAGAACCTCAAGCCCGGCGAGTGCCCCGGCGGCACCATCACCTCGGTCAAGGTGCCCGACGTCGGCAAGGTCAACGGCCTGTGCACCACCACCCGGGCCCGCGGCCACGCCTACCGGATGGCCGCCGACACCCCCGGCAAGGTCTGGCAGGCCCAGGGCAAGGACCTGCTCGTCTACACCGTCAACAAGGTCGGCTGGTACGAGTACATCAGCGAGTGGCGGTTCTCCTCCGACGGAATGATCTCGGCCAACGTCGGCGCCACCGGCAGCCTCTCGCCGGTCGACTACAACGCCACCGACGGGCGCGGCTGGCCCCTCGGCAAGGGCGCCCGCGACTACGCCACCAGCCACGCCCACAACGTCTTCTGGAAGCTCGACTTCGGCCTCGACGGCAACTCCAAGGGGCGCGTCGAGCAGTACGACTCCAAGGTCACCCCGCCCGCCCGGGACGGCAGCCCGACCGTGAAGACCACCCGCACGGTCGTCACCAAGGAGCTCGCCGGCGACGCGAAGAACATGCGCTGGTGGCGGGTGGTGAGCCAGAACGGCAAGAACAAGGACGGCCACGCCCGCTCGTACGAGATCGTGCCGGGCCACACCAACACCTACGCCGGCCGCCCGTTCACGAAGCACGACGTCTACTTCACCCAGGCCCGCGCCTGCGAGCAGTTCGCCAGCAACAACATCCTGGACTGTGGCCGGAACGCGCCCAACAGCGTGGACAAATGGGTCAACGGGGAGACTCTGACCAACCCGGCGGTCTGGGTCAACATCGGGTTCCACCACATCGCCCGGGACGAGGACCAGCAGCCGATGCCGGTCCACTGGCAGGGATTCCAGCTCGCGCCCAGGGACGTAACCGCTATGAATCCGCTCACTCCGGCTGATCTCGCCGGTCAGAACGGGGCCCCGAATCTGGGCAGTTGAGCAACCGGCCCGGCGATCCTGCTGCACCGCCTCCCGCTCCCGGAGTACCCTTCCTTGATCGTTGTCGGGAGCAGAAGGCGGTGCGCGGGTGAGCTCGGGAGGTCTGGAGCTGCCCCCAGGCGAGGCGGGTCACGACGGGGGACCGGCCGACCCCGGCGAGGTGCCGCCCGGCGCGGTCTCCGTCGCCCGGCCGGTGGAGATCGGCGCCGAACTGGAGTGGGGCGCGGAGGCGTGGAGCGAGGTGCGCACCCGGGCCCAGCGGGCCGGCCGCGCCTACATCTGGCTGAATCTCGTCGAACAGCGGCTGCGGGCCGTCGTCGCCGCCGTGCTCCGGCCGGTGTACGAACCGGTGCACGGCGAGGAGTGGGTGGTGGCCGCGGCCGGGCCGGCCGGGCAGGAGTGGGTCCAGCGGGCGGTCGCCGTCCGTGAGGTGTCCCGGCGCAAGGGCTATCTGCTCGACCCGGCCGACGACAACGTGCTGAGCTTCCTCACCCTCCCGCAACTGCGCGAGCTGATGGTCCAGCACTGGCCCTGCTTCGAGCCGTACTTCGACGACCGGCGCGAGGTCGAACTCGCCCTGGACGAGCTGGAGGTGACGCGCAATGTCGTCTCCCGCAACCGGGCCCTGTCGCTGACCGTGCTCGCCCAGTCCGAACGGGCCTCCGCCCGGCTCCTGGAGATCCTCGGGAGCGGGGCGGGGGTGCCCTCGGCGGACCGGCTGCCGGTCGACGCCGTCGAGGACCTGGTCGGCGACCGCTACGCCGACGTGGTGTCCGTGCACCCCGACCGGGTGCGGCTGCAGCGGCAGCTGCCCGCCGAGGACCTGTTCGGCGGGGCCCGCCGGCTCGACGCCACCGGCATAGGCCTGAACCTCCTCGTGCAGAACTTCTCCGGCCGGCGCATGGTCCACCTCGCCGAGTCCGGCTGCCGCATACGGCTGCTCTTCCTCAACCCGGCGAGCAGCGCGGTCAAGCGGCGCGAGCGCGAGCTCGGCCTGAAGAAGGGCGAGCTGAGCCGCTCGGTCGAGATGAACATCCTGCACATGCGCCGGGTGCGCTCCAAGCTGCGCGACCCCGGCGCCTTCCAGATCCACGTCTTCGACGAGACCCCGCGCTTCACCGCCTACCTGGTCGACGGGGACGGTCCCGACGGGGTCGCGGTCGTCCAGTCGTATCTGCGCAAGGCGCGCGGCATGGAGGCGCCGGTGCTCGTCCTGCGCGGCGGCGGACGGAACGTGGTGCGGGCCGGACAGGGTCCCGACACGGGCGCCGAACACGGACTTTTCTCGACATACCGGGAGGAATTCGAGTCCGTGTGGCTCGACTCCCGACCGGTCTCCTGACCGGCCTCCCGACGCCCGGCGACCGCGTTGTCAGTGGCGCGTGCGAAGGTTTTCAGCACCACGGGGGAGATCACGTAAGGAGGACCCGATGGCTTGGTACGGGGAAGAGCTGGCCGGCTTCGACCTGGAGACGACCGGTACGGACCCGCTGGAGGCCCGCATCGTCACGGCCTCGATCGTCGGCGTCCACGGCGGCGAGGTGGTGCGCCAGCACGACTGGCTCGCCGACCCGGGCATCCGCATCCCGGCACAGGCGTCCGCGATCCACGGCATCAGCAACGAACGCGCCGCCGCCGAGGGCCGCCCGGTCCGCGAGGTCGCCGACGAGGTCGCCGACACCCTGACCGGCTACTGGCGCCGCGGCGTCCCGGTCGTCGCCTACAACGCGTCCTTCGACCTGACCCTGCTCTCGGCCGAGCTGCGCCGGCACGGACTGCCTTCGCTCGGCGAGCGGCTCGGCGGCGCCGCCACCGGTCCGGTCCTCGACCCGTACACCATCGACCGCGCCGTCGACCGCTACCGGCGCGGCAAGCGCACCCTGGAAGCGGTCTGCGGGGAGTACGGGGTGGAGCTCACCGCCGCCCACCAGGCCGCCGCCGACGCGCTCGCCGCGGTCCGGGTCGCCATCGCGATAGCCGGGCGGCACGCCTCGGTCGCCGCCCTCGACCCGGCCCGGCTCCACGAGCGCCAGATCGTCTGGTACCGGGAGTGGGCCGAGGACTTCCAGTCCTTCCTCCGCAGGAAGGGTGACACCGAGGCCGTGGTGGACCCGACGTGGCCGCTGCACGCGCCCGCGGGGGTGGTGGGTTAGCCGTTCTCCTTGAGGAAGGAGAGCAGCAGCTCGTTCACCTTCTCCGGCTGGTCGAGCTGGAGCCAGTGGCCCGCGTCCTCGACGCGCTCGTAGCGCCAGGAGCCGGCCACGTGCTCGCCGGTGTCCGCCATCGAACGCTCGGTGAGGAAGCGGTCGCCGGTGGACCAGATACCCAGGACGGGGACCTGCTCCGGGAGCGGTGACAGCGGGAGTTCCGGGGCGAACTGCACCTCGGCAGGCAGGCCCGCGCGGTAGATGTTCAGCGCGGCCGTCAGGCCGCCCGGCTCCTTCAGCGGCTCCAGGACCGCCTCCCGGTCGGGGTGCTCGGCGAGCATCTCGCGGAGGTTCGCGTAGTCGTCGTGGGCCAGCCAGGTCTCGGCGACCTCCGCCAGCTGGAACAGCAGCATGTACCAGGACCGCTGCTTCTGCTCCCAGCCGGCGTTCCGGACCGCCGCGAAGTGGCCCACGGACAGGATGCCGAGGCTCGCCACCCGGTCCGGCGCGACCTGGGCGAGGGCCTGGGCGATGCCCGAGCCCCAGTCGTGGCCGACCAGGTGGAAGCGGTCGACGTCGAGCCGGGCGAGGAGTTCGAGGACGTCGCCCACGTGCTTCGCCGGGTGGTACGCCTCCGGGCCGCCCTCCGGCCGGTCCGAGCCGCCGAAGCCGCGCAGGGTGGGCGTGATCGTCCGGAACCCGGCCGCGTTCAGGGCCGGGACCTGGTGGCGCCACAGGTGGTGCGAGTCGGGGAAGCCGTGCAGGAGCAGCACGGCCGGGCCCTCGCCGCTCACCTCGACGTCCAGCGTGACGTCCGACAGTTCCATCCGCATCCCAACACCCCGTTCGTTACCCGCCGGTTCGACAGGGCTCATGATGTCAGAAGGGCGATGCCGTAAGAGGGGGCGAGCTGTTGTCGCTTGAGTTTGGGGGAGTGCGTTCTGGTCTGTGGGGAGTGCGTGCGCTGGGTGTGGCTCAGACCGATGGGTGAGCGAATGAATGATCCAGGTTCGCATGAGTGACCTTTTGGTGGCTGTGGCCGTTGTGCCGTATGGCGGGCTTCGTTCGGATGGTCAGGGTGGGGTGCTGGGGTGGGTGTGCTGCGCGAGTTGTCGGCGCCGTTCGTCGCCCTGGGACCTTCGGGGGTTTCGATCCGCACGCGCCTGAAGCACCTGACACCCGGAGACGTGGAAGTACTGCGGCTGGTCGGTGCGCATCTGGGGTCGCTGGCCGGTCGTGATCTGAGGCGACGGTGCGCGGAGGGGCTGGAGCACTCGGCGGACACGTGGGCGGCGCGGAAGCGAGCCTTGAGCGGGGAGTCGTCTTCCCGGTGGGCCGGGAGCATCACGAAGGCCACCCATGATCAGTGGGCGCTGTCACGGCGCGGGCAGCTCGCGCACATCCAGGAGCTGGAAGCGGGTGTCAGGACGGTCGCACAGCGCCTGTCACTGCCAGTCGGCGAGAAAGGCTCGAAGCGGTGTCCGGGTGGGTACCGGACGCGGTGGGAGTGGTTCGCCAAGTCCCGGCGTCTGGGTGTGCTGGAGGACCGTCTGGCCCGGGAGCGGGCCGACCGGGAAGCTGGGCGGGTCCGGGTTGTACGGGGCGGCGGACGCCTGTTCCGCGCTCGGCATCATCTCGACGCCGCCCAACTCACCGAGACGGAGTGGCGGGAGCGGTGGGAGGCCGCGCGCTGGTTCCTCACTGCGGACGGCGAGACGGGCAAGCGGTTCGGCAACGAGACCATCCGCGTCACCCCCGACGGCGAAATGTCGCTCAAGCTCCCGGCCACGCTGGCTCATCTGGCCAACTCCCCACGCGGCCGGTACGTCCTCACCGGCACCGTGGCGTTCCGGCATCGAGGCGAGCAGTGGGCCGACCGCGTGGCCACGAACCGTGCGGTCGCCTACCGCATCCACCACGACACCGCACGTGGACGCTGGTACCTCACCGCTTCCTGGACCATTCCCCCAGTGAAGACCGTGCCACTGGAGACGGCGCGGGCGGGCGGCGTGATCGGCGTGGACACCAATGCCGACCACCTGGCCTCCTGGCGTCTCGACCGGCACGGCAACCCGATGGGTGAGCCACGTCGCTTCTTCTACGACCTGTCCGGCAACACCGCCCACCGGGACGCCCAGGTACGCCACGCCCTCACCCGGCTCTTGCACTGGGCCCAGCGCCACAATCTCACTATCGCCATCGAAGACCTCGACTTCGCCGCGGAGAAGACCCGCGAGAAGCACGGCCGCCGCAAACGGTTCCGCAACCTCATCAGCGGCATGCCCGTCGCCCGGCTGCGGGCCCGGCTCGTGTCGATGGCCGCCGAACTCGGCATCACGATTGCGGCCGTGGATCCGGCGTACACCAGCAAATGGGGCGCCCAGCACTGGCAGCAGCCCCTCACCGCCCAGCACCGAAAGACAACTCGCCACGACAGTGCTGCCGTGGCGATCGGACGACGCGCCCTCGGGCACCGTATCCGGCGACGGGCGGCACCGCCCCGCGACGACCAGAGCGATCGTCGCGGGCATCGGACCGCCCAGGCCGGACATGGTGACTGTCGGCGTGAGGGAACCCGCCCCCGCATCCCCGGACCACGGACACGATCCGCTGGGACCGGACGCGGCGTGAAAGCGGGCGACCAGCGTGCCCAACACCGTTCGGGGCACGCGGCTGAGCGCGAGACCTGGCGACAGGACTCACTCCCGCTCAGTCTCTAGAAACGGTACCAGCGCACCTCGGGGTCGCCGTCCCGCAGCGAGGCCACCCGCCGCTCGAACTCGGCGAGCGCCCTCGGGTTCGTCGGCGCGTGCTGCGCCACCCAGGCGCAGCTGGCGGTCTCCCGCGCCCCGCGCAGCACCGCGCAGCCCTCCCACTCGCGCACGTCCCAGCCGTAGGCGGCGGTGAAGGCGTCGTAGGCGGTTGGGTCGAGGCCGTAGCGGTCCCGGGAGAGCGCGAGCACCACGAGGTCGTGCTCGCGCAGGTCGGACGAGAAGGTCTCCAGGTCCACCAGGACCGGACCGTCCGGGCCGACGTGCACATTGCGGGGCAGCGCGTCGCCGTGGATCGGCCCGGGGGTGAGATGCGGGACGAGCGCGGCGGCGGTCGGGGCGAAGGCGTCGCGGCGCTCGCGCAGATAGGCGGCGTCGGCCGGGTCGATCGCGTCGCCCGCAAGGCGCAGCCAGCGCTCCACCCCGCCGAGCAGCTCGCGCCGCGGCAGCTCGAACTCGGTCGGCTCGGGCAGCGCGTGCACCGCCCGCAGCAGCGGCGCCAGGTCGTGCGGCTCGCTGGGCCGTACGGCCTCCGGCAGCCGGTGCCAGACGGTCACCGGATGGCCCTCGACGAGCAGCGGCTTCGGCTCCGCGGCCCGTACGGCGGGAACGCCGGCCGACTCCAGCCAGCCGGCAAGGGTCAGCTCGCGCTCCGCGCGCGGCAGCAGCTCGGCGTCCCGGCCGACCTTCACCACCAGGTCGCCGAGCGCGAAGACCGCGTTCTCGCCGAGCGCGAGCAGGGTCGCGTCGGCCGCCCGCAGTCCGGCGGCGGTCAGGATCTCCCGGGCCCGCGCCTCGTCCATCGTTCTCTCCCCACAGCAGAGGTGTATCACTGATGCGCCCGACAGTTGCGATGACGTCAAAGTCTCGCATCCGTGCTGGTCACCTTGACGTACCGACGGCCCGTCACGGCGATGACCGCGTCCCGGACAGGCCCTGCCGGATCATGACCGACCGGAAGCTTCTCGCCGATCCCGCCCTGCGTGGTGGCCACGCCCGCCTTCCAGGATGACTACAGCGGGGCCATCGGAACCGACGAGTTGAGGCAGCGTCTGGTTACCGATGGAAACAGGGTGTTGGTCCGCTCGCCAGCGCGGCTGATCCTCCTCCGTCACCCTCCCGGAATCCTCAAGTCGCCCGAGTCAAGGGGGGAGTTGGGGAGATTTTCCACCCTTCTCATTAAGAAGCCTTGTTGGATAAGTCACAGGTCCGAGAAGGGGTTGATTTGCACTCGTCAATGGGACAGGGTTTCGAACGAGCGACCGGAGAGTTTGCGTCCGATGGCTCAACCCCCCACAAATCCTGACGAGGAGACCCCTCTTCATGGCAATACACAAGCGTGTCCGCCGGACCCGTTACATCGCCGTCACGACCGCTATCGCGGCCGCGGCCGGAGTCACCGTCCTCTACGGCCCGTTCGCCGGTGCGGCCCCCGCGCCCGCCGAAGGAACGGTCTACGGACTCGGTGTCGAAGGCGCCGTCGCCGGCAGCTACGTCGTGCTGCTCGACGAGAAGACCGACCAGGCCGGGAAGACCGACCTCGCGAAGGAGTACGGCGGCACCCTGCGCCGCAGCTACGACTCCGCGGTCAACGGCTTCTCGGTGAACGGCCTTTCGGAGACCGAGGCCAAGCGCCTCGCCGCCGACCCGTCCGTCGCCAAGGTGGTGCAGAACCGCACGTTCAGCATCAAGGAGACCCAGGAGAACCCGCCGTCGTGGGGCCTCGACCGGGTCGACCAGACCGAGACCGCCGGCGACGACAAGTACACCTACCCCGACACCGCGGGCGAGGGTGTCACCGCGTACGTCATCGACACCGGCGTCCGCATCACCCACCAGGACTTCGGCGGCCGGGCCTCCTACGGCTTCGACGCCGTGGAGAACGACGACGAGGCCCAGGACGGCAACGGCCACGGGACCCATGTCGCGGGCACCATCGCCGGCTCCTCCCACGGCATCGCCAAGAAGGCGAAGATCGTCGCCGTCCGCGTCCTGGACGACAACGGCTCCGGCACCACCGAGCAGGTCGTCGCCGGCATCGACTGGGTCACCAAGAACCACCAGGGCCCGTCCGTCGCCAACATGAGCCTCGGCGGCGGGGCCGACCCGGCCCTCGACGACGCGGTCAAGAAGGCCATCGCCTCCGGCGTGACCTTCGGCGTCGCCGCCGGCAACGAGTCCTCCGACGCAGGCGAGGGCTCCCCGTCCCGCGTGCAGGAGGCGATCACCGTCGCCTCCTCCACCAAGGACGACGAGCAGTCCGGCTTCTCCAACTTCGGCGCGGTCGTCGACCTCTACGCGCCGGGCTCGGACATCACCTCCGCCTGGAACGACAGCGACACCGGGACCAAGACCATCTCCGGTACGTCGATGGCCACCCCGCACGTGGTCGGCGCCGCCGCCGTCTACCTGGCCGGCCACCCCGACGCCACCCCGGACCAGGTCGCCGAGGCCCTGGTCGGCGGAGCCACCCCCGACAAGATCGGCAACGCCTCGCCCGGCACCGCCAACAAGCTCCTGAAGATCGTCGAGTGATGCTCCGCTGACCTTCCGCTGATCCTCCTCGCACGACCGGCGACCGCCGCGCCCTCCCCCACGGGGCACGGCGGTCGTCCTATGGTGTGGCCATGACGAAGATCTACGCCCTGCTGCTGCGCGGCATCAACGTCGGAGGACACCGCAAGGTCCCCATGGCGGAGCTGCGGTCCGTCCTCGAAGGCCTCGGCCACCGGGACGTGAAGACGTATCTGCAGAGCGGGAACGCGGTCTTCACCACCGCCGCCGACGCGCCCGACACCGCGGACGAAGCGGTCCGGGAGGGCGTCGAGGCGGCGATCGAGAAGCACTTCGGCTTCAGCGTCGACTGCCTCGTGCGCGAGCACGCCTACCTCGCCGCCGTCGCCGCGGACTGCCCCTTCCCCGCCGAGGAGCTGGAGGGTAAGCAGCTGCACGCCTTCTACCTCTCCGAGCGGGTCGACGAGAAGCGCTTCGCCGCACTCGACCGCGAGTCCTTCCGGCCCGAGGCCTTCGCCCTCGGCGACCGCGTGCTCTACCTGTACGCCCCCGGCGGCCTCGGCACCTCGAAACTCGGCGAGGCCCTGTCCCGGCCGGCCCTTTTCAAGGGAGTCACGGTCACGGCGCGCAACTGGAACACGGTGCGGAAGCTGGTCGAGATGACGGCACACGAGGACTGAGAGGACCGAGGGGACTGAGGGGAAGGGCCGGATTGGCCCAGCCGAGTACGTCGTGATTGGCCCGCCCCACCGGGCCATACCGGCCCTAGGCTTGTCCCCATGACGACCACCGTGGACTTCTACTTCGACCCCGCCTGCCCCTTCGCCTGGATCACCTCCCGCTGGATCCTCGAAGTGGAGCAGCGCCGCGACATCGACGTGCGCTTCCACGTCATGAGCCTGTACTTCCACAACGAGGGCAACGAGCTGCCCGACTGGTACCGCACCCTCGTCGACGCCTCCATCGGCCCGGTCCGGGTGGCCGCCGCGGCCGCCGAGCAGCACGGCGCGGACATCCTGCGCCCGCTCTACACCGCGTACGGCACCCGCATCCACGAGCAGAAGAACAAGGACTTCGACGCCGTGATCGCCGAGTCCCTCGCCGAGCTCGGCCTGCCCGCCGAACTCGCCGCCGCGGCCCACGACCCGGCGTGGGACCCGGCCGTCCGCCGCAGCCACGACGCCGGCAAGGACCCCGACGCCGACGCCTACGTCGGCACCCCCACCCTCCACGTCGACGGCACCGCCTGGTTCGGCCCGGTCCTGCGCGCGGTCCCGCGCGGCGAGCGCGCCGTGGAACTCTTCGACGGCTTCCGCGTCCTCGCCGCCCACCCCGACCTCTTCGAACTCAAGCGCACCCGCACCGGCGGCCTCGACTTCTCCTAGCGACTGCCGGCCGGCTCAGACTCATGGGTGGAGTCGATCATGCTGCCGATCGTGCGGTCCACCGGGTTCGCCGGCCCCGTCCGCCCCGCTGTCGCGAAACTTCAAGACCGGCCCGGACGGCGGCACTTAGCGTCGGGACCATGAACACGATGCACCGACACCTCACCGCCTGCGCCGCCGAGTCCGTCCGTGTCACGCGCGGCGTCACCGCCGAACAGCTCGCCGGGCCCTCCCGCTGCACCGACTGGACCGTCCGCGAGCTCGCCAACCATCTCGTCCTCTACGGCGCCCACGGCCTGGAGCACCGGGCGCTGCGGACCGAGCTGCCCGAGGAGACCGTGCAGCGGGACTTCACCGCCGACGCGGACTGGGCCGAGCGGTACGCGGCGCAGCTCGACCGGGCGCTCGCCGCCTGGGGGAAGGCGGAGGCGTGGGAGGGGGAGATCGACCTCGGGGGGAGCGGCATGCCGGCCGGGGAGGTCGCGGCCATGCTCGTGCTCGAACTCGCGCTGCACGGCTGGGACCTGGCCCACAGCACCGGGCAGGAGTACGAGGTGCCCGAGGAGACCGGGGCGTTCGTCCTCGAGGTCGTCGGGCGTTACGCGGAGATGTACCGGGAGTACGAGGGGTTCGACGCGGCCGTCGCCACGGCGGACGACGCCCCGGCCTTCACCAGGGCCCTCGCGCTCAGCGGCCGCAGGGCCGCAGCCGCCGGCTCGTAACGCTCCAGGAGCAGCCGGGCCAGTTCGGGCGAGGGGCCCAGGACGTCCGCGAGGATCGCCCCGGTGTCGGCCGCGCCCGCCGCGATGCGGTCCGGGAGGCGGCCCGGGGCGATCACGTACGGGGCCACGGCCACCCGGCGGACGCCCGGCTCGGCGCGGAGCGCCCGTACCGCCTCGTCCGTCCTGGGAAGAGATGCGGAGGCGAACGCAGGCCGCACGGAGCACCAACCGGTGTTCCGCAGCTCCCGCGCCGTTTCTGCGATCACTGCGATCGCCTCCGGGTCGGTGGAGCCCGCCGAGGCCAGGACGACCCCGGTCGTGCTCTTGTCGGCGGGCGTCAGGCCCGCCTCGTACAGGCGCCGTTCCACCGTCGCGAGCAGCAGCGGGGACGGGCCCAGGACCTCCGCCTGCCGGATCCGCAGCGAGGCCGGGGCCTGCCGCAGGACGGCGGGGATGTCGGCCTTCGCGTGGAAGGCGCGGGTCAGGAGCAGCGGCAGGGCGACGACCTCCCGCACCCCCTCGGCGGCGAGCCGGTCGAGCACCCCCGTCACGGACGGCAGGTTGAAGTCCAGGAACGCCGTCTCCACGCGCAGCCCCGGCCGCAGCGCGGCGGTCCGGGCCACCAGGGCCTGGACGGTCGCCGCGTGCCGCGGGTCACGGCTGCCGTGCGCGATGACGAGGAGGACAGGGGTGCTCATCGGGGTTCAGCCCTTGACCAGCAGTCCGCGGCGGCGCAGTACCGCGCGCTCCAGGGGGCTGAAGATCAGCAGGTCGATGGCGACGCCGACGAGCAGGA